>NZ_CALJEM010000038.1 GCF_938074695.1 uncultured Thermosynechococcus sp.
GAGGACCCTGAGTTTGAGACGTTCTACACGAAGAACCTGCTGTTGAACGAGGGCATCCGTGCTTGGATGGCGCCCCAAGACCAACCCCATGAAAACTTTGTCTTCCCAGAAGAGGTACTCCCCCGTGGTAACGCTCTCTAGGGGATAGAGGGAATTATTCTTCCCCGCAGATCCCTCTCCGATTGGGGAGGGATTTTTGATGGGGTGCTGCCAGCTCAGGGAAACAGGGGAAGCTCCTTAAAAGATTTACCGTGGGCATCTTTAACAGAAAGGAGGGGTTCACCCTCAATTGGCCATCGAATGCCAACGGTCGGATCATTCCACAGCAGTGTATATTCGTCCTGCGGATTATAGTAATCCGTTGTTTTGTAGAGTACCTGTGCGGTTGGCGATTTCACCCAAAACCCGTGGGCAAAGCCAGCAGGAATCCACAGTTGCTGGAAGGTCTCAGCCCGCAGCCAAATCCCCAGCCATTGCCCACAGGTGGGGGAAGAGCGGCGTAAATCAACCACTACGTCGAAAACTTCCCCTTCCAAAACCCGCACGAGTTTGCCTTGGGGCTGCTGGCGCTGATAGTGTAATCCCCGCAGAACCCCTCGCCGAGAGGCGGAGTGATTGTCTTGGACAAAGGTAATTTCTAAACCTGTGGCCTCCCTAAAGACCCGTTGGTTAAAGCTTTCTAAAAAAAAGCCCCGCTGATCGCGAAAGACAGGGGGTTCCAAAAGGAGGAGGTCAGGAATGGCCAGCGGTTGGACTTTGAGCATGCATACCTCCTGTGACTTCTGCCCATACCTGCAAGAGATATTGGCCATAGCTACTTTTGCGCAGGGGTTGCGCTAGTTCATAGAGTTGCTCTGGGGTAATGTAGCCCTGATGCAGGGCAATTTCTTCTAGGCAGGCAATTTTGACCCCTTGCCGTTCCTCTAGAGTGCGAATGAAGCTACTGGCCTGTTGCAGCAGATCAGGGGTACCCGTATCCAGCCACGCATAGCCACGTCCGAGCAATTCCACCCGCAGTTGCCCCTTTTCGAGGTAGAGGCAATTGAGGTCAGTGATTTCCAGTTCCCCCCGTGCCGACGGTTGAAGCTGAGCTGCCAGATCGCACACTTGATGGTCATAAAAATAAATTCCCGGCACAGCATAGTTGGATTTGGGGACGGCTGGCTTTTCCTCAATACCGAGAACGCGACCGCTGGCATCAAACTCAATCACGCCGTACTGCTGGGGATTGGCCACCCGATAGCCGAAGATCATTGCCCCTTCCGTAAGTTGAGCTGCCCGTTGCAACTTCTCTGAGAGATCATGGCCGTAGAGAAGATTATCCCCAAGGGCAAGGCACACAGGTTCCCCCTGTAAAAAATCGCGCCCCAAGATAAATGCTTCCGCCAAGCCATTGGGTTGGGGTTGCACGCAATAGCTAAGGGAAAGCCCCCACTGGTGACCATCCCCTAGAAGCTTTTCAAAGAGATAGAGGTGCTCTGGGGTGGAAATAATGAGAATTTCCCGAATCCCCGCCAACATCAGAATTGAGAGGGGATAGTAAATCATTGGCTTGTCGTAGATGGGCATGAGCTGTTTGCTAACCACCTGTGTCAGGGGATAGAGGCGCGTGCCGGATCCGCCGGCTAGAATAATTCCCTTCATAGGCAACGGGCGAGAACACGACCATAGTGAGTTGCCAGCCAAGCACTGTAGTCGGCAGTGCGAGCCGCCTCAACCCACTCTGGGTGAGCGAGATACCACCGCACCGTTTTTTCTAGGCCGGTGTTGAAGGTTTCTTGGGGCTGCCACCCCAGTTCCCGCTGGATTTTGCGGGCATCAATGGCGTAGCGGCGATCGTGGCCAGGGCGATCGCTCACAAAGGTAATCAAGCTGCGGTAATTCAGATCAGACCGGGGCACAAGGGTTTGCAGGAGATCACAGAGGGTTTGCACGACCTCAAGGTTAGGCTTTTCGCAATTGCCACCAATATTGTAGGTTTCGCCCACCTGACCCCTTTGCCAGACGGTATAGACAGCGCGGCAGTGATCTTCAACGTAAAGCCAATCCCGCACATTTTGACCATCCCCATAAATGGGTAGCGGTTGCCCTGCCAGGGCTTGGCAGATCGTCAGGGGAATCAGTTTTTCGGGAAACTGGTAGGGGCCATAGTTGTTGGAGCAATTTGTTGTGAGTGTCGGCAGGCCGTAGGTGTGGTGGTAGGCACGCACAAGGTGATCCGAAGCCGCCTTTGAGGCGGCATAGGGACTATTAGGAGCATAGGGGGTGTCTTCTCGAAAGGGGGGATCTTCAGGGCCAAGGCTGCCATAGACTTCATCGGTGGAAATATGAATGAAGCGAAACTGCTCCTGTGTTCTTGTAGGTAACCGTTGCCAGTAGGCTTTGACTTCCTCTAGGAGATTTGCCGTCCCGACCACATTTGTTTGGATAAAGTCTTGGGGACTATTGATTGAGCGATCCACATGACTTTCGGCAGCAAAGTGAATTACGGCATCGGGCTGAAAGGCCTGCAATAGCTCTTGGACAAGAGGGCGATCGCCCACATCCCCCTTCACAAATTGATAGTTAGGCAGTTGCTCCAACATAGCCAAGGTGCCGGGGTGACAGGCATAGGTCACTTTATCCAGGTTGAGTACTGCCCCCCAACCCTCCGTGAGGGCTAAGCGCACAAAGTTGGCGCCGATAAAACCACCCCCACCCGTTACCAAAAACTTGCTCATGGGCATTGATACCCCCAGATTCTCGCTTGCATCATATCAAGACTAGACAACGATTCAAAAAAAAGACGTTTACTCAGGTTTTGCCTGCCGAGATTGACCAAGGGGGCGACAAGCCTCGCCGCATAGCGCAGACGGTGCAGCCGTACGATGGTCTCGTTGTCAATAATAGCCAAGTCGGCCTAGGGCAGGACATGCCGCAAGTAGCGCCTAGGGAGAGACGAGGAGCAAAACCCACCGCAGGAATCTCCGGTCTTTGGGCTGGGGAGGAGGCCAACTGAACTTGAAGGAATGCCAGCAGTTAATGCGGGACTTTCTTGCTCAGCACCCTCACCGCTGGTTTAAGGACAGTGGCAAGCTGGGTTCTCAGGAGGAAAAAATGTCCTAGGAGACAGGAATACGCGGCAGACGGTTCTTAAAACCACAGAGAATTTCCCAAGTAATTGTGCCGAGGGTGTTCGCCCACGTCTCCACAGTCAGGCAGTCTTCGCCATCTTCACCTAGGAGCGTGACGACATCACCTTCTTGCAAGCCATCAAGGTCACTAACATCGATCATCAGTTGATCCATCGTAATTGCCCCCACTTGGCGCACCCGTTTTCCCCGGACGAGGACTTCGAGCTTATTGGAAAGCAGGCGCGGTACCCCATCGGCGTAGCCAATACCAACAACGGCAATTTTCATCGGTTTAGGGGCAATGAATTGGTGACCATAGCTAATGCCCGTATGGGCGGGAATGTCTTTCAACAGGGTAATGCGCGATCGCACCTGCATCACCGGTCGCAGGGGCACGACCTCCCGTAAATGGGGAGCAGGATACACGCCGTAGAGGCTCAAACCAATGCGCACCATATCGTAGTGACTACTGCGGTTGGCCAAAGTGGCTGCCGAATTGGCCATGTGACGCCGTACCGACCCCAACCCAAGGCGGGCAAGGTCTTGGCACACCTGCTCAAAATAGGCCTGCTGCTGCCACATTAAACTGGGGTCAGGATCATCGGCACTAGCAAAGTGGGAGTAAATGCCTTGGATCCGCAGGTGGGGTAACCGCTGCACAAATTGGACAAAATTCACTGCGTCCTGCCACGGACAGCCCAAACGAGACATGCCCGTGTCAATCATCAAATGGACATCGAGGGGTTCCCGTAGATGATCGGCGTAATCAGAGAAAATCAGGGCTTGCTTGGGTGTAGAAAGGGTGGGCTGGAGTTGCCACTCGGCCATCATCTGCACTTGCACGGGCAAATTGACGGATCCCAAGACCAAAATTGGCGCTGTAATTCCCGCTTGGCGTAGGGCAATCCCTTCGGGAATGGTTGCCACCCCGAGCCAAGTCGCACCGTGGGCTAAAACGGTCTGAGCCACGGTTACAGCGCCATGACCATAGGCATCTGCTTTTACTACAGCTAAAAGTTCCGTGGTCGGTGCCAGCCACTGGCGAAGATGTTGGGTGTTGGCGGCCAAGGCCGCTAAATCAATTTCAATCCATGCGCGCTCACACTCATGGGAGCGGGTGAGCTGTTCCTGACTGAGCATTGTCTTTCCTGTCCTCACACCATCAACTCCCCAGTAGGGGGTGGCCAACCCTACAGCCACGGGTGTTCTGTGATTCAATGTATAGCACTCTATGTTCAGCGTTGGCGTCAATATTCGGTTCTTAGCAAAACCTGCTAGAGTGTCACTACAGCCCTTTTCTAAGACATTAGAGTCCATCAAAGGGATGCCTTGCTTCCCCACAGTGGCTCTCACGGTTTTGAGCGTGTTCCATCCCTGTAAAAAGCGCTAGATTGGCTGTGGTTGCCCTCTTTCTAATAGGGCAATGTCATTTTTGTTGGTGTGAGGTCGAGGTTCGAGTGGACAACTGGCACAAGACATCCCTAGGGCTAAATCCTCTGGGAGCAATTGGTGTGTTTGACAGTGGGGTGGGTGGCTTAACGGTTTTGCAGGCACTGCAAAGGCTCTTACCCCAAGAGGCATTTCTCTACTTTGGGGATACTGCACGGCTACCCTATGGCACCCGCCGCCGCAGTGAAATTCTCCAGTATGTGCGAGAAATTCTAACGTGGATGTACGGCCGCGGAATCAAGATGGCGGTGATGGCCTGCAACACCAGTTCAGCCCTGGCCTTGAGTCAGGTACGCAGGGAATTTCCCTTTCCCATTCTTGGTCTCATTCTCCCCGCGGCGAGGATGGCGGTTACCCTAGGAGAGCGCATTGGGGTTATTGCCACCCCCGCAACCGTCAAAAGCGGTGCCTATGGGCGGGCGCTTCGGGAACTCTCGCCAACAGTGGCGATCGCCCAAGTGGCTTGCCCTGAGTTTGTCCCTCTTGTGGAGAGTAATTGCCTAGAGGGCGATCGCGTCCATCGCATTGTGCAGCAGACCCTAGCTCCCTTAGCTGACTTTGCCCCCGATACTCTCATCTACGGTTGCACCCACTACCCCCACCTGCGCCATGTGATCGAGCAGTACTTGCCGCCCACGGTACATCACCTTGATCCTGCCCATGCTGTGGCCCGTGCCGCATTGCACAAATTAGAGGCTATGAATTTGGCCACTCCCTGCCCCCAAGGCCAGGTGCAATTCTATGTCAGTGGGAAACCCGAACACTTTGCCCACTTGGCCAGCCAATGGCTGGGATACTTGCCCACGGTGGAACACTTGCCCTTGAGTCTGTTAACTCAGCTCCCTCTGCCATTGGAGAAAACCGCCCTTGAGCCAGAGATCTCCGTGGTTGCGGCCAGTTAGGCACCCTAGGGAATTTTGGCACAATAGAACTATGCCCTGGGGCCTTGTTCTCTATTCACCACCCTTGGAGGATTCCCGTGAGTAGTACCAGTAACTTTCAAGAGGCGATTCGTGAGGCGCGCAGTCACGCGATCATCGGTCCCAATGTCATTCGCAATGCCCTGCCCTTTTTGGGGGGCGGCCTTCTGCTGACGGCGGTGGGTAGTTGGGGCGGTCTAGGTGTGCTGGCTGCTGCGCCCCAGCTTTTTATGCCCACGTTTGTGGTGGCCATTATTGCTGAACTTGTGCTCTTTTTTGTGGCGCAGGGAGCCGCGCGCAAAGGGAACAATGGGTTAGCCCTGCCTCTACTGGCCACCTACAGCTTGCTGTCGGGCTATACCCTCTCTGGATTGATTTATGTTGCCCTCAGTACCGTGGGCATTATGGGCATTGTCCTTGCCGCCGCAGGCTGTGGCATCACGTTTATGGCTGCCAGTCCCATTGGCTCCAATCTCTCAGAGCGCGATGGCTTTGCCCTGGCCAAGACGGTACAGCTGGGCATTATTGCGCTTTTGGTGGTCTTGGTTCTCCAGTTGGTTTTTAGCTTCTTTGGCGTCTTTACGCCCACGTTTCTAGAAATCGCGATTTCTGGCATCGGCGTGGTGCTCTTTGTAGGAGCTGCGGTGGTGGACTTTTTTGTCCTACCCCGCACGTACCGCGATGATCAGTATCTCTCTGCTGCTCTTTCGATGTACCTGACCTATATCAACCTGTTTATTTTTATCCTGCGGTTACTGATTGCCCTCAATCGGGAGCGCTAAAGCAGCAGGTGACACTGGGCATGATCCCGAAGCAGATGGTCACAGAGAACCAAAGCCACCATTGCCTCCACCATGGGCACCGCTCGCGGTAAAACACAGGGATCATGCCGCCCCTTTGCTGCTAAGACTGTTTCTTCGCCCGCCTGGTTCACCGTTTTTTGAGCCTGACCAATGGTGGCCGTGGGCTTAAAGGCCACCCGCAAAATGATGTTTTCACCGTTGGAAATCCCCCCCTGAACTCCTCCGGAGCGATTGGTGCGGGTGCGAATTCGCCCCTGTTCATCGGTGTAAAATTCGTCGTTGTGCTCTTGACCGGTGAGCAGGGTACCCGCAAAGCCAGAGCCAATTTCAAAGCCCTTACTGGCGGGCAGGGACATGACCCCCTTGGCCAGATCTGCTTCTAGCTTGTCAAAGACGGGGGAGCCTAGACCGACAGGCACGTTGCGCACCACACACTCAATAACGCCGCCAATGGAGTTTGCCTGCCGCCGAATTTCATCCACCAGGGCAATCATCTTTTCGGCAGTGACGGCATCGGGACAGCGCATGATATTGGCCTCAACGGCAGCGGCTTCTACGGTATCGGGATCAACGACGGCTTCAATGTCTTTGACCCGCTTGACGTAGGCAATGATTTCGGTGCCAGCGACTTGAGCAAGAATTTTGCGGGCGATCGCCCCCGCAGCTACCCGCCCAATGGTTTCCCGCGCTGAGGCACGCCCACCCCCTTGCCAATTGCGAATCCCGTACTTGCCGTCATAGGTGGCATCGGCGTGGGAAGGACGATAGACCTGAGCCATTTCGGCATAATCTTCGGGGCGGGTATCCTTATTGCGCACCAAAACGGCAATGGGGGTACCGAGGGTTTTGCCCTCAAAAACCCCTGAGAGAATTTCACAGCGATCGCTCTCTTGGCGAGGCGTAGTCAGGCGACTTTGGCCAGGACGGCGGCGATCCAGTTCCTTTTGAATATCCGCCTCCGACAGTTCCAAGCGGGGAGGGCAGCCATCCACCACTACCCCCACACCGCCCCCGTGGGATTCACCAAACGTGGTGACCCGAAATAGATGCCCAAACGTATTCCCCATAGTGATCCTAGAATCTACGATGCGCTCACGCGAAAGGCCATGCCACAGCCACAGGTTTGACTGGCATTGGGATTGTGGAAGCGAAAAGCCCCTCCCATTAAGTCTTCAATGTAATCTACGCGCAAACCCCGTAAAAGCTCAGCAGCGTTAGCAGCAATCGCGATCCTCCAGCCTTGGGACTCGGTGAGTAAATCCGTTGGCTCGGCCTCGGCCACAAGGGCCAGATCATAGCGCCAGTCACCGCACTCACTGGGTTGCACCTGAATCCGCAGAATTGCTGCCCGGCCGCCACTAATGCCGTGGGTCTGGAGACGTTCCAACTCTTGAATGGCTGCGGGGGTCAATTCCACCATTTTGCACAAAACTAGCGGGAATCACCAGTATATCGTGGTTTGAGGAGGTTGGTGAGCGCTGCTTTGGCGTTGGGGTACTCAAATTGAAATCCCATTGCCAGTGTCCGCTCCGGCAAGACCCGTTGCCCCTTGAGCACCACATCGGCACCTTCCCCCAGCAGCAGTTGAAGGGCGGGGGCGGGCACCGGTAACCACGAGGGGCGTTGCATCACCTCTCCTAAAACACGGCAAAAGTCGGCCATCGTCAGAGGCTCTGGGGCGGTGGCATTGTAAACGCCCTGCATTTTCGATTCATCCACGGCTGTGAGAATGAGGCGCACCAAGTCCTGCTGATGAATCCAGGAAAACCACTGCTGACCGGATCCCAGAGGCCCCCCGAGGTACAACTGAAAGGGCAACAGAAGCTTGGCCAGCGCCCCCTGCTCCCCCAAGACAATGCCAAAACGGAGGATCACTAGGCGCACCCCCAAGTCTGTCACCCCTTGGGCCGCTGCTTCCCAGTCCACACAGACCTTGGCCAGAAAATCCGTCCCCGCGGCATGGGTTTCGACAAATGTTTCGGTCTCACTGGTGCCGTAGTAGCCAATGGCCGAGGTGGATACCAATACCTGTGGCCGCTGTTGACATTGGGCGATCGCCTGTACCAGTTGGCGCGTCCCCACCACGCGACTCTCGTAGATCTCCTGTTTGCGCTGAGGTGTCCAGCGACCATTGGCTAGGGGTTCGCCCGCGAGGTTGATCACGGCATCTGCGCCCTCTAGGGCAGCAAACCAGTCACCCGCTGCTTTTGGGGTATAGCCAATGCACTCCACACGGGGAACGCTTGCCAATTGTTTAGCCGCCCTTGCAGGGGAGCGCACTAAAGCAACGACTCGATCGCCGCGATCGCTCAACGCTTTGACCACCTGCTGGCCAACAAAGCCGGTGGCACCGGTAACAACAACCTTCATAGATTCCTAGCCATGGGTTACGCTGGACGTCTTTGAATCAAGAGCCGCCACCAGCGGTTGCCACTCGGTGCCGTAGCGTTCCCGCAGAGCCTGCCAAGCGGCCACTTGACCGGCGGCGTATTCACCGGGTTTGCCCCACTGCAAAAAGGCACTGAGAACGGACTTTTCATTGCTATCGAGAAAGCGGATGGCATAGGTGGGAAAATTGCCCCGCTTCGCCTGACCCTCCTCAAAGCGGATTTTGGCCACCTGATCCATATTCAGGTGAAACTCAAAGTCCTCTGTGTGCATGTTGGCATAGCGCCCCTTGGGCAGTTCAGCATAAAAGACCTTGCTGAGGGGCGATCGCACCTCCAAAACCGCCACCTCATTGGTGACCACAAGGCGCAGTAGCCCCAGTTGCTCACAGTCACTGAGGAATTGCTGAAAGGAAAGAGAAGTATCGGACATAGTTGGTGGAGTTGCTAGGGGATTAGCCATGCGTGCTTCTTCCACTGTGGCGCACAGCGGATGCCGATGCAAGCTTGGGGAGTTCGCTCTCTATTTCGCCTTGGCCAAGTGCAGCACCACCCCCAGACCCGCACCCATATCCTCTGGAGTGACTTTGCCATCGTGATTGGCATCGAGGGCATCAAACACTGCATCGCTTCCCAGCCATTCTTCGCGGGTAATGATGCCGTCGCCATCGAGGTCATAGACATGGAAGAGTTCTTCTGCCGCATGGGTGAGGATTTCGGCGCCTTCAAGGCGGGCTAGTCGCCGTGCCAACAAGTCTTCAAGGGTTTCCAGCGCCTTAGTAAAGCCCTTAATACCCTCCTCTAGTTTTTCACTGGCCATCTCGTCGGCGGCATGCATCCGGCGGAAGGTGGTTTCATCCATAGAGACCCTTTCAATGTCAAGGGTAGCGGCAATGGCTGGATCAAGTTTGCGCTGGAGTTCGCCCTCGGTGTTTTGCAACTCTTGGAGGAGCGCGGGTGAAATTGTCAGCAGATCACAGCCCGCCAGTTCGATAATTTCGCCAATGTTGCGGAAGCTGGCCCCCATGACTTCCGTGGGATAGCCGAATTTCTTGTAGTAATTGTAGATTTTGGTCACAGACCTCACCCCCGGATCCTCAGGGGCAGGGTACTCGGCGCGACCGGTTTTTTTCTTGTACCAGTCGAGGATGCGACCGACAAAGGGGGAGATGAGGGTCACGCCCGCCTCGGCGCAGGCGATCGCCTGGTGAAAGCCAAACAGCAGCGTTAAATTGCAGTGAATGCCCTCTTTTTCGAGAATTTCGGCAGCGCGAATACCTTCCCAAGTCGAGGCAATTTTAATCAGAACGCGATCGCGCCCTACCCCTGCCGCCTCATATTGGCCAATTAAGTCCCGCGCCTTTTCCACCGTGCCCGCCGTATCGTAGGAGAGCCGCGCATCCACTTCCGTTGAGACCCGGCCGGGAATAATCTGCAAAATTTTCAAGCCAAAGGCTACCGCCAAGCGATCCGCCGCCAGGGAGACAATCTCACGGGGAGTGGCACCCGACCCCAAATCCGCCTTGGCTTTGAGCAAGGTTTCATTCACAATGGGCTGGTATTCCTTCATTTGGGCCGCGGCCGTAATCAACGAGGGATTCGTGGTGGCATCGCGGGGGGTAAATTTTTCAATGGCGAGGATGTCACCGGTGTCTGCCACCACAACGGTCATTTGTCGCAACTGTTCCAGCAAGTTCATGGGACAAGTCTCCCAAACATGTCCCTTTCATTATCGTTCGCCAGCCCAAGGGTCGGGGAAAGCCGCGTAACAAAGCGCAATATCATATCTCCTCTGTGGGCTATTTAGGTGTAATCAATAGCTGCGATCAATGAGTGACCAGCCTTGGGTCTCTACCCGCGATCGCCAGGACTGCCACTGCTGCTGCAGTTCTTGTGCCGTTTGCGGCGTATTGAGGTGATTGCGCCAAAGAATTAGGGCATCCTCTTCGGGATTCTGGTAGTAACGGGGACGCCGCCCCACCACTTCAAAGCCAAAGTGCTGATAGAGCCGTTGCGCAGCTTCATTGCTGGCCCGCACTTCCAAAGTTGCCCACCGGCGATCGCCCCCCCGATGTCCCAGTTGCAACAGCCGACACAGCAGTAACCCCCCTAACCCCCGCCGTCGGTACTGCGGATGCACCATTAACAGCACAAGGTGCAATTCATCGGCAATGCCCCAGCTCACGCCACACCCCCACACCTGCGCAGGGCTGGCCACCACCAACAGCGTGTGCTGTGGATTTTCTAATTCGCGGGTGTATTCTTGGTCAGACCAAAAGCCCCCCAAACACACCTGATCTAGGTGAACGATGCCATTCAGATCCATCATCGTTGGGCGTCGTAATTCTAATTGCCCCATTGCCATTGCCTGGAAGGGAGAGTGCTATCATGCAAAGGAAATAGTACCGTGTCGCAGCACCATGGCAGAAGAAACCCCCACCAAACCCGCGAAAAAGGAAAAGCCCCCTGCCGTTGAAGAGAAACCTTTTGCTGAATTCATCAACGAAGCCTTTTTACCTGCTCTTGAGAAAGCCCTCAGCAGCAAAGTAGGGGAGGTCACCCTACGCCTAGAGGGGAATACCGTGATTGGTGAGTGGGGCAAGGGAATGTACCAATTTCGCCTCTACTTCCTAGAGGGGGATATCCAAGGGCCAAAGGCCTTTGTCTGTAGCAGTGGCGGTATTGCCCCCAGCACCATTGAGCCATTTTTGGGGGATGAACGCAAGGTAACACTGGATTTACTGGTCTTTGGCGTGATGCAGCGCCTGAACGGCCAAAAATGGTTAGGAGGCAATTAGACCAAGATGGGAACAGCAATTCAAGTGGGCGATCGCGCCCCGGACTTTGAACTGACCGCTAGCGACGGCCGCAAGGTTAAGCTCTCCGATTTTCGGGGTCAAAAGAACGTCGTCCTCTACTTTTACCCCGCTTCAGAAACCCCCGGCTGCACGATTCAAGCCTGTGCCTTCCGCGATGCCTACAGTGTTTTCCAAGAACTGGGGGCTGAAATCATTGGCATTAGTGGTGACCCCGTGGAGCGACAGCAGGGCTTCCAGAAAAACCACCAATTGCCCTTTCTGATCCTCAGTGATCCGGGCAATAAGGTTCGCCAGCAGTATGGCGCCTCTACCCTCTTTGGCCTTCTTCCCGGACGGATTACCTATGTCATTGACAAAGAGGGGGTGGTGCGCTACGTGTTTGACTCCATGCTCAATTTCAAAGCCCATGTGGATGAGGCTCTCAAGATTTTGCGCCAGTTGGCCAGTGCCACTGCCTAAAACAAGAGGAGCGATCGCAACTAGAGCTGCATTACATTGCAGTCGTGACTCCTCCCCCAGGCGGGGCACATCTCCTTGCGCAGGCCCTGAAGCCCGATGGGCAACTCCAACCGAGCCAAAACTACCGCCGGACATCGCCACTGCCGGGGGGTGCCGATACCGATGATCGCTGTGCCTTTATCTCTGTTAGTGGCGTGATTTCGCGGCTGCAGGGGGCGACGGATTTGCTTCATCAACTTCTAGGGAGCATTGCCCAAGCACCCCTAGTACAATAAAAAAGAATGAGTTAGCGCGGTGGTTGCGGGAGGTAACACCTCCTGAGGAAAGTCCGGGCTTCCGAAAGACCAAGCTTGCTGGGTAACGCCCAGTGCGGGTGACCGCGAGGATAGTGCCACAGAAATATACCGCCGATGGAGGGAAACCTCACAGGCAAGGGTGCAACGGTGCGGTAAGAGCGCACCAGCAACACCGTGAGGTGTTGGCTCGGTAAACCCCGGCTGGAAGCAAGGCGTGCTAGCGCTAAGGAACCAGGGTTGGTCTTTTTCCCAGTTCTTTGCTAGCCAGAGCCGCTAGAGGCACTTGGTAACAAGTGTCCCAGATAGATAACCACCCTTTGAACAGAACCCGGCTTACGTCTAACTCATTCATTTTCAAAATCCCTTGTGAGGATGTGCCCTTGAGTCTTTGCCCCCCCTGTTTGGATCCTCTATGGTGAAGCTGGGTTATCTTGGCCCAGTGGGCACCTACAGCGAAGAAGCCGCTCAAAGCTACGCCCAATGGCAGCACCGGCAGGGCGAACCCGTGACCCTGATTCCCTTGACGACGATCGCCGGCTGCTTGGAGGCGTTAGCGACCGGAGAATTGGATTTGGCTCTAGTGCCCAGTGAAAATTCCGTTGAGGGCAGTGTCAACATTACCCTCGATTCCCTGTGGCGACTGAATACATTGCACATTCAGCACGCCTTTATCCGCCCCATAGTCCACGCCTTCGTTGCCCAGACTCAAGAGCTAGGCCACATTGAAGCGGTCTATTCCCATCCCCAAGCCCTCGGTCAGTGTCAGCGCTGGTTGCAGGCGCATCTCCCCCATGCCTGCCAGTGCCCCGTTACCTCTACTGCCGAAGGGCTGCACTATGTTGCCCAGTCATCGCGGGTGGGCGCAATTGCTTCCGTGCGGGCGGCGCAACTGCATCAACTGCCCATTGTGGCGACAGAAATTCAGGATATTGCCGACAACTGCACCCGTTTTTGGGTTGTCAGTCGCCAACAGGGGGAAGGCTGGCCCAAGGAGGGGGATACCCACACCTCCATTGCCTTTAGCCTCAAGGCCAATGTGCCGGGAGCCTTGCTGAAGGTGCTGCAACTGTTTAGCGATCGCCAGATAAACCTCAGCCGCATTGAATCGCGCCCCAGCAAGCGAGCCTTGGGGGATTATCTGTTTTTTGTTGACCTCGAGGTGAATGGTCGCCCTGAGGTAGTGGTTGATTGCCTTTTGGCTCTCAAGGAAGCCACGGATGTATTGAAAGTCTTTGGGAGTTATCAGTTTCTAGACCTGGGAGAATAGCTTAACCATGCGTATCGGTGTCCCCAAGGAAATCAAAGATCAGGAATTGCGGGTGGGCTTGACCCCCGATGCAGTGCACAGGTTACGAGAGCGCGGCCATGAAATTCTAATTCAGGCGGGAGCTGGGGAAGGTGCCGGTTTTAAGGATCTAGACTACAAAGCGGCGGGAGCGAAAGTGGTGGTAACGGCAGAAGCTGCATGGGATGCTGATTTGGTCATCAAGGTCAAGGAACCCCTGCCCCCTGAATATGGCTATCTGCGCCCCGGTCAACTGTTGTTTACCTACCTCCACCTTGCCGCCAATCGCGAGTTGACGGTGACCCTCATGCAGTCGGGCGTGACTGCCATTGCCTACGAAGCCGTAGAGGAAACCCAAAACGGCCAACGCCATTTTCCCTTGTTGACGCCCATGAGCAAAATTGCCGGACGTCTGGCAGTACAGTTTGGCGCTCGCTTTCTAGAGAGTCCCCAGGGCGGTCGAGGTGTGCTGTTGGCAGGAATTCCGGGCGTGGCACCAGGGCGAGTTTTGGTGTTAGGGGCAGGGGTAGTGGGCACTGAAGCGGTGCGCATGGCAGTGGGACTGGGCGCCCGTGTCACTGTCGTGGATATCAATGTGGAGCGGCTTTACTATTTGGAAACCCTCTTTGGTGACCGCGTCGAGTACCTGTATAGCACGCCGGAACTCATTGCTTATTTAGTACCCCTCAGCGATCTGGTGATCGGCGCTGTTTTGGTGCCGGGGCAGCGACCCCCCTGCTTAGTTCCGGAGTCGGCAGTATCAGACATGCCCCTGGGGGCGGTGATTGTGGATGTCACCGTGGATCAGGGGGGCTGTGTAGAGACGATTCGCCCCACCACCCACTCACGACCGGTTTACAGCGCCTGTGGGGTGATTCACTGCGGTGTACCCAATCTGCCAGCGGCGGTGCCGCGCACGGCCACCCAAGCCCTCACGAATAGCACCTTGCCCTATATCCTTGCCCTTGCCGATGCCGGCGATCGCGCCCTTGAAGCAATTCCTGCCCTAGCAAAAGGCCTCGTTATCAAGGATTACCAACTGGTTCATCCCGACGTGCGGGCTGTCTTTCCAGACCTCTAGGGAATTTTGCAAACACCTTCGCAGAAAAATAAAATAAAAGTGCTGAATCTCGTGTTCAGCTGATTCAATGGAAACAATTGCAAAAAGAATGGCAGAACGGCAATAGCAACGTTACAAAGTAAAACACAAGGGGGGCTGTAAAGACGTAGCTATCGGCGCGATCCAAAATGCCGCCATGGCCGGGAATCAGTTGACCAGAGTCCTTGACGCCGGCATCCCGTTTCATCATTGACTCTGTTAAATCCCCCAGGAGGCTGGCAATGCCAATCATGAGGCCGAAGATGGCGCCCAACAGCCAAGGCAGTGGCCAGCCAAGGGAATGTGCTCCCCAAAGGGCAACCCCTAAACTCCCTAGAACGCCAAACACTGCCCCTTCCACAGTTTTCTTGGGACTGATGTGGGAAAGGCGGGTGCGGCCAAAGAGCTTGCCAACTGCATAGGCACCAATGTCCGCTGCCCAAATACAAACAAAGGCCAAGAGGGTCATCTGTAACCCCAAGGGCAAAGCGGTGAGCCGAAACTGCTCTGGCCAAAATCCCCCCAAAGGTAGTGTTGCCTGTTGCTCTAGCCCCCGCAGACGCACCCAATAGCTTGGCAAATAGCCGCCGTAAAACAGCCCCATGATTGAGGTGGAAATATCGGCAATCGAGGCCAGCTTGGGTTGAAATAGCAAGTAGAAGCAAATGAAAGTACCTGCCACGGGAAATACAGCATCCGCAAGATCTGGCCGCAACAAACAGGTGATGAGAAGTACTTGACTGACTACGAGGGTGGTTTTGGCCGCTGGCGCACTCCCCTTAGCGCGAGCCAGTTCAAAGTATTCCAGTTGACCGAGATAAATCAGTGCCCCAATGCCCAGACAAAAATACCAACCCCCTAGCACGGTCATCAGTAGCGCGAGGGCGATCGCGACAAGTCCACTGGCAATGCGGATCCAGAGCATGGTGGTAGGGGCGGTGATGAGGAAAGGGGGGTACATTGGGCTGCGCGTTCAGTGTCTGCGTAGAGCGTCCAAGGAACGATCGCCGCTACATTAAAAAGCTTAATCTAAATTCACCAACGTTAAGGGAATATTAACAGGTCTGCCCTAAAACAGGAGGCATGGCCCTGTCCTTGGCAAGCTATAACGGATTAGGGAACATCGGAGGGGCAAAGGCGTCATGAAAAGCGATTGGTCTGAGGTCAATTGTATCCATGACATCCAGTCTTCCCCTTCCTTGGACGCGTGTTGAGGAGATCAGTGCTCGGGTGACGCTGCCGCTGACAAAACTTACACCCCAAGAGTTGGTTATTCGCTGTCAAGCCGGCAGAACCCCAGATCGTGCTGCTTTTACTGAACTGCTGCGACGATACCAATCCCATGTGGAGCGAATTATCTATCATCTTGCTCCCGACTGGGAGGATCGCGCCGATCTTGTCCAAGAAGTCTGGATTCGGGTTTATCGCAATATTCACAAATTGCAAGATGCCAGCAAATTTCGAGGTTGGCTCAGTCGCATTGCCACCAACTTGTTTTACGATGAGTTGCGCAAACGCAAACGCCATCAACCGCCCCTTTCCCTGGATGCGCCCTTGAAAACCCAAGAGGGTGAAATGAATTGGGAACTTGCCACCAGTGATACTAGTCCCGACGACCGGCTGCGCACGGATGAATTCTATGATCAATTACGGCGGGCGATCGCCAACTTACCAGAAGCCTTTCGGACAACCATTGTACTTCGGGAGATTGAAGGCCTCTCCTACGAAGAAATTGCCCAAATCACCGGAGTTTCCCTCGGCACCGTGAAATCGCGAATTGCCCGCGCCCGCCAGCGACTCCAACTAGAACTACAACCTCACCTCGATCTCCCCTCAGCCTAATGCGAATCACGCCTACCCTTTTCCTCCACGGACAACCCCCTATGATGGACGAACTTGATCCCTGCAAACACGATACCTTTGAACTCTTGAGCGCCTACCTTGATGGTGAAGTGACGGCGGCAGAACGGCAGCAGGTGGAAGCATGGCTCGCCACCGACCCCGCAGGACAACGCCTCTACCAGCGACTCCTGACTCTCAAGCAGCAGATGCAAGAGCTGCCCGTACCCCTGACCCCCTGTCCGGCGGATCAGTTGGCGGCCCAAGTAATTGCTAAGGCCAATCGCCCCCGTCGTATTTGGGTCTTAGGGAGTGCTGGGGCAACACTAGCTGCATCCCTTGTGGCAATGCTTACAGGTCTCATTCCCAATCCCTTCCCTAGTCTGCCTGTGGCTGTTACTAGCCCTGCCCGTCTTGAGCCGGCACCATCTCCTTTACCGATTGAGCCAACAGCAGTGGGTTTGATGCTCAGTCTCGACCGTCCCCCCGTAGCTATTCCGGTGAGTGAAACGGCTCCTGCGGTGCTGCCAGAACCCCAGGCAGAATCAACGACTAAACCCCCAAGCCAGGAATAATCTCCGGCTTGAAGGGACGCTCTAAAAGACAATTGAGAGCTGCTTGGGGCGTGAGATTGCCAGCAAGAACCGCGTTCACCATGGTAGTAATGGGAACCTCTAACCGGTGTTGTTGGGCATAGGTGCACAGAACCCATGCAGTGTTTACCCCTTCGGCAGTGCCTTTTGTCAAGGCTAGAGCCTGGGAGAGAGATTTCCCCTGGGCAAGGTGCCACCCCACTTGATAATTGCGACTGAGGGCACTGGTGCAGGTGGCAAGGAGATCCCCTAACCCAGAAAGACCGTAGAAGGTTTCCACTTGTCCGCCCCAGTGAGTCCCCACCCGCACCATTTCTACGAGTCCTCGGGTAATCAGGGCAGAGCGGGCATTGACGCCAAGACCGAGACCATCATTGACGCCACAGGCGATCGCAATCACATTTTTGAAGATGCCCCCCATTTCAACGCCCCGCCGATCCTCATTGCTGTAGAGGCGAAACGTGGTACTACCTAACCAGTCCTGCACTTGCTTGGTAGCTACTGAATGCCCCCCCACTACTGCTGCTGCCGGGAGTCCCTGCTGAATTTCAGCCGCCAGGTTGGGTCCCGAAAGCACAACCAGATCGTGATGCGGACAGTAAGTTTGCCAAATATCTGCCGCCGTGGCAAAGGTTTCAGCTTCTAGACCCTTGGTGGCACTGACAAAGATGATGCCCAAGGGGGGGTGAAGAGCGGCAACTTGAGTAGCAACTTCCCGCACCGCTTTGATGGGGAGAGCCGAAACCATTAACTGAATATCTTGGAAAAGCGCAGCCGAAAGTGGGCCTTGCGATCGCCCCCAACAGGAAACCGTGCAGCCCTGTTGCTCGAATAGGTATGCCAGTGTCTGTCCCCAATGACCCAGGCCCAAAATCAATACCCTTGGGGACATACCATCCCCATCCTAGGGGGTAACCGTTAAATTTTGGAATTGTTGCTGCTGCCGTTTGCGAAAGGCCTCTGCTTGCGCATTGAGATTTTCCATTTGATCTGCGACCACTTCGTTGGGATCGCGACCATCCATCAAACGCAGCCGATTCATCAATCCCGGCAGAGAAAAATTGCCATTCTGGGGATTGAGAATGGTGCCTAGATCATTGGCATTGCCGTTTTGTTGCCAGCCCTCCAGGGGGTTATTGGGGCTTGCAGGCCGGGCAAGGGCTATACTTCCCAAATTGAGAGTTAGTGCAGCAAGGGCAAGACCGCTCAGGTGGCGAGGTGTCATGGGTCACTCCTCAAAATTGCGCTAGGAATGCAGACGATAGGATGGCCCAATCGGTGCCGCAGTGAAAAGGGCTGTACAGGAAATTATACCAAGTCTTTGCCTAAGGATTGCAGAAGTAGCACTGACTGGGATCGGCGACAGTTGCCGTCACAGGGACTACTTGTTCATACAAACAGCGTTGACAGCGATAGCGGTTGGCTTTGATGGCGCCGGTGGGTGCCCCACATAGCCCACAGGGTAGCCCCGGCAGTTTCTCGCAGGCCACAAACCCCGGCCAACCACACTGCGGACAGCCCTGAGCCATGGCTTGAACGAGCTGAGCAGCAGCTTGAGCAATCACCTGCATCCGTGTGGGGTTCATGTGGGCACGCATGTCAGTTTCTAGGTGGATTCTGGGGCTGTAGGCTTGCAGGGTGGCGATCGCCCTTTGCAACTGTTCCTCGCTTTGCATCCCTTTGAAAATTGGCGTATTGGGGGGCGGATTAGCCTGCGCCATGGCAATCAAACCATGCTCTGGAAAGCCCACCCGTGCCCCAAAGGCCAAGGCCTCTTCAAGATCACTCACGGTGGCATGGTTAAAGTTCGTTTCCAGGGAGAGCACCTCCCCCCGCAAGACAAGGTCATGGCGGCGATCCACAAGGAGAATCAGTTCGCGATCGCTCGGCAGCAGCGGAAATTGCGGATGGGGGCCAAAGCTCCCTTCACTGGCAAGGACTAAGTCTGCATCCATTTGCGCGAGCACCGCTTCTGCCTTGGCAAGCGCCGCCTCCTCTTGGGTACCCGTCCGGGGAATTTCACGGCTAAAGGTGCCAAAGCGATCGCTATCAAAGTCTGGCGCCACAATCACGCTTACCCCTAAGGAAGCCAGAGCAGGAGCAATTACCTGTTCTTTGCCGTGCTTGGTGGCAAGAATTGCCGTGCGTCCTTGAAAATAGGCATCGGTGGGTCTAAACTTCACCGCCCAAGTAGGCCTCAATCACCTTAGGATCGTTTTTAACACTGAGGGGATCCCCCAGGGCAATCAGTTGACCAAAATCTAGAACCGCTAGGCGATCGCACAAACTCATTACTAAAGGCACATGGTGCTCAATGAGAATCACCGTCAGTTCAAAGGTCTCCTTCAGGCGGCGAATTAACTCACAGAGGTCTTGCTTTTCCTTGGGATTCATACCCGCTGCCGGTTCATCTAACAACAGCAGTCGGGGTTGCAGTGCCAAGGCACGGGCCAGTTCAAGGCGGCGTTGTTCACCATAGGGCAAATTGCCCGCTCGCTCGTGGCGACGTTCATAGAGATTTACCCAGTGGAGAAGTTCCTTGGCGCGGTTCTCCAAGCGCTCCTGCGCACGACGTACAGGCGGTGCTCCCCAGAGGTTTGCCCAGAAACTGGCAGGGGCATGGAGATGCTGGCCTAGGCGCACATTCTCCCAAACACTTAGCTCTGGAAAGAGGCGGATATTTTGAAAAGTGCGGGCAATGCCCAATGCGGCAATCTGGTGGGGTTTGAGCTGGTGGAGGGGCTGCTGCTGAAACTGAATTTGCCCTGCGGTGAGAGGAATTAACCCCGTCAGCAGGTTAAACAGCGTCGTTTTACCGGCACCATTGGGGCCAATAATGCCGAAAATTTCGCCCCTTTCGACGCTAAAGGAGACCCGCTCAACGGCCTTGAGGCCGCCGAAGTAGCGGCACACATTCTCTAGAGTCAGGAGTGGCTGTGACATCTAGGGGTGGGTTGGCGGCAGTTTCTCAAAGGCTTGGTAGACCATGCGGGAGACTTGGCGAATGAGTTCACTGCCTCGGGGATCATTGTAGGGGCGTTTCACCATCATTGCCGCCACATAGCGCTGACCATTGGGCATATCCACCATCCCTGCATCCCCCACCACAATACCAATATCTCCGGTTTTGTGGGCAATGGTGGCCCCTTTACCCAAACCCGCAGGCAAGAGGGTCTTGGTGACCGTGCGCCGCATCATATCCAGCAGGCGATCGCGACTACGGGGCGAGACAATCTCCCCTTGAGCAATTTTTAGCATCAGGGTGGCCAAATCGCGGGGGCTGGTGGTGTTCGTGCCCTGCATATCCGGTAGCGGATTGTGGATCACCGTGTTTTCCAACCCCCATTCCCGAAACTGCTGGTTGAGCACAGCTGCGCCTCCCAGGCGATCAACGATCATATTCGTGGCTGTGTTATCGCTAATGGTAACCATTAACTCTGCCACCTCAAGGACGGGATACTGGGAATTTGGCTTTTGGTATTGCAATGTACCGGCCTCAGGGGCAATGAGATCGGGGCGCATCGTCAGGCGTTCATGGAGCGTGACTCGTCCCTCGTCCACCGCCTTGAAAAACGCCACAAGGATGGGAAATTTAATCGTAGATGCCGCCGGAAAGACCTGATCCCCACTTACATTGAGGGAGGCGCCGGAATCTAGGTTAAAAAAGTACAGCCCCGCTGTCAGATTGGGTTGACGGGTCACCAGTTGCTGAATTTGCCGTTGTAGGGTTGTGAGGGGACGTTCCGGAGGTAGGTTGGGCGTTGGCGTTTCGGGAGCGATCGCCTGACCGGCAGTTGTCTGTGGGGATAATGCCTGAGGCTGCAATACAGACAGCAGCGTTCCTACCGTTGCAGCAAGAGCCACCACACTGACCCCGAAGCGCAAAGTCATTAAAAACAGATTGGGACGGGGCGGTGTCGTGCTAGAAGTGGGGGGCGTTGCTGGATGCGGCAGGGAGGAAAGACCGGAAGACCGAACCATTGAACGAGACTGAGCAACCATGCCATTTACCCTGAAGGAAAGGTGTCCGAAGAGATCGTGGCTGCGTGCTGAATCGCCCACTCCACCTGATGAACCATGCCCCGCAACAGCGCCACTTCGGCATCCGTGGGGTAGGCGCGCCCCAGGAGTGCACGCACCTTGGCCATGCGACTGGCAGCCGTATGGGGATGCAAAAAACCAATGCGGAGCAACACCCGCTCTAAATGCTCATAAAACCCCTCCAGGCGCTCAAAGGGGACGGCAGACCCTTGGGGAAAAGTTCCTCCCCTGTCGCAGGCCGTTAACCACAACTCATAGCAGCATACGGCCACAGCTTGCGCCAGATTCAAAGATGGATAGGCATTGGCCGTAGGGATTTGCACTAAACCCTGGGTGCACTCTAATTCCGCATTCGTCAGTCCCCGATCCTCACGCCCAAATACCAGTGCCGACTGAGGCACGGCCAAGAGTTGAGGCGCTGCCTGACGGGGAGGCCAAAGGGGTAACGCTAAATCTGCCACCTCTCGTCCTACTGTGGCAAAAACCCGCTGACAATCGGCCAGAGCTGTCGTGAGGGAATCCGTAATCTCAGCTTGCTGAAGCACATCCTCTCCATGAACCGCCCAGCGCTGGGCTAACTCTCCCTTGGGATCACAGCGGGGACGGACAATCCACAACTGCTGTAGTCCCATATTTTTCATCACACGGGCAATGCTGCCGACATTGATTTCCCCTTGGGGTTCAACGAGGACAATGCGCACCGACGGCAGAGTATCCACGCTTGTCTGCTGAGTCAAAACAAAAAAATAATTAACCTTTTCTAGATAATTTTAGAAGACTTTCTGGCTTCTTCTCAAGCCTTGAGAATTAGAGCCTTTGCCGCACTTCTAAAATTTTTAACAATGGTTTAGAAAATGCAACATTGGCAGCGCAATCCTTAGCGCGATTATTAAAATTAAAGCTAATTTTTGAGAAGTAACCCCTACTGCCTTAGCCTAGGAAGTTCAGGGCGGATTTCCTAGGGATAAATTTCCACGATTCTCTTGGAGACTTCGACGAATTTAATCGTGTTCCCTCTTGATGAAAAAGGGTAGGGGGTCTGGTTTGATGGTGTGGTCTTGAAGGAGTTAACCCATGTGGCGTCTTATAAGCTTGCATTGGCCTAAGCTAAGTGCTGTCGGTCTGCTGTACTGCGCTTTAGCTGCCGGCGTAGGTTATCTTACGAACCTACAACTGGATGAAATGCACAATCAAGCAAGACATCAGGCAATACCCCTGCACTCGTACTATAGCCTGAATGATCTCACTCCCTGAGTCAAGAGGCCTTGGCTTCGAGGGGAGAATCCTCCGTCAGGCCAATTTCCCGCTTCAGGAGTTCCACTGACTGGGGATCAATGTAGCTTTCGCAGCAAATGAGACGGGGAATGCGAATCAATTCATGGCGAGCTGCCGCAATGGCTGCTTTAACCCGTTCCCCACTGGCGCGATCGCTAATGATTGTGTGGGCACGGTGGACAAGAGCATTGAGCTTATAGCTATCGTTGGCTTGGGCTGTGACCACGAGGAGTTCATCGCCCCGCAAACTGTGGATCATGACTTCAGCAACACCAAGGGTACCGGAACTCAGGCTGACCAACCCCAAGCAGGAGCCTTTCGGCAATTGCTGTACCACTTCCAGTTCCCGCTGGTAGTTGTAGATGTCGATGAAAAATACCCGCACGTCCTTATCGCGCGTGATTGCTTCCGTCATGCTGGCAAAATAGCGCACGGTAACGACGGTTGCAGAGGTATCCCCCTCAAGGACGGTTTCCAAGTCTTCAAGAAAGACCAATTCTACAGGAATCGGCAGCAGTTGTTGCAGTTCTTGAACAATTAGTTCGCCAGCCCCTTGATCGTGGCGGGGCACGGTTACCAAGATTCTCACCCCGGCTTTCTGGCGGGCGTCGAGTTCAGCGAGGAATAACTCCCGAATTTGACTGAGGGAATAGCCCATTTCCAGAAGGGTATCCACACTTTCTTGGACAATGCGGTGGACAGGGACAACGGCGGGTCGGCGTTGGCGGGGACGGGTTTCCTCTTGGCCGAGGGCGCGCACATAGATACCAGACCCCACTTGGGGCACGACTAAACCAGCGGCTTCAAGGCGTTCGTAAACTTTGCTGATGGTGTTGCGGTGCAGACCGGTTTGCATGGCAAGCTGCCGCGTACTGGGCAAGCGATAGCCGGGGGGAAACTGCCGTGCAGCGATCGCAAAACTAATTTGATTAAAGAGCTGAGTCGAAGCAGGAATTTCGCTATCCGGTTGGATGTGGAATTGAACCATAGCTTTTCTTTTGCCAATCAGAGACTGTCCTTGGGGGATACGCTCTCCTTGGTGTGGCTATGCCAGATGCAAAACCTACCCCCAATCGCTGCATAAATCGTTACGGTTAGTGAGTAATTTTACCCCACCGGTTCCCTATTGTCCTGTGCTTGATAATAGGGCGCTGTCACAGGGTCACCACCAAGTTGTCGCGATGGACAATTGTATCGGCACCCGCATAGCCAAGGATGTTGGCTAATTCTGTGGACTGTTGCCCCTGCACGCGGCGAATCTCTTCACTGCTGTAGTTGACGAGGCCACGGGCAATTTCGGTTCCTGTGGGATCACAGAGCTTGACGGCATCTTGGGCTTGAAACTCCCCTTCAACCCGGGTAATGCCGGCGGCCAAAAGAGATTTACCGCCAATGGTAATGGCTTTTACAGCGCCGTCATCCAACCACAACTCGCCTTTGGGAATGAGGGCACGGGCAATCCAGCGTTTGCGGGCATTGAGGGTTTTGGGACGGGGTTCAAAGTGGGTGCCTATGGGTTCACCCGCAAGGATTTTGAGAAGGTTAGTGGGCGATCGCCCATCGGTAATGACAGTGCGCACCCCGGCTTCTGTGGCAATCTCCGCGGCTCGAATTTTTGTCGTCATGCCCCCGGTGCCCCAAGGGGAGCCGGCAGCCCCAATTTGAATCGTTTGCGCTAACTCTGCCAAGGAGACCACCCGCTCAATGGGAACGGCTGTCTTATCAATGCGCGGATCTGCTGAGTACAGGCGATCGACATCTGTAAGCAAAAAGAGCCAGTCAGCCTCCACAAGGCTAGCCACAAGGGCTGAGAGGGTATCGTTGTCGCCAAACTTGAGTTCATCCACCGCCACGGTATCGTTTTCATTGACGATGGGGATCACCCCTAGCTCAAAAAGCGCTTGAAAGGTGTTGTAGATATTCAAGTAACTTTGGCGATCCACAAAGTTTTGCCGTGTGACGAGGATCTGGGCAATGGGCTGGTGGAGCACTGAAAAGAGGTCGTCATACATGCGCATCAAGTGTCCTTGACCTACGGCTGCTACCGCCTGCTTTTGGGCTAATTGTTGGGGACGCTCGCTCAGGCCCAAGCGCACGGCACCCACACCTACGGCCCCGGAGGAGACGAGCACCACGCGATCGCCCCGCCGTTGACAATGACACAAGACCTCCACTAATTGGGCAATGGTAGCCAAGGCCAGATTCCCTTCTTTGCCCCCCGTTAAGCTCGATGTGCCAATTTTGACGACCAGTGTTTGTGCCATGGGGAGTGGGAACGCAGGTTGTCTTGTGGGTATAGGATGAGGAGCAACGTGCTCATTGTATCGCAGTGGGAGACGGCGGATGAACTCAGGGTTTTGGTTCCAGGTGCTGGAAACCTGTCAACAGATTCAACAGGTGGTTGCCCCCCAGTTGCTGGCGTGGGCAGGGCAGTCCCCCAGCGATCGCAAAGCCGATGGCAGCCTTGTTACCCGCGCCGACCTTTGGGCCGATCGGAAAATCACTGAGATACTGCAAGAGCGCTTTCCCCACCACGGCTGTCTGAGTGAAGAGGGCAACCATACCTATGGCGGTGAACAGTGGTGTTGGATCATTGATCCGATTGATGGCACGACCAACTATAGTCATGGTCTGCCCATTTGGTGTATTGCCCTGAGTTTGCTCTACCAAGGCACACCCGTATTTAGCTATGTGCACGTTCCCGGCCTTCGGCAAACATTTCATGGCTTCCATCAAGCCCCGGATCATGCCAATGGTGCCTATTTGAATGAAAAGCCCATTCACGTCAAGGTCAGTGAGCCAAATTCCCAGACGTTTTTTAGTCTCTGTGCCCGCAGTACCGATGTGCTCAAGCGTCCCTTCCCCTGCAAAATTCGCATGCTGGGTTCTGCCAGTTATAATTTGCTGACCGTTGCCGCTGGTTATACCCTCGGTGCTGTAGAGCGCACACCTCGCCTTTGGGATGTCGCCCCCGCTTGGCCGATTGTCCATGCCGCTGGTGCCCACTGGCAATGGTTAGATGCGCCGCAATCTGGGCAAAGACTGTTTCCCCTTCAACCGGGTCATGAAGCCGGGAGTCGCAGTTTCCATACCCTAGTGAGTGCCAGTGCCAGCTTGGGGCAATTTTTTGCCGCGTACATTCTCTAAAATGCAGCTTGAGGAGACCAGCTCATAAAAACTCATGCAAAGCAATCTTTATGAAAGCGATTTTTACGCCTGGACTCTAGAGCAGGTAAAGTTGCTGAAGGCAAGAGACTTTACCCACCTTGATATTGCCCACCTCGTGGAGGAAATTGAAGCCTTGGGCAGGCAGGAGCGTCGGGAGCTAGAGAATGCCTAGGAGTCTTGATTGGGCATCTCCTGAAGTGGGACTATCAGCCGCAAAAACGGAGTAAAAGCTGGCGAGTCATGATTTAGATTCAGCGACGGGAGATTAAGGATTTATTGGAAGAGAATCCTAGCCTTCAGTCTTATCTCACGCAGGCGATCGCCAAGGCCTATTTGGCAGGACTAGATTTAGTGTGCTTGGAAACACCTCTAGACTATCAGGACTTACCTGAAACCTGTCCCTACAGTCCAGAACAATTGCTGGATTCAGACTTTCCCGGAGACTTGCATTCCACGAAATAGGTCAGCATCAAAGTTGACATCCTCCCCGGCTTGTTAGCTTGCGCCCGCGTAGCAATAGGCCAAAGATTCCTAGGGCGCTCAAGCCGATGATCTTAAGTCGCTAGGGACTCCGTCCCGCTGGCGCGAACGGTGGGTTCTTACACCGAGTGCGGATCCGCTGCTCGTATCTCCCCAGGCGTCATTTCCGGCATGCCCTACCGTAGGTCGGCGTGGTTGCGGCCGACAGCAAGATGATAGAACGGCTCCCCCCTTGACGCTATCCTTCCCTGCCCTGCTAGCTTGCTCCTGCGCAGCGGTACGGCGGGGCTTGCTGCGCACCGGGTCAAGTGTGAGGCTATACTGGCAGTGACGACGTGGAGTCGCAGGATGGATACAGCAGAGATTAAAGCCTTGGTGGAAAAAGCCCTAGAAGATAAAATTCTTACCCTTGAGGAGCATGGCCAGATTATTGATGCGGTGCTCTCCGATGGCCAAATTTCCGAAGAAGAGAAAAAAATTTTACAGGAACTCCTCGAACGGGTCGCCTCTGGGGAAATTGATTCCCAGTACTAGGATGTTTGAATCTGCACTCGCCCTTGGCGTAGGACGTGCCATTCCCCCGCTTGCCACTGCACCACGGTTGAGGGTTCTGGAGGCGTAGGGGGTAACTGCCAAGGGTAGAGCGTCAGCACTTGGGGAAACTCGCGAGCGATCGCCCCCAATTCAATAAGTGGGGGTTGACCTGAGCGGTTAACGCTGGTAGTGGCCAAGGGGCCTGTTTGCTCCAAGAGGGCTTGAGCAGGCGGCCAATCGGGAACCCGTAAGCCAATCGTGCCTGTACCTAGGGGGTTCAATCCGCGGGGGAGTTCAGCGGCAGGCAATACCAAGGTTACAGCACCTGGCCAATAACGCGCCGCCATTGCAGACCACTGTTCCCATTCAGCGGCAGTGCCACGTACAAACGGCCAGAGTTGCTCAGGGTTGGCGCCCATGAGGATCAAGGGTTTATCTGGTTGGCGCTCCTTGGCGATATAGATTAATTCCCCGCGATCGCAACGACTGGCCAAAGCGGGCACCGTATCGGTGGGAAAACTAATTAACCAATTGCCTGTGCGCACTGCGGCCACTAAAGCAGCTAGACTTACCTGTGCCATGCCTCCTTCCTACCAACCAATGGCAACCCCTTCTCCCCGCGGATCGGCTGCCCCTTCCAATTGTCCCTGATCTAAAACACGAATTAAGCTGGCATTGCCCCACGGGCGGGTTTGTTCGACCCGATAGCCCCACTGCTGCCATGTTTTGAGCCAAGGACGGGGGATGGTTGGCTCGACAAAGAGGGTATCCGGTGCCCATTGGTGATGAATGCGGGGATGACTGACAGCAGTAGCGGCATCCTGGCCTAAATCAACCACGTTCAGAAACAGTTGCAGCACCGTGGTGATGATTCGACTGCCCCCCGCTGAGCCTAGAACCATATGGAGGCGATTATCCCGTAGCACAATTGTCGGACTCATGCTGGAGAGGGGACGCTTGCCGGGGGCAATACCATTGGCAAGGGAGCTATTGTTCGCTTGAATACCGACAACCCCAAAGAGGTTGGGTTGATTGGGGGCAATGGCAAAATCGTCCATTTCGTTGTTGAGGAGAATGCCTGTTTGGGGCACAACCACACCTGCACCAAAAGGACCATTAATTGTAAACGTCAGGCTAACCGCATTCCCTTGGGCATCCACCACATTCAGGTGACTGGTATTATCCGACTCTGCAAGTTGGATCGGGGTTGCGGGAGCAACGGCTTCTTGAGCACGGGCACGCCGAGGGAGAATTTCTGTCACCCGCTGTTGGGCATAGCGACGACTGGTGAGGGTCGTTACGGGAACAGGCACAAAGTCACTATCCCCAAGATAACGGGCGCGATCAGCATAGGCAATTTGCATCACAGCGGCAAGGTAGTGACCGCGATCGTAGGGGGTGGAAGTAGGGGGAAGGAGTTGCCAGAGGTTGAGCATTTGCACAAGAGCAACACCCCCAGAAGAGGGGGGTGGCATCGAACAAACTTGAAATACACGGTAGGTGCCACAGATTGGCGATCGCCAAAGGGGAGTATAAGTTCGCAAATCCTCTTGTCTGATTTTGCCCCCTTGCTTTGCCATAAAGTCCGCGATCGCGCCAGCAATCCAACCCTCATAAAAGCTTTTTGGGTCGCGGGCGATCGCCCCCAAAGTTTTTGCCAACTCTGGCTGCCGAATGAGGGTGCCCAAGGGGGGAACTTGACCATACCTGAGGAAAATGCGCGCAGCGGTGGCATCTTGCTGAAGAACAGATTGGCGCATCGTCGCCCACTGCCGATAGCGGGAGGTAACGGCAAATCCCTGTTGGGCGGCCTGAATGGCAGGCGCCACCACCTGAGACCAAGGCAGTTGACCATAGTGTTGGTGCAAAGTGGCTAAGCCGGCAACGGTGCCGGGGGTGCCTGCGGCCAAGACGCCATCTAAACTGGCACGGGGAACTACCTCTCCTTTCTCATTCAGATACATGGTTGGTGTTGCTTGCAGGGGGGCCCGTTCCCGAAAATCAAGGGCATGGATGGTTTGAGAGGGAGCGTGATACACAAGGGCAAAGCCACCCCCGCCAATCCCAGCAGCATAGGGTTCAACCACTGAGATCATAAATGCCGTTGCCACGGCGGCATCCACAGCATTGCCCCCTTTTTTGAGAATCTCTATCCCTACTCTTGCTGCTGCGGGTTGTGCCGCTGTAACCATTCCCCGTTGGCTAATGGTTTGGGCTGGGGTGGGTGGGGCGGGAAAAAAGGTTACCGCTAGGACAATGCCTAGGAGGGGCGATCGCCCCCACTGCCCAAGCTTCCCTAGACTAAACCCTTGTCCCATAATTGATTTGGCTCAAAACTGCTGCGGAACGCCAGCCTGTAAAATACACGAAAAGAGGATTATTGCAAAATCTATCAACCGCCAAGATTCATTTTTGTCATGCCAAATTCACTTTTAGAAACCAGTTGGTGGGTGCCCTGTTATGGTTTGGTGGGTGCAGCCCTAACACTGCCCTGGGCCACCGGTTATGTGCGGCGCACCGGCCCTCGACCTGCTGCCTACTTTAACCTGCTCATGACCTTCGCTGCCTTTGTCCATGGCTTTTTTCTGTTGCAACAAACTCGCAGTGGCGCCACCACAACAATTGTTTGGCATTGGCTGCAAGCGCCCGGTCTAGACCTCTCCTTTTCGATTCTGGTCAATAGTGTCACCACCGCGGCAATGGAACTGGTGACGGGTCTGAGTATCTTGGCACAAATTTTTGCCCTTGGCTACCTGGAAAAGGACTGGGGCATGGCGCGGTTCTTTGCCCTCATGGGCTTTTTTGAAGCAGCCCTCAGTGGCATTGCCATCAGTAACTCCCTTCTACTTAGCTATGGCCTATTGGAGATGCTGACCCTCTCGACGTATTTGCTCGTTGGCTTTTGGTATGCTCAGCCGCTCGTGGTCAAAGCTGCACGGGATGCCTTTCTCACGAAACGGGTAGGGGATATTCTCCTGCTGATGGGGGTCGTTGCTGTGGGGAGCCTTGCGGGCAGCTATGATTTTCCCGATCTCTATGAATGGGCAGAACAGGTTAACTTACCGCAGGGTTGGGGCTTTTTACTGGGCTTGGCTCTCATTGCCGGTCCTACGGGGAAATGCGCCCAAGTGCCTTTACACCTCTGGCTGGATGAAGCAATGGAAGCCCCTAACCCTGCCTCAATCATGCGGAATTCGGTGGTGGTGGCTGCGGGTGCCTATATCCTGATTAAGCTACAGCCGATTCTTGTAGCTTGCCCAGGGGCAAATGCACTGTTGATTCTCATCGGTGCGGTGACGGCCATTAGTGAGTCGCTTGTCTCCATTGCTCAAATTGACATTAAACGCGCACTGTCTCACTCGACAAGTGCGTATCTGGGACTGGTCTTCATCGGTGTCGGCACGAACTGGACAGACTTTGCCCTGTTTGTATTGCTGACCCACGCGATCGCCAAGGCATTGCTCTTTATGAGTATTGGCAGCGTGATTATGACCACTAACTGTCAGGATTTAACGGAATTGGGCGGCCTAGGGGGACGGATGCCGGCCACCAGTTCGGCTTTTGTTGTTGGCGGTTTGTCCCTCATTGGCTGTCTGCCCCTTGGGGGTTTTTGGGCTTTCTATCGGGGTATAGACTACTATTGGCCCGACCTCCCTTGGCTAGTGGGCTTGATTTTGCTGGTGAATCTGTTGACGGCGGTAAACCTCACCCGTGTCTTTCGCTTAGTCTTTTTAGGTCCTACGCAACCCAAAACCCGCCGTGCCCCTGAAGTGCCTTGGCCTTTAGCTGTGCCGATGGTAACGTTGAGTGTTTTGAATTTGCTGGTGCCCTTTATCTTGCAGCGAGTGCAGTTGTTGCCGGAGACAATTGACTGGAGAATTGTGGCTCTCTTGGTGGTGTCCGGCGGAGCGGGGATTCTTTTGGGCGGCTTTGTGACCCTCAAGCGCAGTTGGACGCGCTCCATTAAGGTGCCCTTACGCTTTGTGCAGGATCTGCTGGCCTACGACTTTTACATTGAGGAACTCTACCGTTATACCGTGGTTTGGGCAGTGCGATCCCTCTCGCAGTTGAGCGCCTGGGTGGATCGCCAGATTGTGGATCGAATTGTGAATACCACGGGTGTGGCCTCCCTTGTCGGAGGGGAGTTGCTGAAGTACAGTGCCAGTGGTCAATCCCAAGCCTATTTACTGCTGGTATTTATTGGTGTGGCGATTCTTGGGGGGGCGATCGCATGGCTACTCCTGTAATGCCGCTGTTGAGTCTCCTCCTCTGGGTGCCCTTGCTCGGTGCAGTGGCTCTCACTCTATTACCCTCTGAAACAAGGGGACAAACCTATCGCACTTTGGCAGCCATAGTGATCGCGATCGCCCTTGGGGTGAGTCTCGCGATCGCTCGCCTGTTTGATCCGAGTAATGCGGCGCCGCAATTAATAGAGGTGATTCCCTGGTTAGAGCCACTGGGGTTGAGCTATCGCCTGAGTGTGGATGGTCTGTCGCTGCCGCTATTGGTTTTGAATAACTTCCTAACATTGATTGCCCTGTTGGCCACCTCTGTCCATCTGCCCCGTCCTCGGTTGTATTACCCCCTGGTACTGCTGTTGAATGCTGGCGTCAGTGGTGCCTTTTTGGCCGACAATTTGCTGCTCTTTTTCCTCTTTTATGAATTGGAGTTGATTCCCCTGTATCTTTTGATTGCGATTTGGGGTGGGGCACGGCGCAGTTATGCAGCCACGAAGTTTTTGATTTATACGGCTCTTTCTGGGGTGCTGCTTCTAGCGGGCTTTCTGGGATTGGTGTGGTTAGCCGATGCTCCCTCCTTTGATTTTGATCCCCAGTTGTCAACCCTACTGCCCTTGAGTTCGCAAGTGATCCTACTGGGGCTGATTTTAGTGGGGTTTGGTATTAAGATTCCCCTCGTGCCCTTCCATACTTGGCTACCGGATGCCCACGTTGAAGCCTCCACCCCCATTTCAGTTCTACTCGCAGGGGTACTCCTCAAACTGGGTACCTATGGGTTGGTGCGCTTTGGCGTGCAGTTATTCCCCCAAGCATGGCAGGTGTTAGCGCCCCTATTGGCCACGTGGGCGGTGGTCAGCGTCCTCTACGGTTCCCTGATGGCGATCGCCCAAACGGATATGAAAAAAATGGTGGCCTACAGCTCCATTGGGCATATGGGGTTTGTCCTTTTGGCCACTGCAACGGCCACACCCTTGAGTATTCTGGCAGCCATTGCCCAGATGATGAGCCACGGGCTAATTTCCGCTCTCCTTTTTCTGCTGGTGGGGGTTGTCTATGAAAAAACCGGCAGTCGCAACATTGAGGTGCTACGGGGATTGCTGAACCCAGAGCGGGGTTTACCCCTCATTGGCAGCTTGATGATTGTCGGTGTCATGGCCAGTGGCGGGATCCCCGGTATGGTTGGCTTTGTTGCCGAGTTCTTGATCTTTCGCAGCAGTTTTCTCACCTTTCCGGTGCAGACGCTCCTGTGTATGGTGGGAACAGGCTTGACGGCCGTGTATTTTCTGTTGCTGGTGAACCGCGTCTTTTTTGGTCGGCTACCCAATGAGCTAACGGATTTACCCCCAGTTGCTTGGGGCGATCGCCTACCCAGCCTAATCTTGGCCACGCTAATCTTAATGTTAGGAATTGCTCCCAACTGGTTGATTCACTGGAGCAAAACCACCGTTGATTTGCTAACCCCCACTGTTGTGACACTGCCCACCCTATGACATTACTTCGTCCGACGCTTACCTCCCACTCTCCTGAGTTGCGGACTGTGATTTTAGAGCGACTGCTGCGGGGTCAAGCCCTGTTGCCGGATACACCAACCCATGTCATGGAAGTGGTGGGCATTCTCAAAAGCTATGGGGTAGTGCTCAAAGCCTACGCCGAAAACCTCTGTGACATTAGTGAGCGGCAGTTCCTGGTGCTCTTTCCCTTTTTTAAGTACTTTAATGGCGAAATTACCATTCCCAAGCTACTGCGCCACTGGTGGCACGACCGCATTAACTATGAGTATGCCGAATACTGCATGCGCGCCATGATGTGGCATGGGGGTGGGGGTCTTGATGCCTTCTTGGATTCGGCAGAATTTCGCCAATTAGCCGGCAAGGCAATTGCGGCTAAGCTGCGGGGCAATCCCCTCATGCAACTGCTAAATCAGCTCTTTCCAGAATTTTTGCTGGAAACGGTGCGGATGCTTTGCTACTACAGTGGCTTGGGGCAGTTTTGGACGGTGATGTATCCCATTTTCTTGACCTTGAGCGATCGCTACGATGCGGGTGAGATTCGCAGTATTCCCGATGTGGTGGATCACATTCGCGCCGGTCTAATTGCGGAGGCGCATCGCCCCATTACCTACAGCGTCAAAATCCACGGTCAAACCTACGACATCCTCCCCCCCAGTGCCAACCTTACCTTTCTAGCCGACACGGCCATTCCCTACATCGAAGCGGTCTTCCTGCGGGGCACCCCCTTCTTTGGCTTGGTTTCCTTCAACGCCCAAGCCCAGCAAATTTCCCGCGAGCAAGCGGAGTTTAGCTATGGTGCTCTCTTTGCCGATCCCATTCCCACGGGTGCTGCCGGCATTCCCCCCACCCTCCTAATGCAGGATATGCGGCACTATCTCCCCCCCTATCTACTGGAGTTCTATCGCCGCCACGGTCGGGGAGAAGGCGATTTGCGGGTGAAAATCTGCCAGACCTTCCAAAAGTCAATGTTTTGCGTCACCACAGCAGCAATCACTGCCCTTGCCCCCTATCCCTGGACGACCACTGACCCCCAAGAGCAAGCTGCCAATCGTGCCTTCTACGAAACATGGCTGGATCGCCTCGAAACCTCCCGCCTCTGGAGTGTTCAAATGGGCAATTAAGCAAGGCTCAGGCCGCGATAAGATAGTATGGCAGTTCATCTCCCTCCATTGACAATAAAATGACCCACATTGATTGGCTTGCGCAAACGGATCCCTTGGTTGCTGAAATGGTACAGCGGGAACTCCAACGGCAGCGGCAACACCTTGAACTGATTGCCAGCGAGAACTTTACTTCTCCTGCGGTGATGGCCGCTCAAGGCACAGTTCTCACCAACAAATATGCCGAGGGCTTGCCCGGCAAACGCTACTACGGTGGCTGCGAATTTGTGGATGAAGTAGAGCAATTGGCCATTGATCGCGCCAAGGAACTCTTTGGTGCTGCCCACGCCAACGTTCAGCCCCACTCCGGTGCCCAAGCCAATTTTGCCGTCTTTTTGGCACTGCTCAATCCGGGCGATACGATCATGGGCATGGACTTGTCCCACGGCGGCCATCTCACCCACGGTTCGCCCGTCAACGTTTCCGGCAAATGGTTTAACGTGATCCACTACGGTGTCCACCCTGAAACGGAACGCCTCGATATGGATCAGGTGCGGGATTTAGCGCAGCGGCATCGTCCCAAGCTCATTATCTGCGGCTATTCCGCCTATCCTCGGCAGATTCCCTTTGCCGAGTTTCGCCAAATTGCCGATGAGGTGGGGGCTTACTTAATGGCTGATATTGCCCACATTGCCGGTTTGGTTGCCACGGGTCACCATCCTAACCCCGTGCCCATTTGTGATGTAGTCACCACCACCACCCACAAAACTCTGCGCGGCCCTCGCGGCGGCCTCATTCTTACCCGTGATGAAGAGTTGGGCAAAAAACTGGATAAGGCTGTCTTTCCCGGTAGCCAAGGCGGGCCATTGGAACACGTGATTGCTGCTAAAGCTGTGGCCTTTGGTGAAGCCCTCAAGCCAGAATTCAAAGCCTACTCTGGTCAAGTCATCCGCAATGCCCAAGCCCTCGCTGCCGGACTGCAGGCACGCCAACTGCGTCTTGTTTCTGGCGGAACCGATAACCACTTGATGCTCATTGACCTGCGATCGGTGAACCTGACGGGCAAAGAAGCCGATCGCCTGATGGGGGAAATTAATATCACCACTAACAAAAATACAATCCCCTTTGATCCGGCCTCTCCCTTTGTTACCAGTGGTCTGCGGTTAGGAACACCTGCGTTGACAACCCGCGGCTTCACTGAAGCTGAGTTTAGGGAAATCGCCGAAATTATTAGCGATCGCCTACATGCTCCCACCGATGAAGCCGTCAAGCACCGCTGCCGTGAGCGGGTGGCAGCTCTCTGCACCAAATTTCCCCTTTATCCTCACTTGCCATTGCCGCAACCGGTGCTAGCCTGAAGGGGAATCCTGCCCCTTTCTTGAGCAGATGCTGTACCACCTGATTGCCTTTCTTGCTGCCATTGCCGTTGTCCTCTTGGTCACCCCCATTGTCAATGACCTTGGACATAAAGCTGGGTTTGTCGATCAACCCAATGAGCGCAAGATTCACACTCGCCCGATGGTGCGCCTCGGAGGCGTCTCTATCTTTCTCGGTAATCTGGTGGCACTACTCATTGTCTGGAATGCGGGCGGGTTCGGTGTCCTCCCTCAGCCAGCGGAGTATGAAATTTGGGGCGTTACCCTAGGGGGAGTGGCCTTTTTCCTCATTGGCTTAGCGGATGATCTTCTCACTTTACCGGCGCTTCTACGCCTTGTCCTGCAATTTCTGGTGGCGGGGATTGTCTGGGCGGTGGGCGTGAAAATTCGCATTATTACTGTGCCCTTTGTGGGCATGGTTGACCTCGGCTGGCTCAGTTTACCCCTGACCACGGTCTGGCTGGTGGGGATTGCCAATGCCATTAACTTCATTGACGGTGTGGATGGTCTAGCAGCGGGGGTGTCCGGTATTGCCGCGTCTGCAATGTTTTTCGTCTGTATGCTTATGGGCGAGCCAGAGGCAGGACTTTTGGCTGCGGCTCTAGCAGGGGGTGCACTGGGCTTTTTGCGCTATAACTTTAATCCTGCCCAAATTTTCATGGGGGATGGGGGTGCCTACTTCATGGGGTTTACCCTTGCAGGATTGGGGGTCATTGGTCTGGTTAAAGCCTATACAGCGGTGGCTATTCTAGTGCCTCTGTTGATTCTGGCAGTGCCGATTGTGGATACATCAACCGTTGTTTTTAACCGCCTCCTGAAGGGGCAATCTCCCTTTGCTCCTGACAAGAGACACTTACACCATCGCCTTCTTAAGGCCGGTCTTTCGCAGCGGGTAACGGTACTGTTTATCTACTGCTTGACGCTGTGGGTGGGTAGTCTTGCTTTGGCTTTGGCGGGTTTACCGGGGGGATGGGGCTATGCGGTGGCGGCGTCCCTTTTAATGGGCTTTGCTTCATGGTATGTCTGGCAGCGAGTGCGCAGCAGCGAAAATGACTGAAACAATGAGTGCAGAAATTATTTGCGTGGGCACGGAATTGCTCCTCGGGGAGATTCTCAACAGTAATGCCCAGTTTTTAGCGCAACAACTGGCGAGCTTAGGCATTCCCCACTATTACCAAACTGTGGTTGGCGACAATCCCACGCGGATTAAAAAAGTCGTGGCCATTGCCTGCGATCGCGCCCGTCTGTTGATTTTCACCGGCGGCCTTGGCCCCACTCCCGATGATCTCACCACCGAAACCCTAGCGGATTTTTTTCAAGCCCCCCTGGAAGAGCGCCCGGAAATTATTGCTGACCTAGAACGCAAGTATGCCCATCGCGGCGGCTTCAGCCCCAGTAATCGCAAGCAAGCCCTCTTGCCGGTAGGGGCACAGATTCTCCCCAATCCCCTGGGAACAGCCCCCGGCATGATCTGGCAGCCGCGCACAGGTCTCATCATTCTCACCTTTCCCGGCGTGCCTGCGGAAATGAAACGGATGTGGCAAGAAACGGCAGTGCCTTTTTTACGCTCCCAAGGCTGGGGAAAAGAGGTCATTTACAGCCGTGTGCTGCGGTTTTGGGGTATTCCCGAAGCCCTGCTGGCCGAAAAAGTGGCGGCTCAAATTGCCCGAGAGCACCCCACGGTGGCTCCCTATGCAAGCAACGGTGAAACCCGCCTCCGCATTACCGTACGTGCCAAGGATGAAGCAACGGCTCAACAACTGATTCAGCCGGTCGAAGCAGAAATTCGCCAAATTACCGGCATGGATTGCTACGGCGTTGATGAAGATACGCTCGCATCTGTGGTTGCTCGCCTTCTCCAAGAGCGACACCAAACCGTGGCCGTGGCGGAGTCCTGTACGGGCGGCGGCCTTGGGGAAATGCTGACCCGCCTAGCGGGGAGTTCCCTCTACTTCAAGGGGGGCGTCATCGCCTATGCAAATGAAGTGAAGGTGAATCTACTGGGCGTTGATGCTCAGGTCTTACACCAGCTGGGGGCTGTGAGTGCGGAGGTGGCCGCCCAAATGGCGCTGGGGGTTAAGGCCCGCTTGGCCAGTGATTGGGGCATTAGTATTACGGGGATTGCAGGGCCGGGGGGAGCAACGCCCACTAAACCTGTGGGGCTGGTCTATATTGGCGTGGCATTGCCCAATGGCGAAGTGATTACCCATGAATTTCGCCTCAGTGGTCAACGCGGCCGGGATTGGGTGCGGCAGTTGAGTGTAATGAATGCCTTGGATGTATTGCGGCGGCAACTCTTGATGAACCCATGAGTCACGCTCTGCTTTGGTTACCCCTATTGGCGGTTTTTGTGGTTCTGGTATGGCTGGGCTGGGTCGAGTCCCGCAAGCTAGAACACTATCGCCACTGGGCGCAACAGTTTGAGGCAAGCAAGTACGATATTGCCGCTGTCCTTGGTCAGCAGGGCGATCGCCTGATCTGGGGACAACCGACGCGACAGGGTATTGTCAATTTGCAAACCTGTGAATTCTCGGCCATCCAGAGCGTCTGGGTCGAGGGTGGGGGCCGGCGGCTTGAGACAGAGAGTGATCGTTTTAGGGGAACCATTTATCTGGTGTTGCAAACCCCCACAGGAGAGTGCCATCGCATTCCCTTTACAGAACTCTCCCTTGCCTTGGCGTGGCGCGATCGCCTGCAATCAAAACTTGCGGGTAAAATTGAGAGCGAGTTTGCATAGGTTCTCAACCTGTATGAAACATATCGTGGCGCTGGTGCCCGGTGGTATCGGTGATCAAATTCTTTTTTTTCCCACCCTTGACGATCTCAAAGCCCATTTTCCCCAAGCGCGGTTAGATGTAGTCGCTGAACCCCGTGCCGTTGCGGCCTACCAACTCAGCAGCAGTGTCCACCAGGTCATTCCCTTTGACTTCAAAAACCGCAATGCCCTTGCCGACTGGGCAAACTTCATTGGTACACTCCGCGAGGGCGAGTACGACGCCATTCTTTCCTTGGGGCGGAGTAAAGCCGTGCGCTTCTTGCTCTGGCTGACGGGGATTCCCAAGCGGGTTGGCTTTGCTCAATTCAATCCTTTGGGGTTTCTTACCGATGCTGTGCCGCTCAACCTCAATCAGTACGCCGCTGCCACCTACCACGACTTACTCAAAGCCTTTGGCATCACCGCCCCCTGTCCTCTGCCCAAGGTCGTTATTACTGAGGCGGATCAAGAGTGGGCAACGGCAGAGCGGCACCGCTTGGGGATGACTGAGAGGTATCGCCTCTTGCACGGTGGCTCAAGTCAGATGGCACTCACCAAAGGGATTCAGAAAATTTACCCCCCTGCTGCATGGGCTGAGGTCATCCAGACCCTACAACAGCAGGAGCCGCATCTGCCCTGTATCGTGGTCTGTGGGCCTGAGGATCAAGCATGGGTGGAAGCACTATCCCAAGCCCTGCCCAACATTCAGATTAGCCGCCCACCCGATCTGCGCAAGCTAGCTGCCCTCATGCAACAGGCACAACAAATCCTCTGTACCGATAGTGGTCCAATGCACATTGGCGTGGCAGTGGGGACTCCCCTAGTGGCGCTCTTTGGCCCTACAGATCCCGCGAAACTCTTGCCTGCGGATCCGCGTTTTCGTGCCGTCAAGTCCCCCACAGGCAACATGGCCGACATTCCAGTTGCAGCCGTGATTGAGGCGGCGCGCCATGGCTAGACCGGCTGTTTTCCTGGATCGCGACGGCGTGCTAAACCAAGAGGTGGGCTATATTCACCGCCTTGAGGACTTGCAGCTCATCCCCGGTGTGGCTCAAGCAGTACGACGACTCAATGAGGCCGGCTGGTTTTGCTGCTTAGCCTCCAATCAATCGGGTCCGGCGCGGGATTATTACAGCATTGATCATGTCCATGCCCTCCACCAAAGACTCCAGGAATTACTGGCTGCAAGTGCCAGTGCCGTGTTGGATGCGGTTTACTTCTGTCCCGATCTCAGCCGCCCGGAAGGGGGAGTTGTAGCCGACTACGCAGGCTGGACGACATGGCGCAAACCCAATACCGGTATGCTGGTAGCAGCGGCTTGGGATCACGACTTGGATTTAAGACGCAGTGTCATGGTGGGAGATAAGGCCACCGATATTGATCTGGCGCGAAATGCCGGCTGCTATGGCATTTTGGTACAGACGGGCTTCGGCGATCGCGTGCTTGAGGGGAGCTACCAACACACCAGTCAACCCGATTACATTGCAGAGGATTTAGCCGCTGCCGTAGAGTGGATTTGTACTCACCTTGCGCCCCGTTAGGGATGACTTCATCGCCAGACTATACCAAGCCTCCCCTCGCCTTGCTCTTACTTGTGGTGTTGGGCTACGTACTCGTAGGGTGGTATCTGTCTGCCTATCCTTGGATGTGGTCAGCCTATGCCTGTTTTTTTGCAGCTATTCTGACAGTATTTATCGTAGGTGGTACCTCTAGTCTGTTGCGCTCCAAACAGAACAATCCCAAGGGTATTTTCACCACCTTAATCCTGCGGATGGGTACCCCCAGTCTTTTTACCGTCTTGGTGCTGAGTACTGCCGTTACCCTTGCAATTATTGCCTTCCGGATCTTTAGTGTGATTGCCATTCTCATTGGCACCGAGATACTCGTGCGCATTGAAATGAAAGCCGCCGGCTACCAGAATTGGCAAATTGTGCTAGTACTGATTCCAACGGCGACTTTAGGGGTGTTTATTGGCTGGAGTATTGGGCACTACTTACCTTCTTCCCTAGAGGGGGCATCATTGCTCTTGGGGCTAAAGCAATAAACTTTCCAAGGCGCGTAGATTCGTAATGCACAGGCTCTCTTGATTGCGGCGAATAATGCCCTTCCGCTCCAGTTTCCCTAGCACCCGTGTCACCGTTTCCCGCGCCATGCCACTGAGACTGCTTAACTCACGGTGAGGTAAATTGGGAATTTCCAGGCCATCGGCTCCCTGTCGCCCCTGACCATCCGCTAAAAACAGCAGAATATCCGCCACCCGTGACGTACTGTCGGATTCCCGTAACCGTAGCCGCCGATTCAGTTGTCGTAGCCGCCGAGCCATCAACTTAGCAAGGCGGATGCCGGCTTGGGGTTCGGTATTGACCAGATTGACAAAATCCGTGGCGGGCATATTGGCCACCACCGTTGGCGTTAGAGTAATTACATCCGTTGAACGGGGCACTTCCTCCAAGGGTGCCATTTCCCCAAACAGTTCCCCTGGGCCAAGAATATTCAAGGTAACTTCTTTGCCATCAATGTTGTAGGTGCGAATTTTCACCCAGCCGCTGAGGATGAAGTAAACCGATGTTCCCCAGTCGTTTTCCAGCAAGATCACTCGGTTGGCAGGATGTTGCCGCGTCACCACATGGGCGAGTGCCTTTTCCACCACTGCCTGCGGTAAATCGCGAAAAAAGGGCGTATTTTGTAAAGATAGTTCGGGTGCAGGAGAACTACGCCGTTCTTGCATAGAGGTCAAGACCGAGAGCGCGAGAGCAGAGGCTAAGCGAATAGGTGGTCAGGCGTTGCAGGAAAATCAATACCTGTGATCTTACCATTGCTATCCATAATCACAATCAATGTATCGGTAACCTTACACTTAGCAAGCGCTACCTTGACATTTCTCTTATCAATTCTTGACGCAGACTTGACTCTATTGATGACTGTTCCTTCAGTTCCCCAAGCTTTCGGGGAAAACGGCTGCGGAGTGTAAAGTTTATTAAAGACCTTGACTCCTTTGGTTAGCCTTCGTCACAATGAGTTCCATAGGTTAAGACTTAAATTTTATCCTCAGGGCTGATTTGTAATAACTGCGGGTGAGTAGGTTGTGCCAATGCTAGAAACCCTTGAATTTGTGATTTATCCCGATGGCCGCGTCGTTGAAACGGTGACAGGCATTTCTGGGATGTCTTGTGCTGAGGTGACTGCTGCCATTGAAACGCAACTTGGGTGTGTCATTAGCCAACAGCCCACTGCAGAATACTACGCTTCCCAAGAGGAAGAAAACCAATTGGTTGTTCAATCTGTCCCCTCCCAGTGGTAATCGTTGAGGATTGTTGCTCCATGTCGCACTTCAGCCAAATCAAAACCCAAATTCGGAGTTTACCCGCCCTCCAAGCTGCCCTAACGGACTTGGGCTTACCCTGGCGCTCTGGCCGTCAAGAAGTGCGGGGGTTTCGCGGTCAAACCCAAACGGCTCAAGTCGTGATTCCTCAACAAAATGGCTACGACATTGGCTTTCGCTGGAATGGCACGGAGTATGAACTAGTGGCCGATCTTGAGTTTTGGCAACAGGCGTGGTCAGTGGATCGCTTTTTGAATAAAGTCACTCAGCGCTATGCCTACCATGCAGTGCTGCAATCTGCCACGGAACAGGGCTTTCAAGTCCAGACCACAGAGCAGCAGGCGGATGGTAGTGTCAAGGTGGTGCTGCAACGCTGGCGTTCCTAGCCGCTTGAGAGAATGGATAGACCCATGGGTCAGCCCCTTGGTTTAGAGCCAGAGCTTGGCGGTCAACTACGCCAAAGTGCACCTCGCAGTGGCTATGAACCGGAACTGGGGGGAACCCATCGCCAACAGGGTGTCTATGTAGATGAGATTACCTGTATTGGCTGCAAACACTGTGCCCATGTGGCGCGAAATACGTTTTACATCGAGCCGAGTTACGGGCGATCGCGGGTAGTGCGCCAAGATGGCGATCCGATTGAACTCATTCAAGAAGCCATTGATACCTGTCCCGTTGATTGCATCCACTGGGTGGATTACACGGAACTAAAACGGCTTGAAAAAGAACGTCTCGAGCAAGTCGTTCCTCCTGCCGGTTTTCCCATTGATCTAGCGACCACTCGCCGCAAAAAACGAGGGTCACTCCCTAGGACTGAATAGCATCCTCCGGCATGACAATCAGCGTTGTTCCCTGACGACCGATGATAATTACGTGCTGATGCTCTGGAATAGCCAAACGGGGGTCACCACAGCGCGCTTGCCAGGAAATCCCCTCGTAGAGCACTCGTCCAGTTCCGCCGGCGGGAATTTTCGTGAGTGTTTCTGCCTCGGCGGTTTCCTTAAGAACTGGCGGGACTCGTTTTGGTTGGTACCGCCGCAAGAGGAAGACCACGGCTACCGATAACACTATCCAAAGGACAATTTGCACTGAAAAGCTGGGAATCAGAGGGGAGAGAAAAGCCACGATCAGGGCACTGAGTCCAACCGTAGCTTCCATAAAAGCTGTGGGCAGGACAAGCTCCATTACAAAAAGAATGGCAGCAACAATTAACCAAATCCAAAAGGGAGACAGTGGCATTGCTCTGATCACTGAAGACGGCTACTTCAACGATAGCTTAAACTCCCTTTCTACGGTGAGTGGATTTAACTGTTTTGAATGTGTTTAATGCCTGTGAAAAAAGTGGGACTGGAACTTATAAAGCTACCCTGCGTCAGGGGAGCTAGACTCCTCTAGTTCTGTATGATGATGAATTCAATGAGGCAAACAACAATGACGGATCTATTCATCTCCCTGCTGGTGGGACTCCTCACCCTTGGCCTGTTGACTAGTTGGCTATGGCGACCAACAACAACCCCTGTTTCTCGTGCCGAACAGGCCAATACACCCGATTTTGTTGCCGATGCACCTCCCCCGGATGATGAGGGTACGCCACCCCGTCGGGGATAGGCTAGGATTTTCCTAGGGACTTCTAGAAACAATGCTTTAGTGATTGAGCAGCTTTGGTTAGCAGGGCAACTATTTCAAGCGGGTTTCTTTGCCTTTGGTCGTGGCCTTTTCTTTATTGCCCGCTATCACCTTTGGGGTTACCTGCTGCTACCGGCCTTTTTGAGTCTGGTGCTGGGGATTGCACTCATCATTGCTGCTTTCTGGGCTGTTCAAGTCGTCGGTAGTGATTGGTCTGTCGGTGGGGAATGGCAGTGGCTCTACCAAGGGTTCATTGATGTGTTGGCAACCCTGATGGCCATCTTTTTGGCCTTGATTAGCTACCAAACGCTGATTCCCCTTGTGGTGATTCCTTTTCTGGGGGCGTTGCTCAGTCGGGTTGAAAAAATTACGATGGGACAAACCATTGAAGTGGGGTGGCGGCGAGATCTCTTGAACGCTATGATGGGCGGATGGCTTGCACTGCGGGATGCCATTTTGCAAGTGATCTTCCTACTGCTCTCGTTTCTTGCAGGTCCCTTGCAACCTGTTGTTATGGCGATCGCCAGTAGCTATTTCTTGGGGCGAGGAAGTTTTGATTACCTCCTTGAAAAACACAGCACCTCTTTGCGGGAGCGCAAACTCTTAACCCGTGCCTATAGACCCCAAATCTATGGCCTTGGTTTGGCGCAGTTTTTGGGGCTGTTGATCCCCTTGGTGGGGTTAGTGTTGGTACCGCCGGTGGGGGTGGTGGCCGCGGCTTTGCTGATTCAAGATTATCCACCGCAAGACCAGTTGATGGCAGTCAATGCGGTTTCTCGGCGTTGATTTGGCGTGGAAGGGAGGAGCGTCAGGGTACTGCTGTTTGCAGTGGCAGGGGCAAAATTTAGGGGTGGTCGCCCTTGATCGCTCCCGTGATACGGATGAACTCCTAGCGTGGATTGATCGCGATGCACCCTCTGCGCAAGGGGCAATGGTGGCGGTGGATGCACCCCTGATCATTCCCAATCCAAAGGGAATGCGTACCTGCGATCGCCAGTCCCATCAAGTCCTTGGCCGTTATCACGCCGGCTGTTATCCGGCAAATCAGCAATCCCCCTTTGCAGGCTACACCACGGGTTTTAGTGAAGCCCTAAGTCAACGGGGGTTTCGCCATGCCCCTACCCTCACGCCCCAAGAACTAGGGCGCTTTCAAATTGAAGTCTTTCCCCATGGGACGGCGATCGCCCTCTTCCGGTTGGATCAAATCATTAAATACAAAAAAGGCCGCCTTGCAGAGCGAGCCAAAGGGTTAGCGCGGCTGAGGGAGTTGATGGCTACCCGTCTTCCCCACTGTGAGCCACCCTTAGCCCTGCAACTCCCCACCGAACTCCCCGCCACCGGGCGAGATCTCAAAGCCCTAGAGGATCAACTGGATGCTGTGCTCTGTGCCTATACGGCAGCCTATTGGTGGTACTGGGGGCGCGATCGCCACTGGGTGTTGGGGAGTGAGTCTTTTTCCTTAGAGCCAGCCCCCACCGCTGCCTACTTGAAAACTGGCTATATTGTTGTTCCGCGTGCCTAGCTTTCGCGATTGCGGTAGCGTTGCAGCTCCGTGCGCAGGGCCGCAATTTCGGCACGCAAATCATCAATCAGGGCTTGCCAATCCACCCGCTGCTCGCCGCGAGGAACCACCATTTCTGACTCTTGACGAGCGCGTGCTTGCACCTCTTCCATGAATTGACGAAGCCGTTGCTGCTGTTCGGCATCAAATCGCCCCAGCTGACTTAGGAATTCCACAAAGAGATGTTGCGCCTGATCACGCAGGAGCGTTGCTGTCGCTCGACCAAGGAAAAAGGCATCCAGCGGCGATTGACTCATAGGAGTGTTATTCCTCATAAGTAGTGTTTTTCAATCCTTGAGTGTAACAAAGTTTTACAGGGAACAGACCTTGCTCTCTTCCTATTCTCCACTTCTCCACCTTGGTTTCCTATAGAGGAGATAAGAAATTCTTTCATCTTTTCCCTAGACAGGTGATCCATTGCAAAGTATAGAATTATCCCAATCCAAAAATTTTCTGTCATAGCTATAAGCTATGGAGATGAACTACTGGAGCCATTTCCTAAGCCAAAAGTGCTAGGCTGCCTTGCCTGTCATCCAGAGGCTAAAACTGGCACATTTGCTAGGACTTGAGATGCCATTCAGGAGGACTAATGACGACGACTACCCCCAAACTAAATCACCCCCCTCATCCCCTGCGATTTACAGTGCAAGACTATCATCGCTTAAGAGAATTAGGGTTTCTGGGCGAAGATGACCATATTGAGCTAATTCGAGGGGAGCTTATTCAAATGGCAGCCAAGGCAACCGCCCATGAAGCCTGTGTCAGACGATTACTTCGTCAACTTCCCCTGCTCCTCCAGAATCGGGCAACTCTACAGTGTCAAGCCCCGCTTTCTCTAGCTTTTGATGGTGAGCCAGAACCAGATTTTGCCATTGTGCAGAATCGTCCGGATGACTATGCGACTCAACATCCGACACCTGCGGACGTATTACTGATTATTGAAGTAGCCGACTCGTCTCTTGACTACGATCGCGAAGTGAAACTGCCGCTTTATGCCGAGGCAAAAATTAGTCACTACTGGCTGTTTAACCTCCGTGATTCTTATTTAGAATCCTATAGTGAGCCTGATCAAATCACGCTAGGTAAATTTGGTTATTTGAACAGAAAAATCATTCCCAAAACTGGCACCGTTGCCCTGCCACCGTTTCCGGAACAGACACTTGAGCTTTCCTCAATTTTTCCAGATGTTTAACACGCCTAAAGGAGTTGGTATTATTTAGCAAAATTAAGGAACTAACTGAAATCTGCATTGAGAAGATCAAGCAGAATAGGCGGTGCTATCCCCTCTAATCCCCAAGAAATCAGATCGGCAAGGTTTTGTCGGATTAAACAGCATTCTGTAGGTGCTGAGAAGACTTGCTCCGCTCTGAGTCAATGCTTGCTCAATAGGATGTGGGAGCATGTGCCCTCTGTCTTGTCCCTCTCTTGTCTTGAATATTGACCAGATTTTGAAATAACTTCTAGAGTGCTTAAAAGAGGCAGAAATGCAAACAAACTTGATCAACCGAGTGCACTTTAAGTACTGGCGCGGCGATCTTTTTGGTGGGCTAACTGCCGCCATTGTTGCCTTGCCAATGGCTTTGGCCTTTGGGGTCACTTCTGGTGCGGGTGCAACGGCGGGACTGTACTGCGTGGTCTTTCTGGGCTTTTTTGCCGCCCTTTTTGGGGGCACACCAACGCTCATTTCCAATCCCACAGGGCCAATGACGGTTGTGATGACGGCAGTGATCACCCGCCTCACCGGTGAATATCCCGAGCAGGGGCTATACATGGCCTTTACAGTGGTGATGCTGGCGGGCTGTTTTCAGATCCTGTTTGGCCTGTGGCGGTTGGGCAAGTACATCACCCTCATGCCCTACACCGTAATTTCCGGCTTCATGTCGGGAATTGGCCTGATCATGATCTTGTTGCAAATTGGCCCGCTGTTGGGTCACAGCAGTAAGGGGGGTGTGCTGGGGGCAGTGCAAAACTTGCCGGAGTGGATTCAAACAGTGAACTTTGCTGCCCTTGCCTTGGGGCTATTCACGCTCGGTCTAATCTACTTCACTCCCCAGAAAATTCGGCGGATTGTACCGCCACAACTCCTAGCCTTGGTTTTGGGCACGATTCTATCAATGGTGTTTTTTGCGGATGCCGGTTTGACCCGCATTGGCACGATTCCCACGGGACTGCCAGAGTTTGTGCCCCCCACCTTTACGCTGCCTGCTCTAAAAACAATGATTGTGGATGGGGCAATGTTGGGAATGCTCGGCTGTATTGATTCCCTCTTGACTTCGGTCATTGCCGATAGTATTACCCGCACTCAACACGATTCGGATAAGGAACTAATTGGTCAAGGGATTGGGAACTTACTATCGGGTCTCTTTGGCGGGTTACCCGGTGCGGGGGCAACGATGGGTACGGTGGTGAATATCCAAGCGGGGGGGCGTACCTGCTTATCCGGCATGATCCATGCGGTTATTCTCCTGATGGTGGTGCTGTGGGCTGCCCCTTTGACGGAACCAATTCCCACGGCAGTGCTGGCGGGGATTCTCATCAAGGTGGGGATAGACATCATTGACTGGAATTTTCTCAAACGTGCCCATGTGCTCTCTTTGCGAGCTGCCTTCATCATGTATGGGGTAATGCTGCTCACCGTGTTTGTAGATCTCATTGTGGCGGTGGGGGTCGGCGTCTTTATTGCCAATATGCTGACCATCAAACGCTTGGCAGATCTGCAATCGGAGGATGTCAAGGCCATTACGCACGCTGACGATCAAACGCCGCTCACTCCAGAGGAAAAAGACCTCTTTCGGCAGGCCAAGGGGCAACTCTTGCTGCTGCACCTCGGTGGTCCTATGAGCTTTGGCGCCGCTTGGGCAATTTCTCAACGGCAGGCCATCATGTCAGACTACAAGGTGCTGATCCTCGATGTGAGCAGTGTGCCCCTGCTGGGAGTAACAGCGACGTTGGCTATTGAGTCCTTGATCCAAGAAGCCCAAAAGCACCATTTAGCCGTTTTTCTTGTGAATGGCTCAGCAAATAGGGTGCAACAGCGACTCCAACGCTTCCGTATTTTGGATCGGTTGCCCGCCGATCACGTGGTGAGCGATCGCCGGCAAGCCCTTGAAAAAGCCATCCAGTTTCTCCACCAAGGGGCGGAGTTACAAGAAGCAACAACGGGCAGCTACGAATAACGGGAGACGGCAGGGTTGCCCTGCACATACCACCGCCAAGGGATTTCTTGCCCTTGGGAAATACCAATGCGTGTGGTTTGTACCACCGGCTCTGTCAGGGGGTGGGGCGGCTTTTCCAGCCAGAGACCGCTTTCTTCCCCTAACATTAAGCCGGAAAGCTGGCGATCAATCCCCAGGACTTGGCAGAGTTTCCCTGGGCCAGCGGCACTGCGGGGCGGCAAGGGCGGGCTGAGCATCTCTAGGGCACGAATGAGAACGGCACTGGCAAAATTGGGGCGATCGCTGGCAATATTCAAGCAGTGGTAAATGCCATAGATTTGATAGACATAAATCGTGCCCGGTGCTGCAAACATGGGGGCATTGCGAGGCGTTTGGCGACGGTAGCCATGGCAGGCGGGGTCACCGGCCATGTAGGCTTCAGTTTCCACAATGCGGCCTCGGTAGAGTTGACCATTGGGCTGTTGCCGTACAAGAAGACACCCCAATAATTCTTGAGCCACCACCGGGGCAGGGCGCGCTAGCCATTCAAGGGGCAGACAGTTCTCTTGCTCAATGCCAATGTCCTTCAAGCAGCAATCCCTCCATCAAAGCATGACGCAGGGGGGCATTCAGGCCAGAGACGGCGTAGAGCATGGCTTCCCGATAAAGACGCTGAACGGTGTGACTGAGCACTAGGGCACTGCCGCCAGTGGCAATTAGGGCAGCTTGAGACGTTTGAATAGCCAGGCGAATGGCTGCGGCGCGCAGTTGTGCATGGTAGGGGGGATTGAGGTTCTCTAGTTCCCCTTGAATCTGGTCGTAGAGACGGTGCCAGCGATCGCGAAAGTGGTGATAGAGGTTTTTGGCGTCGGCACGCTCGGCTAGGAGTTGTAAACTAGCCTGGGCACAACCCATGGGGGCGGCACTGCTCCGCAACAATTGCTGGCGATCGCGAAGGGCTATCCAATCTGCCTCACTGATGCCCACCACCTCTTCCAGAGGGACTAACCAGTTGACCACTTCTGCTTGCACCGTTTGGGTGGAGGGTACGGCTGCCAAGGGCAAGGGTAAAGAGAGGTGTAAAATTCCCCCACCGGCCTGCTGAGCATTGAGGAAGGGCATGAGGGCAAAGAGAATGCGCTGATCCGGTAGGGGAGCGACGGCGACAAACATTGCCATGTGCTGAAAGCCACTGAGCCAAGGTAACCTCCCCTGCAGGCGATAGCCCTTACCGGTGGGTTGAGCTTGCAAATCCACTGGGTTATGGCGTAAATGGGAAAAGCTAACCCCAATCAACACCTGCCCCTTCACCAAGTCCGCCAAGTAGGTTTGAGCAACGTTCCCTTCGGGATGCTCAAGAATGATTCCTAGGGCGGACTGATGTTGTGCTACTAAAAAGGCAAGGGCTCCAGAGGTTTGCGCCAGTTGCATATTCAAATGCCACAGGGTACGGCGATCGCACCCCAATCCCCCCTGTGCCTTAGGGACACCTAGGCGAAAAATGCCCAAGTTGCCTAAAGTTTGCAGACTCTCGGATAAAAGGGTCTTTTGCCGATCAATGCGGTTGGCAACGGGGCTAACACAGTTGTTGAGGTAAGTCTGAATCTCTGTCAGAATGGACTGCGCTGCTGAATCCGCAAAGGCCACGGCATTCATAATCTACGGTCAGGAATAGGCCAAATGGGCACGGGGATTGTAGGATTCAATGGCTTGAAGCTGCCGATACAGCTCCCGCTCTGCCTCGCTCAGTTGGGGGGGCAGCGTAATCACAATTTCCACCAGTTGATCTCCGCGATCGCCATCGGGACGAGGATAGCCTTTGCCCGCCAGTCTCAAGCGTTGACCTGTGCGTACCCCTGGGGGCACCGTCATTTTTACCCAGCCATCGAGGGTAGGGGCTTCAATTTGCCCGCCGAGGGCCGCCTCACTGGGGGTCACGGGGAGTTCACAGACAATGTCGTAATCCTCGAGGCGAAAGAGGGGATGGGGCGTCACCTGAATTTTGAGGTAGAGATCGCCGCCGCCTGTGCCTTGACCGCGTAGCCGAATGCGCTGACCCGTAACCATTCCCGGCGGTAGGGTGACCTCTAAAGAGCGTCCATCCCCCAGGCGAATTCGCTCCCGTCCCCCTGCGTAGGCCTTTTCGAGGGGGATTTCGAGGGTGGCTTCCGCATCGCGACGACTCACAGCGGTATAGGCGGTTTTGACGGTGCCGGGGCGAAAGTAGTCTGTCTCTATCGTAGGCGGGCGACGGGGGGGATCCGCTGAAACCGTAGAAGTGCGGGAGGATCGCCGACCCAAGAGTTGATCCAAAAACTCTTGAAAGTTATCCTCGCTGAGATCGGGTTCATCCCGAAGACTGGTGCCATTGCGGCGAGCCACGGTGGTACGCTGCGAAGAGCGACTGCGAAAACCGGGTTGTGACCAATATTCACCGTAGCGATCGTACTGCTCACGGCGAGCGGGATCACTCAGCACTTGGTAGGCTTCACTAATATCTTTGAACTTCTCTTCGGCAGCGCGATCGCCCGGATTCATATCGGGATGATACCGCCGCGCCAGCCGCCGATAGGCGCGTTTAATCTCCTCCGTGCTGGCACTGCGATCCACGCCCAAAAGCTGGTAGTAATCTCGAAAATTACGCATTGACAGTCCTATCTAAACTCCCATTTGCGGCAAACAATGCAAAGAAGCTCTACCAGTCGTCGTCATCCCAATCCTCCCATGCGGCTGAATCACTGCGCTGGGAGTAGCTGCGGGAACGCCGTGTGCGGGGGGGCTGATCCCACTCATCTTCATAATCGTCGCGCCGCCGCTCTCGACCCCGCACTGTATTCAGACCTTTATTTACCGCTTCTCTGAGGTTGGGGAGCTTAAAGAGATCCTCATTGTCGTCTGCTTCCTCTTCCCTTAGGCGCAGTTGACGGACAAAGTCGTAGAGCCGCTCTTCAAGGGCAGCGTAGGTGAGGTCAATCTGGCGATCGTCCTCATTGCGAATGGCCTCCTGCAATTGCCGCACCAAGGCCTCAATGCCACGACGTTGATCGGCGGCAAATTGATAGCCAAATTCCTGGGCTGCTTCCCGCAGTTGGCGTTCGGCGCGGTTAATTAAATCTTGCGCTCGGTTGCGCTTTTCAATGCGTGCCCGCCGCTGGCGATCGCCCGCGGCATTGGATTCGGCATCCAAAAGCATCTGCTGAATTTCCTCTTCGCTCAGGGTTGATGCCCCCTGAATCACCACACTTTGCTCCCGACCACTAAAGCGATCCAAAGCCACCACTTGGAGCAGACCGTTGGCATCCAAATCAAAGGACACTTGAATTTGCGGTACCCCGCGCGGCGCCGGGGGAATTCCCGTGAGCTTAAAGCGTCCCAAGGACTTGTTGTGCTCTGCCAGTTCCCGCTCCCCTTGAACCACGTGGATTTCCACTTGGCTTTGGTTGTTTTCTGAGGTTGAGAAAATATCGGAGCGACGCACGGGAATAGTGGTATTGCGAGGAATCAACACCTTGGTGACACCGCCAACGGTTTCCACCCCTAAGGAGAGGGGAGTTACATCCAGCAGCAGAATGTCCTTCATCTCCCCTGCCAGAATACCCGCTTGAATTGCTGCCCCAATTGCCACCACCTCATCGGGGTTGACGTTTTGGTTGGGTTCACGGCCAATCATCTGCCGCACTAGATTCTGCACCATAGGCATCCGCGTCGCTCCCCCCACAAGCACTACGGCATCAATTTGACTAGGGGTTAAATGGGCGTCCATCAGTGCCTGTTCGACCGGGTAGCGCAGCCGTTGCAGCAGGTCTTGGCTGAGGTCTTCAAATTGGCGGCGGCTAAGGGTGGTTTCAATGTGTTTTGGCCCATCCGCTGTGGCGGTAACAAAGGGCAGATCAATGTGGGTTTCCAGTAGGCCAGACAGTTCAATTTTGGCTTTTTCGGCAGCATCGGTGAGCCGTTGCAGCGACTGGCGATCGCGCCGCAGATCAATTCCTTCTTTAGCCAAGAAGTCCTCTGCCAGCCAATCCACAATTAACTTATCGAAGTCATTGCCCCCCAATTGGGTATCGCCACTGGTGGCCTTCACTTCAAATACGCCATCGCCCACCTCAAGAATCGAGACATCAAAGGTGCCACCCCCCAAGTCAAAGACAAGAATTGTCTGCTCCTTCTGGCGATCGAGACCATAGGCCAGAGCCGCCGCCGTCGGTTCGTTAATAATGCGGCGCACATTTAGACCTGCAATCCGCCCAGCATCACGTGTCGCTTGCCGCTGGGAGTCATTAAAGTAGGCGGGTACAGTAATCACCGCATCGGTGATGGGTTCTCCAAGATAGCGGCTGGCATCCTCCACCAGCTTGCGCAAGACCATGGCGGAAATTTCCTCAGGGGCAAATTCCCGTTGTAGCCGTGGACACTTAATGCGCACTTTCCCTGACTCATCGCGGCGGATGGTATAGGGTACCCGCTTGGACTCAGCCGTAAGTTCACTATATTCGCGGCCAATAAAGCGCTTCACCGCATAGAAGGTGTTTTGAGGGTTAAGCACCGCCTGCCGCCGTGCCAACTGACCCACTAAGCGCTCACCATCTTTGCCAAAGGCCACCACAGAGGGGGTGGTGCGGGAGCCTTCTGCATTGGCAATCACAACGGGCTTTCCCCCTTCCAACACAGCAATGACGGAATTGGTTGTCCCCAGATCAATGCCAACAATTTTGCCCATGCCGTTTGAACGACTCCGCACTGGTTAGAATGAATGAATAGCGTTATAGTAACGGATTATTTACCCTTTGTTACGCTTATTCGATTGTACGAGATCTGCCCCAGACTGTCAGAGTCACTCTTTTCTCTGTGCTGCGCGATCGCGACAACGATATGCACAACCTCAGTGCTCACACCTCACAATTCCCGCTGCTCATAGGTGAATTCTAGCGGTAAGATGACAGGCAAGAGGTTGCAGCACAGCTTATAACTGTTGCTACGCCCAATTCCGAGAAGGAGACTGTTCTATGTTACACCGCAAGCTTTATCAACTCTATACCGACGGCCAAGAAGTCTGGATTTACTTGCGGGATCAACAACGCCTGATTGACCGGGCACGCATTGTCGATATCGAAGGAAACGTTGTAACCATCCGCTACGAAACGGAGGAAGACGACGAAGTGTGTGCTTGGGAGGAGATTGTCAACATCGAAAGTATTGGCTCGATTTCGCGGCGGCTGGCGGCAGTTCCCCGCGGCAGTGCAGAACTCCCCATTGCCGATGAGTGCCCAGAGGCAGAGCAATTGCCGAAGCATTCTTCGGAAACCGAACACGAGCGTTAGTAGTTACTCATGCGCTCAGCCCCCATTGTGGAGGAAATAGCTGCGATTGATGCCCACTACATGGGGCGCTGCCTTGAGTTAGCTGCCCGCGCTAAGGGCTGCACAGCTCCCAATCCCCTCGTGGGTTGTGTGATTGTGGCTGAGGGGCGGGTCATTGGGGAGGGTTTTCATCCCAAAGCGGGGGAACCCCATGCAGAAGTCTTTGCTCTGCGCAGTGTTAGCGAGAGCGATCGCCCTCTCCTCAGTCAAGCCACCCTCTACGTCAATCTTGAACCCTGCAACCACTATGGCCGCACGCCCCCCTGTACCGAAGCAATTATTGCGGCGGGCATCCCTAGGGTGGTGGTGGGCATGATTGATCCCAATCCCCAAGTGGCGGGGGCGGGGGTAGAACGCCTGCGCTCAGCGGGCATAGAAGTTACCGTGGGCGTACGGGAAGCGGAATGTCAGCGCCTGAACGAGGCCTTTGTGCATCGGGTGCGCTACCAGCGTCCCTTTGGCATTCTCAAATACGCCATGACCTTGGATGGCAAAATTGCCTCTAGTGCCGGTCACAGTCTCTGGGTGAGCGGCGAAGCAGCACGAGCGATGGTGCATCAACTGCGCGCCGAATGTGATGCCGTCATTGTGGGGGGCAATACTGTGCGTCGGGATAATCCTCTGTTGACCTCGCGCCATGAGCGTAATCCACTGCGGGTGGTGATGAGTCGCACGCTGAATCTGCCGCCGAATGCCTCTTTGTGGCAAACAACGACGGCGCCGACACTGGTGGTCACTTCCGCTTCGCTCCACCATCCTTTAATTCCCCAACTACAGGCACAGGGGGTGGAGGTACTGCAGTTGGAGCCGTTAACACCGACAACGGTGATGACCCAGCTCTATCAATGGGGAATGCTCACTGTGCTCTGGGAGTGTGGCGGTTCCTTGGCAGCAGCAGCGATCGCTGAAGGAATGGTGCAAAAAGTATGGGCGTTTATTGCGCCAAAGATTATTGGTGGTTGCCATGCCCCCACCCCAGTCGCCGATCTAGGCTTAGCGCAAATGAATGAGGCTCTATGCCTAGAGAACGTGAGTTGGCAAACCGTCGGCGAGGATGTTCTCGTGGTGGGCTATCTCCCGTCTAGGCCTCCGGTGCCGTCACTTCAATGATGGTGCAGCCCGTTTCTGGGGGGGGCATATCCGCTTGCTCATAGAGCAAATCAATCCACAGCGACTCCGGATAGGGCTTGCGACTAGAAACATAAAAGAGCCAATGCTGGCTAACATTGAGAGACTCTCGCCGCAGTTTGGCCATTGCGGGGGTGGTAATGAGTCGGAGAGCGGCATCGGCATTGCGCCACTGCTCAATAATTCCAGCCGCAACCCGCAGGGTTTCCCCCTCGCTATTTTCTAATTCCAAAATGCCGTCAATGTGAATACTCTCCCACCAGTGCTGTGGATCACTGAGATCCAATCCTTGGCCATCCATGTAGCTAATGAGGTTGGGGAGATATTCACGGATAAATTTTTGGACAACCTCAAAAGGGGGAAAAGGACGCAAGACTTTGAGGTGGCTTGCTGTTTGTTGAAACCACAGCTTGTGGTAAGTCATGGGGACAAAGCTCCATCAGAATGGCGATCGCCAAAGATCGTTACAAACTCGTTTATTCTACCAAGCAAGCTTGCGCTGATCGTCTCTGAGAGGGAGGATTGGTGTGTGACACTTTGACGCAATTTGGCACATTTACTGTGGGACAATTTAAGTCCGGTGAGCGCTGGCGGAAGGCATGTAAACTAGCCAACATTATTAAAAAAAACTATAAACACTGATTTGAAAACTTTACTTTACTTATTTATTTATTGGAAACAACGATTTTTCTTCCATTGAGGACAATTAAGCCCAAATTGTGATGAATTCGGGTTTTTTGATTATTAACTAGCGGGTAGAAAATTCAGAGTTTTGTCTTGTAGCAAATAATCTACTCCCCAGAGATAGCGGGGCTGCAAAGGTGAAGTGTCTTGTCATTTGGCTGTGGATTCGGTAAAGTCACCTAGAAGTTTCGTCGTGGTGCCAAAACACCCTTTGCATAAACCACAGATTGGGACAGTTTTAGGCATAAACGCGGCGAGTGGCCTCTAGCTACCTTGGACAATTACCCATGGTGTGTGTTCTCGGTTCACCGCTTTGTCGAATCACTGTCAATTTCGTGTGCGAGGAGGATTACCTTGAGCAACGATAGTCGTATCCCCAACGCCTCTCAAGATGCACCCCTTGCATCTGCTCTCCTGCTTGGTCGTTCGCTGCGCTCCCTTTGTTCCTGTCTGCCTCTCCTGAGCACTTTTGCTCTAATTCAGCCGACACAAGCCCTTGACTTGACCACTCTTGCGAGCGGTCGTGAAGCTGGTTCAAAAAACATTCCCACGAATGCCCTAACACTGCCCTCCCTATTCGGCAGTGAAACCCCAGACCCAGTTGCTGAGCTGGAAAATCTTCTATCCAGTAACAAAACTAACTTACTCTTGGATGTGACCCAAGGGGCATGGCAGCGCACAAGCCGGGCGGAGGTGAGTTTTGCACCATTGACCCTAGACGTCCCGGCACCGACTCTCTCTGCCTTTGCTTCCTTTGAGCGTCTCAGCCAGCCTTCTGAACCCGCCTTCAAAGTGGTGGATCGTCGCGCTCGTACCGATAGCTTGGCAGATCTTGTGACTCGAGCTACTCCCTCTGTCGTTGCCTCCTTAGCCATTCATCCCCCCTTAGCTACGGGCGGGTCTTTGGAGCAAACCACAGGGGTAGTGGGAACCGAGTTAGCTGAAGGTGACACAACTCAACGCTCCCAGCGGGTGGCTTTTGTTAATTCCCAAGTGGTGTCCCCCTCTGGATCAACTGCAACCGTAACGCCGCTTTCTTTTGGTCGTGTCTCTGAGCAGCAGCGTCGCACCACCCCTGCCCCCGTTTCAGCCCAACAAGTTCCTGCCCGCTCTGCGCTGCCTCAGCCAGTGGTGGTCAGTCACCTGCAAACAACAACGGTAACTGCACCAACGCCTCCTGTCGTTCAGCCCATTACTCCGCCTGTACCTGTTCAGGTGGCACGTTCAATTGTGGCTCCACCCTTACCCAGTAATCTCGACCTGCCCCCCCTCCCTAACTCCGATCGCTTCCTCCCTAGCCTGACGACGAACTTTATCTGGCCGGCTCGTGGGGTTTTGACCTCTGGCTTTGGCCCCCGTTGGGGACGGATGCACCGAGGGATTGATATTGCTGCGCCCGTAGGCACTCCCATTTATGCTGCCGCTGCTGGGGTTGTCACCTACTCCCAATGGAACGACGGCGGCTATGGCAATCTTGTGGAAATTCGTCATGCCGATGGGGCGCTCACCCTTTATGCTCACAACCAGCGCAATTTGGTGCGGGTAGGGCAGTACGTTGAGCAGGGTCAGCAGATTGCCGAAATGGGAAGTACTGGCCGCAGCACAGGTCCCCACGTCCACTTTGAAGTGCATCTTCCAGGGCGGGGTGCAGTGAACCCAATGCTCTTCTTGCAACGTGCCCAAGGCTAATCGTTGACAGTCTATTTTGTGGGTGCGGGGCTAGGTTCCACCCGCTATCTTACCCTCGAAGCATGGATATGCCTCCAGCAGGCAGAGGTCGTTCTCTACGACGCTCTGATCTCCCCTAGTCTGCTGGAACTCACACCCTGTGAATGCTTGCGGGTGGCGGTGGGAAAACGTGCACGGGCTGAGGCCTTATCCCAAGCAGAAATTAACCAGCTTTTAGTGAGCTATGGCCGGCAGTATCGGCGGGTGGTGCGCCTCAAAAGTGGCGATCCAGGGCTGTTTGGCCGCTTGCATCAGGAACTGGAGGCTGTGCTGAAAGCAGGCCTTGAGGCGGTGGTGATTCCGGGGGTGTCCTCGGCGCTGGCAGCGCCTTTACTCGCGGGTCTGTGCGTCACGGCAAAGGATGTGAGTCAGTCGGTGGCGATTCTGTCGGGTCATGCGCCAGAAACCCTGCCTTGGTCTGCGATCGCTCAAATGGAGACGCTGATTTTTTTGATGGCCACCCGTTCCCTGCGCTCTATTGTCGAGCAATTGCTAAAGCAGGGGCGATCGCCCACTGAAGGATTGGCGATTCTGCAATGGGCAGGGCAACCGCAGCAACAGTTTTGGTTGGGCACGCTAGAGCGTTATTTAAGTACGCCCCACTTTCCAGACATGGCACCCGCTGTCGTGGTGATTGGTGCGATCGCCCAAAAGCGCTACCCTGTGGCTAGTCTAGATCTGGCCTTCCCTGAATTTTTGAGGACTTTCCCACCATCCATGTCTCGGCTCCACGGCAAAACCATTCTCGTCACCCGCGCGGCTGGTCAAGCCAATGAGTTTACCCAACAACTCACTGCTGCCGGTGCACGGGTTTTAGAGATGCCCACACTGGAAATTGTGCCTCCCAGTTCTTGGCAACCCCTTGATCAGGCCTTGGCGCAACTGGATGCCTTTGACTGGCTAGTGCTCACCTCCCACAATGCTGTCACCTTTTTTATGGAGCGATTGCAACACCACGGCAAGGACAGTCGCGCCCTTGCCGGCCTCAAAATTGCTGTTGTGGGTGCAAAAACCGCCCAAACCCTCAGTCGTTATGGCCTAGTGGCTGACTTTACCCCCAGTGAATTTGTTGCCGATGCCCTGGTGGCGGAATTTCCAGAACCCGTTGCGGGTTTACGTTTTCTTTTCCCCCGTGTGGAGACGGGAGGTCGCCCCCTCCTCGTGGAGAGGTTCACAGCCGCTGGCGCTGCGGTGGTTGAGGTGCCCGCCTACGATTCCCGCTGTCCCCAAGCGGCTGATCCTGAAGTATTAGCAGCGCTGCAAGCCGGCCAAGTGGATATGGTGACGTTTACCAGTTCCAAGACAGTGCAACATTTTTGCCAATTGGTCGGTGCCAAGGCAGCCGAGCTGCTGCGCAACGTTCAGATTGTCAGTATTGGGCCGCAAACATCGCAAACTTGCTGCCAACTCTTGGGACGGGTGGACGTTGAAGCTACAGAATATACGCTTGAGGGACTTGTTCAAGCCTTATTACAGATCACTTAGGGCTTTGGGTACACCAAATCCATTAGTCTGAAAAAAGGACTGTTTTAAGGCAACTGTGGAGTCATGACGCACGCAACCGATGTGGTGACCCTTGGCCGTTGGATGGCGGCGGATTTTAGTAACCAAGCCCAAGCCTTTGAGAATCCCCCCTTTTACGCCCATATTCGAGTGTGTATGCGCCCCCTCCCCACCGGTCTTTTGGAGGGTATTGCCCTGTATGTGGAACAGGCCTATGACTATCTTCTGGGGGTTCCTTACCGCACACGGGTTTTAGAACTGGTGCCCGCCACCGATCACATTGTGATTAAAAATTACGTCGTCAAGGATGAACAACGCTTCTTTGGGGCGGCTCGCGATCGCCGGCGGCTTCAAGCCATGACGGCTGATGATCTTGAACCCCTTTGCGGCTGTAACATGCTCACTTACTGGACGGGTCACAGCTTTCGGGGTGAAGTAGAGCCGGGTAAAGCCTGCAAAGTGGTGCGCAAAGGACGAGAAACCTATCTCGATAGCACCTTTGAAATTGATGGCGATCGCTTCATTAGCCACGATCGCGGGCGGGATCCAGAGACCGATGAACAGGTTTGGGGATCTGTGGCTGGCCCCTTTTACTTTGTCCGCTGGCAGAGCTTTGCCGATGAAATTATTGCCTAAGCCGTTTGCCAATCGGGCAGGGGCTTTCCTTGGTAATAGAGGCGAAAGAGTCCCCAACTGCCGAGGGCGATCGCCACTAAGCTAACCACTTGGGCAACTCGCAGAGATCCTAACATGAGACTATCCATGCGCAGCCCCTCAATCCAAAAGCGACCTACACTGTAGGCGATGGCATAGACCATGAGGAGCGTTCCCGGCTTTTGATAGCGGGGGTGCCGAAAAAGCCACAGCAGGAGAACAAAAACGCCCAGGTTCCAGAGGGACTCATAGAGAAACGTGGGGTGGTAGTAGGCTTCGTTGATCAGGGCTGGGGGACGCTGCGACACGGGAATGTAGAGCTTCCACGGTAGATCGGTGGGGGCGCCAAAGGCTTCAGAGTTAAAGAAATTCCCCCAGCGACCAATGGCCTGTCCCAGAATTAAGGAAGGGGCAACAACATCCGCCACCTGCCAAAAGGAAAGCCGCTGCACATAGGTGAAGATGGCCATGGCAAGCAGACCGCCTAGGATGGCCCCGTGAATAGCAATACCTCCTTTCCAAATTTGAACCACTTGATCTAGGTGTTTTTGGTAAAAGTCCCAGTGAAAGGCAACGTAATAGAGCCGAGCGGCGGGAATTGCCGCCACCACTAACCAAATTGCAAGATCTGCAATCAGATCGGGATCGATCTGCCGCTGGCGTGCCAGGCGTTGACTCAGCCAAATGCCAACAAAGACAGCAAGGGCAATCAGTAGCCCATACCAGCGCAGGGTGATAAACCCCAGCTCAAGGGTGGCTCCAGGGGATTGGAAGGTGGCAATCATGCCTAAAACAGCTTCTAAACGGCACGCGCTGTTTGAACGACCGTGGCAAAGGCGTCAGCATCCAGCACGGCAAGTTGAGCCAGCATTTTGCGATTCAGTTGAATCTCGGCTTTCTTCAGGGCACCCATCAGTTGACTGTAGCTCATGCCGTGTTGACGGGCAGCCGCGTTAATCCGTGCAATCCAGAGCCGCCGAAAGTCCCGTTTGCGCCGCCGCCGATCGCGATAGGCATTGCACAGGGCTTTCATGACTACTTGATTGGCGGTGCGGAAGAGCTTGGAGTGCCCCGCTCGATAGCCTTTGGCCAGCTTGAGAATTTTTTTGCGCCGTTTACGGGCAACGTTACCCCGTTTAACCCTTGCCATCGTTCACCTTCACTTTATGAGCAACTGCAACTCTACCAAATCTACAAAATTAGCACCCTATGCGTAGGGCAGCATAAGGGAGACTCGCTTAAAATCCCGTGGATCGACAAGAGCTTTGTGAGACAAGCGATTCTTGCGATCGCTGGACTTGTGTTCGAGGAGGTGATTTTTGTTGGCCTTACGGCGGACAAACTTACCGCTGCCCGTCGTCCGAAAACGTTTGGCAGCAGCACGACGTGTTTTTAGCTTTGGCATAGCTTTGCCCTGTTTTAGACACAGCTTACTAGTGTACTATTTTGAAGAGAGTCTTGACAAGCGGCATGGAACTAGAGTTCATTCCCGTTGAAGAGTTTTATTTTGCCCTAACTTTGGCCATGCGCACCTTGGAAGATTTGGGAGATGCGGCATTGGTAGAGCAGGTGCGATCGCGCTTGGCAGAGCGATTTGGTCAAGCCTCCACCGTTGCTGCCGCCAAGCAAAACACCTTTAATTATGTCTTTCGGGTCAAGGGAGTGGACAATAGCCCCGCACCCCAGCTCATACTTTCAATTGCCGATTGGCAGGGAAAAATCCGTCTTAGCAGTGACTATGGCTGGACATTGGATGCCCAGCGCAAAACAGTCCGCACCGCAAAATTTAGCGATCGCCCCCAATTTTGCCAACAGGTGAGAGCCTACTTAGCCCAGTGGCTGGAACTGCCGGAATTTCTTGAGGCCTAAATGTTTGATCTAGGGACAGCCCTTGATAGAGCCATTAAAACTTGGTCAGTGGTGCATACGCCCTTTTTGTCCCCAGATCGCTTGGTGCAGGCACTAAGCACCCTTGAGCAGCGGGTAGACGTCCATGCTCTAGCCTGGGGGGGCTACCCTCAAGCAGAACGCAGTCGGCTGGCGATCGCTCCCCGTGAACTCAATCTTGAGGAGCAGCGGCCTCCCCTTGCCTTGGTGCGAATCACAGGCAACTTTCTTTTTGATCCCGCCACCTACACCGATTTTGAGCAGGCGATCGCCACCGCTGGCCTCGATGAAGGCGACTATGGGGATGTCATTCTCCTGGGGGAGCGAGGAGCACAGGTAATTCTCATCCCCGAGAAAGTCCCTACTTTACAACAAGGGCTAAAGCAAGTGCGAAGTGTACCCGTCACCGCTGAATCCTGCCCCTGGTCAGAGCTGGCCGTTGCTCCACTTCAAGTAAAATCCCTCAGTACGGTAGAAGCCTCACTGCGCTTGGATGCCGTTGCCTCTGCTGGCTTTGGTGTCTCCCGCAGTAAAATGAGCGAGTGGATTAGCCAGGGACTGGTGCGGGTCAATTGGCAAATTGTGCAGCAACCGCGTCATCTTCTTAAAGTGAATGATCTTATTGCCATTCGTGGCAAGGGGCGATTGCGGATTCAAGACATTCAAATCACAAAAAAAGAACGCTACCGTATCCAGATGGAGCGCATTCGTTAAAGCCATGGATCTGCTGCTGTCGAAACTGCTGCCGCCACTGCTGTATCCATTGTCCCTAGCCTGTTGGGCATTGATTTTTGCCGTTGTGCGCTTCTGGCGTGCCCCCAAACAGGCGGCGATCGCCCTTGCGATTGCCCTGAGTTTACTGCTTCTCAGTGGCAATGACTACGTCACTGTGGCACTTCTGCGCTCTTTGGAAGAGCAATACTTGCCGCCACAGCCCATCCCTCAAGGAGCAGCGATTGTTGTGTTAGGCGGCGGCATTGTACCGCAACAGGAACCCCGTCCTTGGGTAGAGATCAAAGAAGGGGGCGATCGCCTTCTCTACGGCATCCACCTCTTTCGGCAGGGCTATGCCCCCTACCTAATCCTCAGTGGCGGTCGCATTCCTTGGCTAGGGGAAATATCCCAGCGCTCAGAAGCAGCAGATATGGCGGAGATTGCCCAAACCTGTGGCATTCCCAAGGAGAACATTTTGTTAGACACAACCTCCTTGAATACCTATGAAAACGCGCGCAACGTCAAAGCACTGATTGCAGCCCATCAGATTCAAGGAGACCTACTCCTAGTAACTTCGGCCTACCATATGCCGCGGGCTGCCGCCATTTTTCGACACCTGGGACTAAAGGTCATTCCTGTGCCCACCGACTATCGCTGGCCCTCCGTTGCCCATTCTTTCACTTGGCAAAATGTACTTTTAAGCCTCATTCCCACTGCATCTAATATCCAACTTACAACGGATGTCCTGCGGGAATATCAAGGACTCCTCATCTACAGGTTGCGGGGTTGGCTTTAGAGACTGTGTGCTATTAAAAATTGCTGACAGACATCAACAAACTCAGCCGTAGATTCGTAGGGGAGGACATTGCGCCCTGGAATAATCACCCCCACTGCATTGGGCAAGAGTTCCGTGTAAAAGGCCAGCCGCTCTTGGGGAGACTCAGCCGTTCCTTGGCGACTGATACTAGAGGCTTGATCGCCCATTACCACCAGCACCGGCTGAGCAATGGTTTGGAGGATAGGGCGGTAATCCCGTCGCCAAAAACCTGCAAGGAAGGAATACACAGCATGGCGAGTGTTTAAGTTGGCAGCGCCTTGAGTGAGCATTTCCAACCACTGCCGATCCACTGCTTGCGGTTTGGCAAAGAGTTGCTTGACAGAAAATCGCCGCAGAAACCTCTCTTGGCGCGCGTATTGATAGAATGCCCATCCTAGGGGCGAATCAAAAAGACGCCAACGCAGCCGTTGCCAAAGGACACGGGTATTCTGCGAAATCAAGCTTCCCGTGGGCGGGCCACTGAGAATTAACGCCCTTACCCTTTGGGGAGCAAGGCGCACTAATTCCAAAGCCACCGGCAACACAGCCCCTTGAACCACCAGTACCACCCCCTGAGCTATTTCAGATTCGATGAAAAACCGTAACTGTGCTGCCCAATCTTCGGGATAATAAGCTAAATGGGGCAAGCTGCTCCGGCCACATCCCAGCAAGTCTGGGATATAGAATGAGCAATTTTGCGCCAAGGTCTGCCAATGGCCAACACAGCGATCCCAAAACAAACCCGACAAACCAACGCCCACAGGATGAATGAACAGAAGCGGGGTTTCTCCACCTGCACCGGCAAGCCAATAATGACAGGTCAGTCCCTGCCACTCATAGGTTTTCGCCAGCAATTGCTGCATTACTGTTACTCCTCATCGCTCAGGTGGTCTTCAAGGGTACACTGCTCATGGGAGAGTCACTCTTGAAATATCTCTGATTTCTGACTTTTAGTAGCGTCTTTAACCAAATCTTTGCCTTCTCTTAACCTCAGTTCTCTGAAAGCTTGTTTATTGTAGGTGGAGGGTGGTTCTGTCGGTTTGCCCTTACTCTTTTCCCTTGCAACCGTCCCACCGTTGATGTCCATAGCATTTGCAAAACGTTGTTTACTCCGCTAGGAAACATGACTATGTCTACTTCAGCCAAGAACGTTACCCGACTAGGAGTGATCGCTGCCATTGCAGCCATCTCCAGCACTGTAATTCCTGCTGCTTTTTCTCAACAAAGTGCACCGGTTGTTCGGATTGATGGCTCCAGCACCGTTTATCCTGTAACTGAAGTGGCCGCCGAACAATTTCAAAAGCAACAGGGAGGTAAAATTCGCGTCACTGTCGGGATTTCAGGGACAGGCGGTGGCTTTAAGAAGTTCTGCCGCGGTGAAACCGACATTTCCAACGCCTCCCGCCCGATTCTGGCCAAGGAAATGGAAGAGTGTAAGAAAAACAACATTCAGTACATCGAGTTGCCTGTTGCCTATGACGCCCTGACCGTGGTGGTCAACCCCCAGAATACTTGGACCAAATCCCTCACTGTTGCCGAGCTAAAGAAAGTATGGGAGCCTGATTCCAAGATCAATAACTGGAACCAAATTCGGAGTGAATTTCCCAACTTACCCTTAAAACTTTTTGGCGCAGGTGCAGACTCCGGTACATTTGACTACTTTACAGAGGCCATTGTCGGTAAGGCCAAAGCCAGCCGTAAAGACTACACCGCCAGTGAGGATGACAACGTCCTAGTACAGGGGGTTAGCCGTGAGCGCGGTGCGCTTGGCTACTTTGGCTATGCCTACTACGCAGAGAACAAAAACAAACTTAAAGCAGTGGCGATTGATAACGGCCGAGGCCCCGTTATGCCCTCGGAGAAAACTGTGCTTGATGGGACCTACCAACCGCTGTCGCGCCCAATCTTTATCTATGTCAACGCCAACTCTGCGAAGCGGCCAGAAGTACGGCAATTTGTTAGCTACTACCTCAGCAATGGCCCGGCAATCGTTAAAAAATCGAAATATGTGCCCCTGCCCAGCAGTGCCTACAAAGCAATCTTGGCCAGGTTTAACAAAAACCAAGTGGGTACTGCCTTTGGTGGCAAAGAAGCCATTGGTCTGAAGCTGGATGACTTACTGAAGCGCAGTATTCAGTAAGAGCGCAAGGTTTCGCTATGCCGAACAGGGTGTTCGGTCAAGTAGCGGCGAGCACCCTGTTTTCTAGTTATCCAAAAGAGTTAGTTTGGAACAGCCTGTATGGCACAAGATTCTTTTTCCGTCAAGACAAATCTTCCCCTTACCCTGCCTTCACGCACAGTACGAATCTGGCGTGAACGAGTCATTGCCGGCGTTTTATTTCTGGCAGCCATCTCCTCCGTTTTGACCACGCTTGTCATTGTCTATATTCTCTTCTCGGAGACAGTAATATTCTTTGAGAAGGTCATGGAGGTGGATCGGGTGTCCCTCTGGGAGGCACTGGTAGAGTTTTTCACGGGCACCGACTGGTCACCATTGATTGAACCACTGGGAATCGGTATCTTACCTCTGCTGGCTGGAACACTAACAACCTGCTTTGTTGGTCTTTGTGTTGCTGTTCCTTTGGGGACAATTGCCGCTATCTACCTCAGTGAGTTTGCACCAGCAAAGGTGCGAGAGATTCTAAAGCCTATCTTGGAAATCTTGGCGGGCGTGCCTACGGTTGTCTATGGCTATTTTGCTCTTCTGGTCATTACTCCAGTGTTGCAGAAAATCATTTTGGGAGTACAAAAGTTTCTCCTGCCAGGCAGGAATGAGTGGGATTACTTTCAGCTCCCCGGATTCAACATGCTGGGGGCAGGGATTGCAGTAGGCCTTATGGTTCTTCCCTATGTCTGCAGCCTGGTGGAAGACGCCCTTCAAGCAGTGCCACTGGAGTTGCGGGAAGGCTCCTATGCCATGGGAGCTACTCGCATTCAAACCGCACTCAATGTTCTTATTCCCGCCGCTATTTCTGGCATTGCTGCTGCTTACATTCTGGGGTTTTCCCGAGCAGTGGGGGAGACAATGATTGTGGCGGTTGCCGCTGGTTTGCAGCCAAAGTTTACTTTTAATCCCTTTGAGGCGGCGGCAACAACAACGGCTTTTATCGTCTCTGTCAGCTTGGGGGATTTACCCCACGGCTCTTTTGAGTACCAGTCTATTTTTGCTGCAGGGATCATGCTCTTCTTTGCCACCCTGTTTATGAACGTGCTCGGATACTTCCTCAGTCGGCGTTATCGTGAGGTCTACTGATGGTACGCAACCCAAAGCTAATCGCTGTTCTTCACAATCCAATTGCTATTGCTGAGTCAATTCAGCAGCGAAAACGCTGGGAACAGTTTTTTATTTTGCTTGGTTGGTTTTCCCTATTGGTTGCCCTTTTAACGCTAGTGGTCTTGGTTGCTGATCTGCTGATTCGCGGTTGGCCACTGCTGAACTTAAAATTTCTATTGTCTCCTCCCAGTAGTGATCCAGAGGAAGCAGGCATTCTCACAGCATGGGTGGGGAGTCTATTGGTTATTTTGGTAACCATTGTGGTGGCTGTTCCTCTTGGCATTGGAGCTGGGATTTACCTAGAGGAATACGCCCCTAAAAACTGGCTTTTGGATTTTATTGAGATCAACATTACCAACTTAGCAGGAGTGCCTTCAATTATCTACGGTCTTTTAGCACTGGGTTTCTTTGTTTATATTCTCAAGTGGGGCGAGAGTATTCTCACTGCTGGCTGTACGCTGGCGTTGCTGATTTTGCCGGTGGTAATTGTCACTACCCGTGAGTCTTTGCGCGCTATTCCTGTGGGTATTCGCGAGGGTGCCTATTCAGTGGGAGCCAGTCGGTGGCAGACTATTTTCGATCACGTCTTACCCTACTCAATGGGGGGGATACTCACCGGCATTATTGTAGGGATTTCCCGTGCCATTGGTGAAACTGCTCCCCTGATTACAATTGGTGCCTTAACGTTTATTACCTTCTTGCCCGAGGCACCTATTAAGGGAGAATTTCCCTACATTTCTTTCAATTGGCTATGGTCTCCTTTCACTGTGCTGCCCATTCAAATGTTTAACTGGGTTTCACGCCCTCAGGAAGCTTTTCAGATCAATTCTGCGGCAGCCGGTGTTGTACTCTTGGTACTGACACTATTGGTGAACTCAACTGCCATCTATTTGCGCTATCGTTTTAGGAAGAGTATCAAGTTCTAGGAAGTTGCATTTTGGGACGTATTCAAAATGGTTAAGCCTACAGAGGAAGCCGTGGTTACTCAACAGGAGCCGCTCAGAAAACTAGCTGAGGTGCGGGACTTAAACTTTTATTATGGTCGCACCCAAGCCCTTAAGAACATCAACATGCCGATTTATGAAAAAAAAGTCACGGCTCTGATTGGTCCTTCGGGTTGCGGTAAAACCACCCTACTTCGCTGTTTTAATCGTATGCACGACCTCTATCCGGGAAACCGCTATGAGGGGCAAATTTTGCTGGGGGTAGATCAGCCGCGCAACCTGTTGGAAATGGATCCAATTGAAGTGCGCATGCAAATTGGCATGGTTTTCCAAAAACCCAATCCCTTTCCCAAGTCAATTTATGAAAACATTGCCTATGGCCTTCGGGTACGGGGTATCAAGGATAGAGCACTTCTGGATGAGGTGGTGGAGCGATCGCTGCGCAATGCCGCTCTCTGGGATGAAGTCAAAGATCGGTTAAAAGAACCAGGAACTTCACTCTCAGGAGGGCAGCAGCAGCGCCTGTGTATTGCCCGCGCCCTTGCCACCGACCCAGAAATTATCCTATTCGATGAGCCAACCTCGGCACTAGATCCCATTGCCACTGTTAGCATTGAAAACTTAATTGTAGAACTTAAGGAACAGGTGACGATCCTGATTGTTACCCACAACCTGCAACAGGCGATTCGGGTGTCCCAATTCACTGCATTTATGTATCTTGGGGAGTTGGTAGAGTACAACGATACGATGTCTATCTTCACCAAGCCAGTAGAGCAGAAAACAGCGGATTACGTCAGTGGCCGTTTTGGTTGATTGCCTTGGTGCCTCAAGTCCACTTGAAAATGCAGTCTAAGGGGTAACGTGCCATTGTGGATAGATTCCTACCCTAGGGTTAGCAATTATTCGTTCTAGCTCTAGGAGTACAATTGTGCTGGCATTGCTGGAGTCCACAGTCAGGGAAGAGTGGGTTTCACCTCAAGCGGAGGAGCAGTAGGCCAATGGCAGTTCTCTGGTATTGAGTTGGCAGCGGTACCGAACCCCACTGTGGAACAGGTGCAACTATTGATTCTCAATGCTGCACCCACACTGGCTCCCGCCCACCCACCCCTTATAGGCGCAAAATACAACAACTAAAATGAAGGCAGCACGTGAATCCCCTACAGACTGCCATGACAACTAAACACCCAGCGCAACTGCCGCCCCTTGAAAATGGCGATCGCCTGACGCGGGACGAATTTGAGCGGCGCTATGCCGCCATGCCCCAGTTAAAAAAAGCAGAACTCATCGAGGGAATTGTTTACGTGGCTTCCCCGGTGCGTGTTAGTCACAGTCAACCCCATGCCGAAATGGTAGGTTGGCTGTTTTTTTACACAGTGGCGACACCGGGTGTTCTTGTC
>NZ_CALJEM010000039.1 GCF_938074695.1 uncultured Thermosynechococcus sp.
GGGTGGGCAACGTATCCGAGGAGGGTGAAGTCGGTTTGGTCATAAAATCGCAGAAAGGCAATGCTGATAACTAAAATCGTGAGGAGCGTGTTGGGAAGCAGGGCAAGCAGGTTAATCCAACGGCTCATGCCCTCTATTCTAAAGGCTGTCCCGATACTCAGCGAGTGGGGGAATCCCGTGAGCTAAAAGCGCCAGTCTAACTACGACTGCGCTGTAACTGACAGTGAGCTACAGGGCAGGGGACGCGATCGCCCACAATCAGGGTACGCCACTGTTCCGGCTTGAGGCGGGTTTGGGCCACCCGTTGTAAATCCGCTGCTGTTGTTGCTTTGACCGCTTGCTGATAGCGGAAGATAAAATCCTTGGGCAAATCGTAGTATTCGTAGCGCAGAAGACGATTGAGAATTTGCAGGCGATCGCGAAAATTAAAGACAAAGGAATTGAGAATGCTATCCTTGGCATAGGTGAGTTCCGCCGCACTCACAGGTTCCCGTTGCAATCGCTCAATTTCCTGCCGTAGGGTGTTGAGGAACTTCACCGTGGTTTCTGTTTGGGTTTGGCCGACGCCATAAAACACCCCTGGATAGTCAAATTCGGGACTCCAAGCGGCATAGACACTGTAGGCCAACCCTTGGCGCGATCGCAATTCATTAAAGAGGCGCCCGCCAAAGCCGTTGAGGATTCCGTTGAGAACATAGAGGGCAAACACGTCGGCATCCTTGAGCGTGCCCCCCAATTGGCCGGTGTAGATATAGCTTTGGGAAAGATGAGGACGTTCAATCACCACGGTGGTTGGCGAGGTGTCAACCGTCACGGGGGGGATAGGGGGCAGGGGAGGGAGATTGGGGGGATCTTGCCATGAGCCAAAAATTGCTTCAAGGCGATCGCCCATTTGCGAGGTGTCAAAATCGCCCACCAAGCCCAAAATACAGCGCGAGGGGGCAAGGTAAGTGCGGTAAAACTGCCGTACATCGGCGATAGTAATGTTGGCAAGAGTCTCTAACTCTTGGGTGCGGGCATAGGGACTGTCAGCCCCGTAGATTAACTTGTAAAATTCCCGTTCTGCCTGAGCACTGGGCTGATCGTTACGCCGTTGAATCATTCCCTGTCGTCGCCGAATCGCCAGTTCAAAGCGCTCTGGTTCTACGGCTGGGGCTTGGAGCATTTCTGCCAGTTGGCTCAGAACTGCTTCACTGTGTTCCTTTAAGCTGTTGAAGTTGATCTGTCCTAAACTTTTGCCGACACCCGATTCAATGGCTGCTGCTCGATCCTCTAACCATTGGTCAATCTCGGCAGCACGGTGAACTTGAGTGCCTCCTGTACGAATGAGATCGCCACTGATTTCCGCCAGACCGACCTGATGGGGGGGATCCCAACGGCTGCCGGCACGAAAAAGCAAGGTACCGCGCACCAACGGCCACTCATGATCCTCCAACAGATAGACCACCATGCCATTGCTAAGCTGAAAGCGCTCGTAGGCTGGCATCGCCACATCGGGTAAGGGCGCAAAAGTGAGTTCGGTGTAATGTTTGGGGGTCATGGGAGTGGCCTGAGTAGGCAGGACAAAAAAGAGCAGCAGAAGAACCAAAATTCCCAAGGCAAGCGATCGCCAAATACCCCGCCAAGACCTCATCCCTAGCAGCGATCGCCAAGCAAAAGAGTGAAAAATACCCATGTTGCCCGCTATTCTAGGTCTTGCCTTGAAAAGCTTAAAAGCATCCCTTGCAAGTGTAGCTCACCGAGGCCGGCAGCAAAAGAGCGATGGCAATCTTTCGGGCAGCAAGAACAGCTGGAAGACTCCTGTCCTAGTCTAGAATAGGAGTCAGGTTTCTGTTGGCGGTTTCCCTGTTGTCAAGCACCGAGTTCTCGGATTTGACTTAGTTTATTCAGCAGAATTTGATTCGTATTCAACTAGACAATTGACGTGAATCCCCCTGCGTGCCAAAAGTGGCGTCATCTTCTGGTGATTGAGGATCGTGCAGGTCGGCGCACAATCCGTTTAGAGGCTAATACTTACACTATTGGTCGTCACCCCAGCAACTCAATTGTCCTCAAATCACCCATGATTTCACGGCAGCATGCTGTTTTACTGCGGATCGTGGATCCCAATACCGGCAACTTTCTCTTTCGTCTTGTGGATGGGAATCTGGAGGGGAAGCCCAGTGTAAATGGCATTACGGTTAATGGCAAGCGTTGCCAGTCCTGCATTCTGAAGCACTGTGACGTGATTGTCTTTGGGGGAGAAGTGCGCGCCCGTTACCATGTGGTGGCGAATGTCTCCGATTCCACATTCACCCGTTACGCCCAAGCGGTGCAAATTGATGAGTTATCAGAGGAGGACAGCACAAGACTTGGCGTCAGTTGGGAGCCATCTGCCGACATTGCACAGCTAAGTGAAGAACAACTACTGCGACTTTCCTCCTTTCCTGAGCTGAGTCCCCATCCCATCCTTGAAATCACGACCGCCGGTCGCATTACCTACCTTAACCCCGCAGCCCTGCAGTGCTTTCCCGATTTAGAAACCCAGGGCTGTGCTCATCCTCTGTTTAGGGGCTGGTTTCACAGCGGAAGTTGGGCAAAAGCAGAGCAGCTAACTCTTGAGGAAGTCACAGTGGGCGATCGCACCTATGAAGTAACGATCCATCTGCTGCAGGGGAGTCAATTAATTCGCTGCTACATTACCGATATTACTGAGCGCAAACGTTCAGAACTTGCCCTGCGCATTAGTGAGGAACGCTATGCTCTTGCAGCCGAAGGCGCAAATGATGGGCTTTGGGATTGGCAGATTCGCGATCGCTCGATGTACTACTCGCCCCGTTGGGAACTGCTGATCGGAGAAACGCCGGGAACATTGCAACCCACCATCGAAGAATGGTGGCGGCGTGTCCACCCCGAGGATCTAGAGCGGTTGCGCCAGTGTATGAAGGAGCATCTCCTCGGTACCCATCCCCATTTTGAGTGTGAATTTCGGATTAAGCACGCCGATGGCAGTTACCGCTGGATGCGATCGCGGGGCAAGGCACTGCGCGATGAGAAGGGGCAGCCCTACCGCATGGCCGGTTCGATGACCGACGTTACACAGTACCACCTGATTCAGGAGCAGATTCTGCATGATGCGCTCCACGATGCCATGACGGGCTTGCCCAACCGCGTGCTCTTTATGGATCGTTTAACCCAAGCCATTACCCGCTGTGTGCGGCGTCCCAACTCCCTCTTTGCGGTGCTCTTTTTGGATGTGGATCGCTTTAAGGTGATCAACGATAGCTTGGGACATTTAGCCGGGGATCAGCTCCTCATTGGCATTGCCCGGCGACTCACTGCCTGTACCCGCGCGGAGGATACGGTTGCCCGCCTCGGTGGCGATGAATTTGCCATTCTCTTGGAAGAGCTAAGGAATCCCGCTCAAGCCATTGAAGTAGCAAAACGGATTTTAGCAACCTTGAGCCGTCCCTTCCTGTTGGCGGGACGTGAGGTCTTCACCAGTGCCAGTATTGGCATTGCCTTTCCCGGTGAGGACAGTAAAACGGCTGAGGACTTACTGCGCGATGCAGATACGGCCATGTACCGCGCCAAATCCCTGGGCAAGTCTCGCTATGAAGTGTTCAGTATGACAATGCGTGCCCAGAGCATCGCCTTGATGCAAATTGAAACCGATCTGCGACGGGCGGCAGAGCGCAAGGAATTTCTGGTTTACTATCAACCCATTGTGGATCTGTCAACGCGCAAGATTGTTGGCTTTGAAACCCTGCTGCGTTGGCAACATCCCGAACGGGGTGTCCTTTCTCCCGCCGAATTTATGAATGTGGCCGAGGAAACCGGTCTGATCCTCCCCATTAGTTGGTGGGTGATGGCGGAGGCGTGTCGACAGATGCAACGCTGGGCAAAGGTTTTTCCTCATAGCCGTGCTCTCAGCATCAGTGTCAACCTCAGTGGCCGTCATTTCCAGCAAGCAGATCTGTTACCCAATTTAAGAGCCATTTTGTCAGAAACAGAATTTCCCGCCGAACGATTGCGCCTTGAGGTGACAGAGGGAATCCTGATTGACAACAAGGAGGTAGCGATCGCTACCCTACAGGAAATCCGCGCCATGGGCATTGGCCTGTATATGGATGACTTTGGCACAGGCTACTCTTCCCTCAGCTATTTGCACCGTTTCCCCGTTGATACCCTAAAAATTGATCGCACGTTTATTTCTACTCTCAACAGGGAACAGCCTTCGGCTACAATTGTGCACACCATTCTCATGTTGGCTCACTCATTGCGTCTGAAGGTAGTGGCAGAAGGCATTGAAACCCGCGAACAGTACCAGATCCTCCAAGCCCTTGGCTGCAACTATGGCCAAGGGTATTTCTTTGCCCGCCCCCTTTCGGCTGAGCAGGTGACACAGTTATTTGCTAGCCAATCGTTACCACGCCTAATACGCCCCACGACCAAAGAGCACAATCCGCACCGTCTCCACTAGAATTTCTAAATCTAGATTGAAAGACCAATTATCAATATAGTAAAGGTCAAGGCGGGCAGCTTCATCAAAATTCCCAATTTCAGAGCGGCCAGAAATTTGCCACAGCCCTGTAATCCCCGGCATCACTTGATGGCGAATGTGGTGCCAAGAATGAAACCGGGCAACATCCCGCAGCGGTAAAGGACGCGGCCCCACTAAGCTCATGTCTCCCCAGAGGACGTTAAACAGTTGGGGCAGTTCATCAATGCTGGTTTTGCGCAGGAACCGACCAAGGGGTGTGCGGCGAGGATCATTTTTCACCTTGAAGAGAATGCCATCGGCGGATTCATTTTGTGCCTCCAACTGGGCTTGGAGTTGAGGGGCATCGGCACGCATGGTGCGGAATTTCCACATTTGAAAGACTTTGCCGTGAAGTCCCACCCGTTCTTGGCGAAAAAAGACAGGGCCGGGGGAGGTGAGTTTGATGGCGATCGCCACTCCGATAAAGAGGGGCGCCAGCACCACAATGCCAAAGAGTGCCAAAATCACGTCCAAATAGCGTTTTAGCCGATACTCCCAACCGTGGAGATAGGTCATATCTACCCGCAGTGTGGGCAAAGCAGCCACAATTTCGGGGGTGCCGCGTCGGTAGAGCATTTCCAAGCTGGAGGGAATGAGCCGCAGGGCAATTCCGTGCTGGCGCAGTTGCCAATACAGTCTCGAGGCGAGGTGATCCGGAGGCAGGCCTTCTACAATCACCTCTTGGGCTTGACAATTGAGAATCTCGGTCAAGGTTTCCGGTTCATTGGCCAGGGTGGGGATCGTCCTGCCGACAATCTTATAGTTAGAGCGTTGCTCTAGGAGTCTGCTGAGATACTCTTGCCGCTCCGGGGGCGCCACTACAAATGCACGAATCGGTCGCCGTAGGGTGAAAATTTTGAAGGCTAAGCTGACCGCCAAGCGCAAGATCACAGCAAAGACCACGCTGAGACCCCAAGCACTAAAAAACAGAGAGCGAGGCAGATCCACCTTAGGATCATAGAAGTAGCCAATGGCCAGCGCCAGCAAATAGCCCAAGCTCAACACCTTAGCGAGTTGCAAATAATTTTTCCAATGGCCGCGCGGGTGATACAGCCCACTCAGAGCAATCAAAAACAACAAACCCGCTGCAAAAAGCCAAAAGACACTGGGCAATCCCAGCCAGTACCATGCTGCCAAATCAGGGGGCAATGGCGCATAGAAGCGATTGAGTTGTAATCCCAATTTCCACGCCAGCACCAACCCCCCTAGGTCACTGATCAATAGCAGCAGAGCAAGAGCCGCTTCTGAGCGCCACCCCATCCCACGGCAACGGGGCGCCCGAATATCACGGGGAGACGTTTGAGATTGCATCATGGAGCAGCAAAGTCACTATCGCTTTTAGTATTCCGCAGAACATCAAGGGGCGATCACGGTGCAATATCTCTTTGCAGACCCTGAGCAATCCTCGACAATGGGGGATAGTAAACAACAATCCTCTCCAAACCACCTCCACATGTCCAGTGATTTAATTTATCCTTCAACCCTCCTCCTGACGAGCCTCTTGGCCATCGGCTTTGTGTTTTTCATTCGTGCCTCCACCAAAGAACGCATTGAAACCAAAGAGTGGCTCATTGCTCAGCCCATTTCTGAACTTGCCCCCCGCCTCAAGCAGTATTTTCAGCAGCGGGGCTACCGTCTGCATGCGGTCAATGCCGATGGCAGTGAAGTGACATTTCAGGGAAACGTTGCCGCCAGTCCCTTTTTGGCCGCCTTCCTTTTTGGCCTTGCCGTCTGCGGTGCCACGGCGATCGCCCTTGTGTTGACCGTCCTCTTACCGGATCGCGGTATCTTGGCCTTTGGTCTCCTTGGTTTGACCCCCCTTGCCCCTTGGTTCTATTGGCGAGGCGCCCAGCGGCTGGAAACCGTTAAGCTCTCCTTGCAGCCCCACGCAATCGGTACTCAAGTGACCTTAGAAGGACACCCCGATGAACTGATCACCTTCGAGGAAACAATGCTAGGCGTTCGCTAGGATGCACTCTCAGGTTAGGGCCGCTTGATTGCAGAAACCGTTAAGTTTGGTTCCCTAAAGACCAACGCTGCTTTTGAGGAAATCTGTGAGGGTGCATTCAAATAAATTTATGATCACCTGTTTTGGGATTACTGCGGCTTTTCACCGCGTCTAGAAGCAAATGATGCCCAACTTCGGCGGGGGACTTTGCTAGAATCAGTCAACAGATAGTTTTTCTGTGGTCAGCGGTAGGCTATCGCTCCTAGGTATCTTGCGAGGTCGGGCTTCTATGCACTTAAGTGAACTCACCCATCCCAACCAGTTGCATGGGTTGTCCATTGCCCAATTAACTCAAATTGCCGCCCAAATTCGCGACAAACATCTGGAAACAGTGGCGGCCACAGGCGGACACCTTGGGCCGGGTTTGGGGGTTGTCGAACTCACCCTCGCACTCTACCAAACCCTTGACTTAGACAAAGACCGCGTGGTTTGGGATGTGGGGCACCAAGCCTACCCCCACAAGATGTTGACGGGTCGCTACAACAACTTCCATACCCTGCGGCAAAAGGGGGGGATTGCCGGCTATCTCAACCGCCGCGAGAGTCCCTTTGATCACTTTGGTGCAGGTCATGCTTCCACGAGTATTTCAGCAGCTTTGGGAATGGCGATCGCCCGCGATCTCAAGGGCGAAAAATTCAAAGTCGTGGCCATTATTGGCGATGGCGCCCTCACCGGCGGGATGGCTTTAGAAGCCATTAATCATGCGGGACACTTACCCCACACCAACCTGATGGTGGTGCTCAACGACAATGAGATGTCCATTTCCCCGAATGTGGGCGCCATTCCTCGCTATTTGAATAAAATTCGCCTCTCGCCGCAGGTGCAATTTATTACCGATAACCTTGAAGAGCAGTTCAAACATATCCCCTTCTTGGGTGAAAACCTCACCCCGGAGATGCAGCGCCTCAAGGAGGGCATGAAACGCCTTGCGGTTCCCAAGGTGGGGGCTGTCTTTGAAGAATTGGGCTTTACCTACGTGGGTCCTGTGGATGGCCATAATTTGGAAGAACTGATTGCCACGTTCCAACATGCCCATACGATTCCGGGGCCTGTGCTGGTTCATGTGGCAACCATCAAGGGGAAAGGCTACGCGATCGCCGAGAAGGATCAGGTGGGCTACCACGCCCAGCCACCGTTTGATTTGGTGACGGGCAAGGCCAAACCCTCCAGCAAGCCCAAGCCCCCCAGCTACTCCAAAGTCTTTGGCGAAACCCTCACGAAGCTAGCAGAAAACGATCCGCGCATTGTCGGCATTACAGCAGCAATGGCCACGGGCACAGGGCTAGACATTCTCCAAAAACGGGTGCCAAGGCAATACATAGATGTGGGGATTGCCGAGCAGCACGCTGTAACCATGGCTGCGGGCATGGCCACCCAAGGCATCCGTCCTGTGGTGGCGATTTACTCCACCTTCTTGCAGCGCGCCTACGACCAAATTGTTCACGATGTCTGTATCCAAAATCTGCCGGTCTTTTTCTGTATGGATCGGGCGGGGATTGTCGGTGCCGATGGCCCTACCCATCAAGGGATGTACGACATTGCCTATTTGCGCTGCTTACCCAATATGGTGCTGATGGCACCCAAGGATGAAGCTGAATTGCAACGCATGATTGTCACGGGCATCAACTACACCGATGGCCCCATCGCCCTGCGCTATCCGCGCGGCAATGGCTATGGCGTTGCCCTGATGGAAGAAGGCTGGGAACCTCTTGAAATCGGCAAAGGGGAACTCCTGCGCGCCGGCGAAGATGTTCTTTTGGTGGCCTACGGCTCAATGGTCTATCCCGCAATGCAGGTGGCGGAAATCCTCAAGGAGCACGGCCTAAGCGCCGCAGTAATTAATGCTCGCTTTGCGAAGCCCCTAGACATTGACCTGATTCTGCCCTTGGCCAAGCAAATTGGCCGCGTGGTCACCTTGGAGGAGGGCTGCCTGATGGGGGGCTTTGGCTCAGCGGTTCTGGAGGCTCTTCAAGAGGCCGATATTCTCGTCCCCGTACTTCGTCTAGGGGTACCCGATGTCCTGGTGGAACACGCTACGCCCGAGGAGTCAAAAGCGGACTTGGGTCTAACGCCGCCACAAATGGCTAAAACCATTATGGAAAAGTTTGGGGTGGCGCAACCGACGGTGGTGACCGGCTCCTAGGGACGCGCTAGAACAATGACGGCATTTTGACCGCCAAAACCGTAACTACAGCAGAGAATGTGCTCTAAGCGAGCAGGGCGGCAGTGTTGGACAATGTCTAAGTCAAAGTCAGGAATCTCACAGCCCACACAGGGAGGAATCTGCTGTTCTCGCAAAGAGAGGCAGGAGAGGGCAATGGCGATCGCGCCAGCAGCACCGAGGGTATGCCCAAGGGCACCCTTGTGACTCGTGACGGGAACCCCCTGACCAAACAGGGCTTGAATCCAAGCCGCTTCCGCAGCATCATTGCGCACAGTTCCCGTGCCATGACTATGGATACAGTGGATTGCTTGCGGGGTTAGATTTGCCTGGGTCAAGGCCCGTTGAATTGCTAGGAGGGCACCCGTTTGATGGACACTGGGGGCAGCCATGTGCTCGGCATCTGCACTCAGACCCAGGCCAGCAATCCGGGCGTAGGGTTCGATGGCTCGCGATCGCGCCCCTGCCTCAGACTCTAGGACAACAATGGCGCCGCCGGCAGCCAAGCCAAATCCCTGCCGCTGGCGATCAAAGGGAGCGGCTCGTTCCTGAGCCAACACGCCCAACTGCCGAAATCCCGCCAAGGTGAGGGGGGAGACAGCAGATTCAACGCCGCCAGCCAACACCAGATCACACCTGCCCTGCTCAATCAATAGGACGCCTTGGGCGATCGCCCATATACCGGTGGCACAGGCGGCGGTAGGGTTGAGAACTATCCCTTGGCTACCGACAATGTGTGCTACCCGCTGTGAGACCGTGGCTGGCAAGGTTTGTAACCATGTGGCTCGCGGTAGGGAAGGCTGCCGCAACCAAGTTTCCCACTGGGCTTGGAAACTGCGGCTAGAGCCGACGACAACCCCCGCACTGGGGAGGGGAGCTGTCAATTTCGCATCCTTGAGCGCCTGAGTTGTCGTGGTTTCAAGAATTTTCTCAAGAGTTAACGTCGTTGCTCCCACCAGCCCTTCTGTCGTGGCAATAAGTGCCGTTTTGCCTTCACAGTAGCGTTGCCATGTGGCGATCGCCGTATCCCCCAGCGCCGTCCACAGCCCAATTCCAGTAATAACAACATTCACTGCACAATTGCTTCAAGATATGATTGACATAGTGAGGTGAGGACAGCGGGCTTGGAAGCGACAACGGAGTATTGTGTGGTTATTGTGACTACTGCCACGGAAGCTGAAGCACTTTCTTTAGCCAATCAACTGGTAGCCGAGTACCTAGCTGCCTGTGTACAGATTCTGCCTATCCAATCAATATACCGTTGGCAAGGGGCTATACATTGCGATCCAGAATGGCAATTACTCATTAAAACCCGGTTTGCTTTGTTTGACCAGGTGCGGGATCGCCTGCTGGCATTACACAGTTATGAAGTCCCAGAAATAATTGCCCTACCCCTCATTGCCGGTTCCTCTGCCTACTTGAATTGGGTAAAAGAACAAACCCAAGAACCATCTGGAGGTTAAGAATCTCCGCACCCAAAATCAAAAGTTTCTATTAAATTAACCATATTAACAACCTACCCTCTATCTTTGAGCATGGCATCCTTTCCCCCTGGGAGCTAAAGGGATTCAATCGCTTGCTGTCCTCCTCCTTGGCTGTGGCCTAGGAGGACGAGAATGCAAAGAACAAAGAAATAGGGTCACTGGTGTGTCGTATTCAGGTTGCTATTAACTGACCCTAAAAACAAGAGGTGGCGGTAGAGTGTTTAACCAAAGATTGTAGAGTGTTTAACCAAAGATTTTTTATTTCTTAAGCTGATAGTGAAACTCTTTTCTTCAACTGGCTGGAAGTGCCTAGACACCGTTTTATCTAAAACCTAAAATAGGGGAATGGTTTCTCTTGCTCGCAAAAATCTTTTAGAAGACTTTAGCCGCTTTCTCGTTGCTCAACTGGGCATTACGTTTGCGGTAAGTTTGGTTACGATTCAAACGGGACTCCTGGAGGGGTTTGGCCGCTCCGCCACTCTCTTGGTGAACAAAAGCCAAGCAGATTTCTGGATTGCCTCTCGCGAGCTACGTTACTTTGGCCTGACGTTGCCCATTGAGTATCAAGTAGTTCTCGATGCCCAAGCGGTTGAAGGGGTTGCGATCGCAGAACCGCTCCTGATGCAATCAGCCATGTGGCGGCGTTCAGAGACAGAGGCAATCGATCCGGTGCAGGTGGTTGGGATTGAGCCGGCGGGAACCCTGCTACCTTTGCCAACAGTTGCGGGGGCAGCGCTGACGGATCTAGAAAAACCCTACAGTGTCATCGTAGATCGCATTGACCTCAATGCCCTTTCCCTGACGGCTGTGGGCGAGCAAGGTCGAGCAAATAACTACCCGGCCACGGTCATTGGCTGGACGCACGGTCTGAAATCAATTGTCTCTAGTCCCTATGTTTTTACCTCGCTGGAAACTGCGAACCTTTATTTGAACTTCCCGCGGTTTGAGACCGGTGAGCCTGCACCCGAATTTCTGCCGCTGGTGTCCCCCAGTACCCGCATTACCTATGTCATGGTCAAAGCAAAGCCGGGGGAAGATTTGGCAAAGGTGCAGGAGCGATTGCGGGCGGCCTTCCCCAACTATCAAGTGCTCAGTAGGGCGGCCCTGAGTGACATGACCCGCCGTTATTGGTTGGCCAGTACCAGTGTGGGGTTCATTTTGGGATTGGGAGCAGGGGTAGGTGTGGTTGTAGGGGTAGTGATTGTCAGCCAGATTCTCTATTCCTCGGTGAGCGATCGCCTGCAGGAATACGGCACCCTCAAAGCGATGGGGGCCTCTGACTGGTACCTATATCGAATCATTATTGAGCAAGCTCTATGGATGGCTGTGCTGGGGTACATACCTGGCCTAGCCCTCTGCTGGGGATTGGGCCTGTGGACAATGCAGACCCGTGCAATTCAAATTATCCTTAGTCCTCAATTGGCCTTGGCTGTTTTTAGCGCCACCGTGGCCATGTGTGTCAGTGCTTCCCTATTAGCGGTTCAAAAAGTCATGCGTCTTGATCCTGCCCAAGTCTTTCGGGCTTAAGCCATACCCCGTCCTATATTTTCTGAGCGGGTGGGGGCACATCCGCAGCTCGACCGCTTGCGAGCACTAGCTATCGGCTTCTGTGTACAAGTAGGCGATCGCTATGACCTTTCCTTGGTTAGTTTGGCTTGAAACCTGTGAAAGTACCAACACATGGGCATTGCACCATGCCGAGCAACTCTACCTTGGTCAAGTCATCTACACTCAAGCACAAACGCGAGGACGGGGTCAGTACAACCGGGTCTGGCACTCTCCGAAAGGCGTGTTGACAGCCTCCTTTATCCTGCCGCAGGTGCAGGGGATGGTTGCCCCCAGTGTCCAGGCTGGGATAGCAGTGATGCGCGCCCTGAGTGGGCTGCGGCCAACGGTGGATCGCCATCTGCAACTAAAGTGGCCAAATGATGTCATGGCTGAGGGCAAGAAACTGGCGGGAATTCTCTGCGAAAGCCGTTCCCCTTGGTTTGTGGTGGGGGTGGGGCTGAACCGCTGTGTTGATGTGGCGGCCATGGGTATTCCCCAAGCCATTAGTCTCCATAGGCTGCTTGATCCTTGGGAGGCGGTACCTACGGACTTGGAACTCTTGGCGGCCATTCGGGCTGAACTCCTTTGGTGCTGGCAACAGCCACAGTGGGCAGGGGTGGCGGCGGAACGGGATTTCCTGCGGGGGCGATCGCTCACCCTGGTGCAAGGAGAAAAGAAATGGCAGGGAATTGGTGTGGGAATTGGCGATCGCGGAACATTGCAGGTGCGCCTCAGCAATGGGGAAGTGCGCGAATTTAGCAGTGGCCATGTGATCTACGACTCCTAAGAATTGATTGCAGAAGTGGGCCGACCGTCTGCGAAAATTGTCTTTAGTACGACAACCATCTGAGGTGCGCATGAAGGGTTGGCAGATTCATTGGCAACGGGCGATCGCCGCAGTTCTTTGCGTAGTTTTTCTTTGGGCGGTAGGGGAGAGAGTAGCGGCAAAATCCGGTGGCGCACTGGCAGAAGTGGCTCCTCCTGTAGCCATTGAAGACATGAAAGATTGGTTTGATCGCTATGAACCTCGGCTGAAAATTCTCAGCCCTGAAACCAACCAAACCCTCCAAAGCCGCAACGTCGCCGTTCACCTCAGTCTCCAAGGATTGCCCATCTTTCAAGATCAGCGCACTGGGCTCGGTCCCCATGTGGAAGTGGTGCTTGACGATCTGCCTAGCCGCAGTGTCTATGATCTGAGCAAGCCTATTGAATTTAGTGATCTTGAGCCGGGGACACATCTCCTGCGGGCCTTTGTGGTGTATCCCTGGGGTGAAAGCTGGAAAAATCCCCTTGCCTATGCCCAAACCACTTTTCATCTTTACACCGCCGACGAGGACACGCGAGCTGCCAATCTTCCCCTGCTCACCTACAACCAACCCACCGGCACCTATGGCGCTGAACCCGTGCTCCTAGATTTTTACCTCAGCAACCTGCCTTTAGATCGACAACTCAACAACGAGAAAGTTTGGCAGGTGCGCTGCACCATCAATGGCCAATCTTTCACAGTGGATCGCTGGCAAGCCTACTATCTCACAGGCCTGCAGCCGGGGGACAACTGGGTGCGCCTCGAACTCTTGGATGGGAATGGTCAGCGTATTCCCTCCCCCTACAACCCCATTACCCACCTTGTCACCTATCAACCCAATGGCAAGGATGTCCTCTCGCGACTACTGCGGGGAGAACTGGCGGCGAAAAATCTCCAAAGCAGCCTCAGTCCAGATCTCCCCGGCAACTTGCCTGCCGAACCTACCCCAGAGCCAGCGCCTAGCGTTGAGGAACCTGCTCCCCCTTCCCAAGTGCCCCTTGCCCAGGAACCTGCACCAACATCAGCTGTAGAGGAAGTACCACCCCCCCTTGAACCCGCACAGGAAACACCCGCTGGCCTCGAACCAACGCCAGAACCCCCAGTGACAGTTACCGAGGAAACAGCCCCTGCTTCAGAGCCAACGCCAGCGCCGACGGTGAAAGCTGCCGAAGAGACGCCCGCTGTGCTGGAACCGGCCCCAGAGACCACCCCTAAGGCTTCTGAGACACCCCCTTCGGCACCTGCACCGCAAAAACCCTTCTGGCAGCGTCTAAATCCCTTCAAGAAAGCAAAAAGCCCAGCGCGTTCTGTCCTCATCAGCCCGCAAGTCCCCTCCAAACCCTCTCCTTCTGCAGATAACCCCACTCCAGCGATCGCCAAACCAGAAACGGCTCCCCCTCCAAAGGATTTGCCACAATTAGAAGAGCCAACGACTCCTCAGGAGTAAAACCATGCAAGGAACCTCCTTCGCCACCGTTCGCCTTCAACCTTCCTTTGCTGTTCCTCTAGGTGTGCTGCTGTTGGGTCTGCCCCTGTGGTGGTTGCGGTGGTGGCTGGGCTTACCTATTTCTCTCTTTGCCCTATTTTTAGCTGTGCAGGCGGCAACGCTGCGCTTAGAATTTACAGCAACAGCACTAGAGATCTATCGCGGTGGCCAACAGATTCGCCACTTTCCCTATCAGCAATGGCAACACTGGGAGGTTTTTTGGCCAGTCTTTCCCATCCTCTTCTACTTTCGGGAAGTGAAGAATATCCACTTTTTGCCGATTCTGTTTGACGCCAAAACTTTAGTACAATGCCTGCAAGAACGCTGCCCACGCACAGCCTTTATTTCCCCCGTTCGCAATGACAGATGACCCTACGGTAACCGATCTCTCTGAACCCACGCCAGAGGAAATCACTGCCCTCAAAGCCCAGCGCGATGCGCTCAAAGCGGAAATTCAAGCCCTCGATGCGGAGTTTCATCGTCTTGTCCACGATCGCCTCAAGTCCCTGGAAGAGCGGCAACAAAGTTTGCAGCTGACGATTGAACAATTGGAACGGCGCAAGGAACGCATTGAGCAGGAGCTACGGCGCAACTTTGTGGGTGCCTCCCAGGAACTGGCGATTCGGGTGCAGGGGTTCAAGGAATTTTTAGTCAAGAGCATGCAGGAGTTGGCTGCCACCATCGAGGAAATGGAATTACTGCCCCCAGCCCCCCCTGTGGTGGAAACTGCCCCTGCTCCGGCAGAAACAGCGGCCACGCCGCCCAAGTTAGTTCTTGATGAGGGATTTCAGGAAGAAGCGGATCGCATTCGCCGCTTGCTGGAGCAGTATCGCAGCAGCCCCAACTACTATGGCCCCCCCTGGCAGTTGCGACGCACGTTTGAGCAAATTCATGCTGAGCGTGTCGAGAGCTGGTTTTTTGATCTGGGGGGACGGGGTGCCCTGCGATCGCTCCCCAGTCGGTTGCAAAATATTCTTGTTGCCTCGGCTATTATTTCAATCTTGCGGGATTTCTACGGTGATCTCTTGCGGGTCTTGGTCTTAGCCGACTCCCCTGAGCGACTAGGGGATTGGCGACGGGGCTTGCAGGATTGCTTGGGGATTAGTCGTCAAGATTTTGGCCCTGATCAGGGGGTGGCACTTTTTGAATCGGCGGAGGCTTTGGCCTTTCGTGCCGATCGCCTTGAGCAGGAGGACTACATCCCCCTAATTCTCATTGATGATTCCCAACCCCAAGTTAGCCTTTCGCTCCTGCAATATCCCTTGCTCTTGGGTTTTGCCCCTGAACCCCAGTTGCGTCCTAGCCGTAGCTCTGATTTCTTTGAGTAGTTTCAGTCACCCTTGGAGGCTCCCGTGACCACTGCACTGATCCTTGGACTGCTGGCGCTTATGAGCTACCTGCTCGGCTCGATTCCTACGGGCTATCTCCTGGCGAAAGCGCTGCGGGGCATTGATATTCGTGAGTATGGCTCCGGCTCAACCGGTGCCACCAATGTGCTGCGGGTAGTGGGCAAAGGGCCTGGACTGGTCACCTTCTTGGTGGATGTCGGCAAAGGACTAGGAGCTGTTCTCTTGGCGCGTTGGGTCTTGGGACAATCTTGGAGTACAGTACCCGCCAGTTGGTTTGAATTTGTGCTGCTGGCGATCGCCTTTATGGCAGTGCTAGCTCACAGCAAACCCATTTGGTTGGGTTGGCGCGGCGGTAAATCCGTTGCCACCAGTTTAGGGGTACTCCTTGCCCTCAACGCCCCCACAGCCTTAGCCGCTTTTGCCGTGTTTCTAGTGGTCTTGGCGGCCAGCCGCATTGTCTCCCTGAGTTCTATCACTGCCACTTTATCCTTGCCCTTCTGGTTTTGGCTCTTTACGCAGTCTTGGCCTTTTGTTGGCTTTAGTGTCGTTGCCGGTGCCTTTGTGATTTGGCGACACCAGAGTAATATTCAGCGCCTCCTTGCAGGGACAGAGCCACGGTTGGGAGCTTCGGAAGGGTAGCTCTTTTCCAAGGCAGCTTTATGGACAAGCTCGGCGTTCCTCAATGCTCCCCCTATTTTAGAAAACGGTTGTATTTGTACCTTTGGAACAGCTCTGAGGTTGCTACCATGAGTGGATACCGGTTTTGGTGGGGAAATCTGTGATGGACACACTGCGGGGGCGTGATTTGCTCAGCATTGCTGACCTCTCACGGGCAGAGGCAGAGTATCTGCTGGATTTGGCTGCCCAGATGAAAATCGGTAAAGTAGCCCCCCGGTGTCCCAAAGTGTTGGGGCTGCTGTTTCACAAGGCTTCGACCCGCACCCGTGTCAGCTTTACGGTGGCGATGTACCAATTGGGCGGCCAAGTCATTGATCTGAATCCCCAATCCACACAGGTGGGGCGCGGTGAACCCTTGCCCGATACAGCACGGGTGTTGGATCGCTATTTGGATGCTGTAGCAATTCGCACCTACGGTCAAGTGGAGCTGCAACTGTTTGCGGACTATGCGCGGATACCCGTGATTAATGCCCTCACCGATCGCGAGCATCCCTGTCAGATTTTGGCGGATTTGCTGACGCTGCGGGAATCCTTTGGCACATTGGCAGGACTGACCCTCTGCTATATTGGCGATGGCAACAATGTGGCACATTCGCTACTCCTGGGCTGTGCCCTCCTGGGGGTAAACATTCGGGTGGCCTCGCCGCCACAGTTTGCGCCTTTGCCTGATATTGTGGCGCAAGCCCAAGCATTGAGTGGCGGTAAGAGTGAAGTAACTGTTCTCACGGATCCGCAGGCAGCCGCGAAGGGTGCCCATGCTCTTTACACGGATGTTTGGGCCAGTATGGGACAGGAGGCAGAAGCGGGCGATCGCCAGCCCATTTTTCGACCCTACCAAATTAACGATCAGCTTTTGGCGCTTGCGGATCCCCGGGCGATCGTTCTCCACTGCCTGCCGGCTCACCGCGGGGAGGAAATTACCGCCGGTGTCCTTGAAGGGCCGCAATCCCGTGTTTGGGAGCAGGCGGAAAACCGTCTCCATGCCCAGAAGGCACTGCTTGCCAGTCTCTTGGGATAGGACAATGCTGCGCCACCGCTGGCCGAAACTCAGCCTCTCAGATCGGTTGTTGCTGGTGGGAGCCGTGATTTGTGGAGCTTTTCTGTTGCTGGCGGTTCTTGCTCCCCTAGGTCAAGCCCTCGGCTGGATTGCCGATCCCCAAGAATTTCTGGATTTTCCGATTCATGCGCCGCCTTCACCGCAGCACTGGTTTGGTACCAATCGCTTGGGCTATGATGTGTTTTCACGCACGATCTTTGGTGCCCAAGCGGCTTTGCAGGTGGTTTTGGCGGCAACGTTGCTCAGCTTGGGGGTAGGGGTACCCTTGGGACTGCTAAGTGGCTATCGTGGCGGGTGGCTGGATCGCGGGCTACTCTTTCTTATGGATACGATCTACACGTTGCCGGGGCTACTCTTGGCTGTCACCGTGGCTTTTGTGGTGGGCAAGGGAGTTCTGAATGCGGCGATCGCCCTCAGTGTGGCCTATATTCCCCAGTACTATCGGGTTGTCCGCAACCATACGGTGAGTTTGAAAAATGAGGTCTTTATCGAAGCTGCCCGTGCTCTCGGTGCCTCTACGCCGCGGATTCTGTGGCGGTATCTTTTGGTAAACGTTCTCCCCAGTATCCCCGTGCTCTTGACACTCAATGCCGCCGACGCCATCTTGACCCTGGCCGGCCTGGGGTTCTTGGGCTTAGGGTTGCCGCCCCAAGTGCCGGAATGGGGACAAGATCTGCGACAAGCCCTAGATGGGCTGTCAGTGGGCATTTGGTGGACGACGTTCTTTCCGGGACTGGCTATGACACTGCTTGTGGTGGGTCTATCGCTCCTTGGCGAAGGCTTAGGAGAGCGCCTTGATCCGAGCCGGTTCAGTTAACCAATAATGCCCACTCATGCTGAATCATATCTTGGTAACCGGTCCGAGTCGCAGTGGCAAGAGTGAATGGGCCGAGTTCCTTGCTGCCCAAAGTCAACAACCGGTGATTTATATTGCCACGGCGATCGCCCCCCCAGAGGATCCTGAATGGCTACAGCGCATTGAACAACACCGGATTCGCCGCCCCGCTGAGTGGGAATTGTCGGAGTGCCCCCTTGAGCTGGCTGCCCTCCTGCGTGACCTGCCGCCTCATCATTGCGCCCTTGTGGATTCCTTGGGAACCTGGGTGGCCAATTGCCTAGAGCAATCCCACGATCAATGGCAGGCGACCGTTGCGGAATTCTTGGCAAGTGTGCAAGCGTGTAAGGCTCAACTCATTGTTGTCGCCGAAGAGGTGGGCTGGGGGGTAGTGCCGGCCTATGCCAGTGGTCGTTGTTTTCGCGATCGCCTCGGTGAACTGTGCCAGCACCTGAGTCCGTTGATGGCGCAAGTGTATCTTGTCGCTGCTGGTTTTGCGCTGCCCCTCCACCAATGGGGTATCTGTCTCAAACGTCTGAGGGCTGCTAATTAATTCCCAAGACCGCTAAGGCGAACTCTGCTCTCTTCAAGAGAATTCCACTGAAGTCGTTGATTGCAGCGAGGTGATGCCCAGGTTTCTCCTGCCGATGCCGCGGTTATGGGTTTAGAGCCGCTCGACAAATTTTGCAAGCCGCGTCAGGCCTCTTTCAATAGTGGCTAAATCCGTGGCGTAGGAAAGGCGAATGTGATCATCCATGCCAAAGGCTTTGCCGGGAACTGTGGCCACTTTTTCCTCCTCCAGCAGGCGATCGCAAAACTCTACGGAACTTAACCCCGTTTCGCTAATATCCACAAACAGATAAAAGGCGCCTTGGGGTTTGAGACAGCGCAACCGCGGCATCTCACAAATGCGTTTGTACATGAAGGCACGGCGATCGCGGAAAGCGGCCACCATCTCGGCCACACAGGCTTGACTTCCTTGCAAAGCCGCAAGCGCACCATACTGAGCAAACGTACATACATTTGAGGTACTGTGGCTTTGAATTTTTGTGGTTACCTTAATAAACTCCGCCGGCCCTGCAATGTAGCCCACGCGCCAGCCTGTCATCGCATAGGCCTTGGCAAAGCCACTACACACAATGGTGCGCTCAAAAGCGGCCTCACTCACTGCCCCAATGCTTAGATGCTTGGCGTCGTCATAGAGAATCTTCTCGTAAATTTCATCGGAAACCACCCACAGTTGATGCCGCACAATCACGGCCGCCAGCTCACGAATCTCCTCGGGTGTATAGACCATGCCCGTGGGGTTGCTGGGGGAGTTGAGAACAAAGAGCCGCGTTTTCGGGGTAATGGCTGCTTCCAGTTGCGCCGGCGTAATCCGATAGCCCGTTTCAGCAGTTGTCTTCACAATTACCGGCGTACCACCGGCAAGATGCACCATTTCCGGATAGCTCACCCAGTAGGGGGCAGGAATAATCACCTCATCGCCGGGGTTGATCAGGGCCAGCATCAGGTTAAAGAGAGCCTGCTTGCCGCCATTGGTGACGAGAATATTTTCAGCTCGATAGGGTAGGTGGTTGTCGTTATTCAGCTTGGTGGCGATCGCCTGTCGCAAGGCTGGTTCCCCAGCTGCAGGACCATAGCGAGTTTTGCCTTGATCGAGGGCAGTTTTTGCAGCCTCACGGATATGGGCAGGGGTGTCAAAGTCGGGTTCGCCGGCACTGAAGCTACAGACATCTTCTCCACTCCCGCGCATTGCCTTGGCTTTGGCATCAATCGCCAACGTTACCGACGGCGTGACCCGCATCACCCGCGTTGCCCAGTCCATCCTTTGTCTCCTGCACTACTTTCCGTATTGTGGCACTTTGGCAGGAGATCGGCGACTTGCAAACATCTACCTCGTGCCAATTAGATCACTAAGGATGAGACAAGTGCCCTAGCCTGTTGTGAGGCTTGGAGTGGTCGGTATTGGCATTGAGTTTAGCAGTTTGGGATACCCCCAGGGGAATTCGAATCCCCGTCGCCTCCGTGAAAGGGAGGTGTCCTAGGCCTCTAGACGATGGGGGCAAGGCTCAGCATTAGTTAATGTAGCGAATGGACTAAGCCTTTGTCAACACCCTGGGAAACTTTTGCATGGAACTCCCTCTTAGGAAGAAAATAAGGAAAAATTCCTGAGGGACTTGCTGTGGAACTTGCTGGCCTGCGTTCCTTCTCCATTGTGATGCCCGCCTACAATGTGATCACCCAGCGGGGAGAAACCGTCTTTCGGGAAACTCTTGAAAGCATTGCCGCCAGTTGCCACTATCTACAGCAGCACTTTCCCTACGCTACCGCGGGGGAATTGATCCTTGTCAGTGATGGCTCAACGGATGCCACCTGTGATGTGGCGGTTAAGCGATGGCCAAATACGGTGCCCCTGCAGGTAGTGGGCTGGCCCATCAACATTGGCATTGCCGCCGCGCGGAATATGGGAGTTCGCTTGGCCAAAGGAGAGGTGATTTTTTTCTGTGATGCCGATGATCTGTACCGCCCTGAGCACCTGTTTTTAGCCCTATCGGTGTTGAATCAACCTCTACCGGAACCCTATGCCCCAGCTTATTTTGGTGCCGTGCGCACGGGAGTCTATTGTCGCGATCGCCTGCATCCCTACTGGCACAAAACCCTAGAGCACACCTTGGTTCTCAATTTGGGGGTGCGCCGCGAAGTCCATGAGTTTATTGGCGGCTTTCCTGAAGATGAGGTCTTCCGCCGGTTTCGTTATGGGGCTGAGGATGTGGCCTATGCCCATTGGTTGCACCAGTTTTGTTACACCGCCCGCCTTGAGCAGCAAACAGTGGAGTACCGCCGCTTCCCCAACAGTTTCTTTGATCGCCAGCTCAAGAAATTCCAAGCCGCTCCGGGCACGGTAGCCGACGACCTGGATGCGAGCGATCGCCAGCAGGAAGCCCAAATTCAGCAGATCATGGCCACACGACTTCAGGAATTGCAGGCCAAGGCGGCTCAACTAGTAGCCTAGGCTTTTTTGTGGCGCTGAACAATCGTCGCAGCCAGTTTTTCCGGTACTTCCTGCAGGTGATCAAATTGCCAATGGAAGCCACCGCTGCCCATGGTTAGGGAGCGCAACTCCACCGCGAAGTCATGCATTTCCGCTTGGGGTAAATAAGCCTCAATCTGGTCCCAGCCGGGCCAACCCTCCTTACTGCTGTAGCCCAAGACCTGACCGCGTCGCCCCGTCAAGGCCTGCATCACCTTAGCCGTAAAGGCTTGGGGCATCCACACTTGCACCGCCATGATGGGTTCTAGGAGTTGCGGCTCACACCAGGGAATTCCTGCCTGCATGGCAAGGCGAGCCGCTTGGCGAAAGGCCAGCTCAGAACTATCCACAGCGTGGTAGGAGCCATTGGTAAGGGTCACCGCCACATCTACGATTGGAAATCCCAACGGCCCTTGGTTGAGAAAGTCCCGCACCCCCTGCTCGACACCGGGGATATATTGCTTGGGAACAACGCCGCCGACAATAGTTTCCCTAAATTGGAAGCCGCTGCCGCGTTCTAGGGGAGCAATATCAAGGTACACATCGCCAAATTGGCCATGCCCCCCCGTTTGATGCTTATAGCGACCATGGCTGTTTTTTATCCCACGGCGAATGGTTTCCCTGTAGGGGACTGGGGGTAAATGGGTTTGCATCGGTAGGTGATACTTGCGGCGCAGGCGATCGAGGGCAATCTGCAAGTGAATGTCACCCTGTCCCCAGAGAATAATCTCATGGGTATCGCCATGCTGTTCCCAGTGCAGCCCCGGATCTTCCTCCAGCAGTTTTTGCAACGCGCTGGTAAGCTTTACCTCATCACTGCGTTTACTGGGGGCAATAGCCAAGGCATAGACGGGTTCCAGTTGCGGCGCACAGGGCAGAGGTGCCGCCTGACCACTGACACTGAGGGTCTCACCTGTACGAATACCCTCTAGCCGCGCCAAAAGAACAATGTCACCTGCTGTTGCCTGCCCCAGCGATGCTAGCTGTGTGCCCTGGGCACGGTAGATGCCCCCCACGCGCACCCCATTCAGGCTCATCCCATCGGTCAACGTGCCCTGCCATACCCGCACGAGGGAGAGCTTGCCGCCCCCTTGGGGGAGATAGAAGGTCTTTAGCACTTGGGCAAGCGGCTCCTCGCCCTTGATCTGGCGATGGGCAGCAGTTTCTGTGGCATTGGGTGCTTCGCGATCAAGAGCTGCCAATAGAGGACGCACACCGTAGTCCGTTTGCGCACTGCCAAAGAAGACGGGCACAATTAAATCCGCTCCCAACTCCCAGCGCAGATCTGCCATGATTTCACTTTCCGGGGGCGCAATATCCTCAAGGAGTTCCTCTAGGAGATGATCGTCATAGTTGGCCAGAGCCTCCAGTAGCTCCGCCCGTGCGGCCTGTTCGAGGGCTTGCAATTCAGAAGGAAAGGGGACTAACTCTGCCGCTGCCCCCGCATGGTAGTGATAGGCCTGCTCCGTCACCAAGTCAATGTAGCCCAAAAGATCATCCCCCTGCCAAATGGGGTACTGATGGGGGACAAGGGGACGGCTGGAAACTTGGCGATAGGCGGCGAGGATTTCCATATAGGGGTCGTGGGCACGCTCCATCTTGTTAATAAAGAGGAGGTGGGGAATTTGCCAGTCGTCGAGGAATTTGAACAGGGGGGTTAGGGTAAAGGCGCGATCGCTGAGGGGTTCACAGACCACGATCGCCATATCCACACCGACTAGGGCATTGAGGGTTTCTTGGAGCAACTCCACTGAGCCAGGACAGTCGAGAAGGACTAGATCCAAGTCCCCATACTGGGTATGAACCACATTCAGCTCTACCCCCATCCGGCGATCGCGCGCCTCAGGACTGGTATCCAGAAGACTACTGGCCTTGCCATTGGTGGCGTGGGTAAGGCGCAAAATGCTTTCTGCGAGGGTTGTTTTGCCACTGTTGTAGCTGCCCACCAGGGCAATGTTGCATCGTCTCGCCATCGGACACCTCCCTTTTGATTTGCCATTGTGGCCAAAATTGTCCAAAATAGACCTTTGCAGCCCTTTTCCCTTAAAGCTGTGAAAACCACCCCAAAAGAGGCTCCCCTTCCTTTGATGTACTCCCTAGAAAAGGGCTGTAGTTTGCCTTACTACATCTCTTAACTCTTGGCGATCGCCCTTGGCGGAATTTGCAGTATCTCTTAAGGAGCTGTAAACAACCGTTAAGTTACGGTTAACGTTTGCGAGGAGGACTCACTTACGATGCGCGTCAATTCCCTTTTGTGGGCAAGTATTGCCAGTCTTGGCCTTTGGATGGCATCGCCAGTCCACGCCAATAGCCCCGTCAGCACGCTGATGCAGGAAGGGCGACGGCTAGTAGAAGCAGGGAACTATGCCCAAGCCTTGGCCATTTATCAGCAACTGCTACAGAGCGAGAGCCGTAATCCTCGCGTGCATTCTGCCATCGGCTACATCTATGCCCGGCAGGGACAATTTGCTGAAGCCGCTCGTGCCTACCAACGCGCCATTGAGCTGGATCAACAAAACGCTGATTTTTACTATGCCCTCGGCTACAGTCTGGGGATGATGGGGGAAAACCAAGGTGCTGCTGCCGCCTATCGCCAAGCGATTCGCCTCGATAACCGTAATGCCCAAGCCTATGAAGGATTGGCGGTGATTCTTGCCCGCATGGGGGATCCCCAAGGCGCCATACAGGCCTACCGCTCTGCCCTCCGTCTTGACCCTCGCAATTGGGCAGCTCAAAAGGGATTAGGTGTTTTGCTGCTTCAACAACGCAATCTCCCCGAAGCCATCAGTTATCTACAACAGGCGGCAACCCTTGCCCCTGGCAATGCCTCCATTCAACTCCACTTGGGGATGGCGCTTCTTGCCGCTGGGGATTCTAGCCAAGGCTGGCAGGCCATCGATCGCGCAGCTAACTTGGGGCAGCGAGATGCGGATCTACTTCAACAAGTCGCAGAACTTGCCGTTGCTGCCAATCAACCCGAGCGCGCCATTCAAGCTTACCGCCGTTTGATCCCTCTGCAACCCGAACGGGTGGCCACCTACTTCAGCTTAGGTGAGCTGTTAATGCAGCAAAATAATTCCCTTGAAGCGGTGGCAATTTATCGTCAAGCCACGCAGATCAGCCCAACAAATGCCGATGGCTTTTACTACTTGGGGAAAGCTTTGACAGCTCAAGGCCGACGGCAGGAGGCTCACAGTGCCTATCAAATGGCCCTGAAGCTCTACCGTGAGCAAAATAATCCCGCTGGCGAAACCAAAGTCCGAGACGCAATGCGGCAGCACAATTAGCAGTTAAGCCCCTTGACCTAGGTTCATGACCACTTGCTGTAACTCAGAAATGAGAGCAGTGGGACGGCCATTGAGAATATTTTGGTTGATTCCCTCTAGAGCTTGGCGCAAGTAATTGAGGCGATCTTGAACAGGCTGTAAAATTTCCCGCAATAGAGTCGCCTGTCCTCGCTTCGCAGCCAACAACCGTTGCTCTTCAATCAGTATCTGTTCTTCTTGGTTAAGTTGATCTTTTTGCTGCTGTTGTAGCTTGCGGCGTTCTTCGAGGTCGTGACGCAGACTTTCTAAGTCGGTATAGGCCTGTTGTAATTCCTCCGCCAGTTGATTGACGGCCACGCTGTACTCTTGAAACTGGCACTCCAATTCGCTGAGAATGGGAATGAGGCTAATGCCCTGTTGGGAAGCAGGATCCTTGCGTGCCTCTAGCACTTGCTTGTGGATTTTGTAGATTGCTTCTTTTTCACGGATATGTTGCCGCTGTCCTTCAAGGGCCTGATTGAGCAGATTACAGCGCTGGCGTTCGTCCTCCAATTCCCCCGCCAGTTGTAGGCGATCGAAGTCACTGGCTTCTTTGACTTTTTGCTCCAGTTCTGCCAAGGACTCTAGAGCCATCTTCAGCTCTTCTTCTTCATCGTTGACAAAGGCAGAGGCGCGCTTGAGGTCATTGCCGCGGTTGGCCACTTCTTTTTCCAGTTCCTCCATGGGCATTTTCATCAGGGCATTGACATCCACTGCCTCTGTAAGCTCACTCACCATGGCTTGGCGCATTTGCTGGATCATTTCCTCTTGTTGAGCAAGGAGGTGGCGTTCTTTTTCCAGGACAGATTGTTTGTAGCGGCAGAGTTCCTCCTGCAGGGCGATCGCCCGACTGTCTTGCCAAAATTGCTCCTGAGCGGTGCGCCACGCCTCTTCCTTTTTCTGAAAGGCCTGAAGTTGCTCCTCTAGGGCAGCTTGGCGCTGACTGACCTCCTGCTCTAGTTGCTCCAGTTGCTGCCAGTACCGGTTGAGCAGAGCCTGCTGCTGATCTAGACTCTGAAAGCACTCCGTGATTTGGGGATGCCCACCACTGTTGAGACTCTCCGCCAATTGCTGCAAAATTGAATCTACTTGGCGAATTTGTTCTGGTGATAAGCCAACACTGTGGCTAGACTTGAATTGTTCCCAGCGCTGCTGCTCTTGGTGCACTTGGTGGCGTAAGTTTTCAAGGGCTTGGCGCTCTGCTTGAATTCGCTGTTCCTCGGCAGTCAATTCCTCCCGCAGTTTGTTGAGTTGCGCCAATTCCTCCTCAGCACCCGCGAGTCGGGCTTCGAGTTCTTGCAGTTCTTCTTTGCGTTGCTCAAATTCCTGTTCCCGCTGATTGAGAGCCTCCGCTTGGTAGGATAAGGATTGCTTCCAACCTTCAATCTCTTCCTCTTGGCTTTGAAAGCGCTCCCGCATCCGCGTGAAGCCGTGCAAGATACCTATAAGACGGCGAGACGCCTCATCCACATTGCGAATTTGGCGGTTGGCAGCCATTTCCACAAAGACGAGCACGCCGTTGCCGTAGTCACGGCTATTGTCAAAGGGAATCGTCTCTTCGTTTTGGGGGACGGGGTGCCAGTAACCCGACTGCTCGCGCATGAGTAATTTCAACTCGGATTTCGTCCCCATGAAACCCGTTTTCTTAATGACCTCGGCGAGATACTGCACAGCCTTTGACCTCTACCCTAATGCTGAGACTGACATAGAACGGAACCAATGACAACCGTAATAATACGCATGGCGGATTGAAATTCATGAAGGATGCAGTTTTGCGTTTACCAGCGATCGCGCTCCTTCAAAACTCTTATATCTCTTCCATTCTATTAAACACCTAAACACCCAGCGGTGAGAGTTCATCAGGGGCTTGAATCAATGGGTCGGGAACTAGAAAATTGCCAAGGGCAAGGTGGTTCAACGCCTCTCCATTATAGCGAGAGGATTGTTGCCGAAAGCAGGCTAATCATCACTGGTAGCGGGTATCCAAGGTTGCTGCGGCAAAAAGGTGCGATCGCGGGGCAATGGAGCAATGGGTTCTGTCAAGGTAAAACGACCTGTTTGGATCCAGTCCTTCAGAATCTCGGCAATCCGCTGACTAAAGTAGAGACTGGCGAGGGGAGCCGTGCGCACGGTTTTACCTTCAATCTTGATTTTGCCTGACTTCAGTTGTGCATAGTTAACCATGCCAAAAGTGGGACGCACGCGGCGAGGAATGGAAAAGTCAATAATCGGCGCTACCACTTCTTCATCGCGAATGGCGCAGCGGGCGATGACCTCTTGATCCAACACGGGGAGCGGAACACCTACCCCCAGCATCAAGGAAGGCCCATAGTGCTTGAAATAGCAACCCCGCACCCAAAAGGGATCCATTTGTTTGGCATCGCCAATAAGGGCAAGGGTGGCGGCGGGTCCAATGGGAGTGTCGTTGGCCAACCGTTTTTGTAAGGGGAAGTGTTGGGTGCCTTCCCACGCTACATAGCCAATGCCGCCGCCAAGAAAAATGCGGGTGCCAATTCCCACCAGTCGCAAGTAGGGATCGTTCAGCAGAGGTGAGAGGGCACCGCCACAGGCATAGACGGCGTTCCCCAGTTGCGGTTGGAGTGGCCCAAGGTAGGTATAGAGGGGGCGATCGCCCCCATTGACACCGACAATAAAATTTTGATAAAGATTCCGAGGGTTATACAGATAAAACTGGTTAATTGTCTCTTTACTAATCACAGTTTCTAAACTGGCACGGGGATAGCAATCAGTGACATGACCCACTGCCCGCAGGGAAATGGCTTTGCCGGCAATCAAATCGGCAATCACATGGCCACCCCCCCGTTCCCGCAGACTGTCCGCTTCACCCCCCTCAGAATTGGGGTCAGGGGATTGAGCTGCTCCCAAATAGAGATCCACAGCCCCAAAACCACTGTAGGCAGGAATGCCATCCAGCCAGCACTGCCGCAGTTTAATCGGAGGGTCTGTTGGCCCCAAATTAATGATTGCCCCCGAAGACTCCATGGGTTCAAACGTACCCGTTGTCACCACATCCACTTGGCGGGTGGCTTCAGCAGTGCTCAGGCTTTCAAGGCGGGCTTTGAGTTCTGCCAGCGTCCAAACCGTGGCCTTACCCGCCTTAATTTTTTCATTTATTTCGGGAATTGTGCGTTCCACGGGCACTACCGCAGATCCTCAGGGTGGCGAATTTGCCAAGTGCCATCGGGGAGGCGGGAGACCTTGCCCCCTAGGCGTTCAATATTCTCTATCGCCGTTTGCCGCGAGCGATCGCTCACTGCATTCACCAGTGCCCAAATCCACGCATTGATCTGAGCCATCCGACTGTCGGGATTTCGCCGCAGAGTTTGTGCCAAAGAGCGATAATAGGGGGCTGCATCGCGTACCTGGGGATCCGGATTCATTTCTGCCCAAGCTGCTGCGCGATCGTAGGACTCTGCTGCCGCCAGCCCCTTGCCCAAAAAGAGGAATTCATCCATCGCCCGAAACACCCATGCCAAGTAGGCCGTCGGTTGATAGGCGGGATCCATAGCCGCCAGACCCCGATCCATCAAAGCCACAGAGGTTTGCGGCTGTCCTGCATACACCGTAATTGCCGTCGAAAGGTAGGGGTAGGTTTGGGCAAAGCGGGGATCCTTTGCAATAATGACCTCAAAGAAAACAGGCACCTCATCGTAACCCGTGACTTGACGGGCAGCGGAATCACCAAAAAACTGTAGAAATTGCAAAAATGCCCAATCGGCAACTAGGGTGTCAAAACCAAAGGAGGGTAGGTTAGCCAAAAGCCGCATTTGGGTAATGGTTTGGGCATTCTGGCGCTCATATTCGGCATCGGTGAGTTGTTCTGACGCTTGGATCTGTAACTGCCGCAGGGCATCCTGCTGCATAAAGGCAACGATCCCTAAGGCCACCGCCGTCAGACCTAGCCCCCAAATCTCTGACCAGTGCCGGCGTTGTTTATTCATGGCTCACCCTCAGGCCCGTTAGGGATTTTTGTTGCTTACTTCTCCCGGCTCGGTAATCCGCTGAAAGAGATACCCCGTTCCCCGTGCCGTCAAAATCAACTCTGGATTACTGGGGTCTTCCTCTAGCTTAGCCCGCAAGCGGGAAATGTGAACATCCACTACCCGCGTATCTACGTGGCGTTCTGGGGTATAGCCCCACACCTGCTCGAGAATTTCCCCCCGTGAGAAGGGTTCACCAGAGCGACTCACCAGCAATTCCAAGAGCATAAATTCCATGCCCGTGAGACGAATGCGTTCATCCCCCTTATAGACTTGCCGCTTATTGGTATCAATGCGAATATTGCCCACTTGAATCACCCCGGAGCTGGGAATACCGGAGGTAGTGGTTTTCTCGATACGGCGCAGCACTGAGCGAATGCGGGCCTCCAACTCTTTGGGGGAAAAGGGCTTGACCACATAATCATCGGCGCCCAGTTCTAACCCCGTAATGCGATCGGCGACATCGCCAAGGGCAGTGAGCATAATGATAGGGACATCGGATTCTTTGCGCAGTTCTTGACAGACGCCATAGCCATCTAGTTTGGGCATCATCACATCCAGCACCACCAAATCCGGCTGCTCCTGCCGAAAGGTGGTCAGGGCTTCCTCGCCATCGGCAGCAGTGACGACCGTATAGCCAATCATTGACAGCCGAGTTTCTAAAATTCGGCGAATACTCGCTTCATCATCCACGACGAGTATCTTTTCTTTGTGGTCTTTGTGGCTCTCCAAAGTAACGGACACTCCTACTTAATGAGGACAGTAATGGATAGAAATTAAAATGGGAATTTTTTGTACTCTATCATTTTTTTACTGGCCATAGAAAGGCTTCCAGCCCTGCCTAGGACGGGATTTTACGGGTTTTTCAGAATTGAAAATCTTTAGTATATTTTAACGCGGTCTTGCCCAACAAAAAAGCGGACACCCCTGCAAGAGCATCCGCTAGTGTATTGATTCATAAGTGGTTAGGGGAAGCGTTCCCTAGCCGCGACGGCTCGGCTGAATCCCCACCAACGAGGGCGAGAGGCTCGACCAAGATTGCTTTACCAAGTCGGCATTGGCTTTGACACTGCCAATGTAGTTGCCCGCTGGCAGCGTAGGGAAGCGTTTGTAGGGCACGACATCTTCACCAAAGTAGCGGCTGTACTCAGGGCTATTCACCATTGTTTCGACCGCCGCCTTGAGGCCTTGATCCGCCAAGATTTTGTTGTATTGGCGAATTTCCGCCTGGGTGGCCGGAGCACGACCGAGGAGGTGACGGAAGAGGAATTCAATTACCTTAGTGTTGGGATAGGGGGTATAGAAGCGGTTGCGATAGATCTCTGAGCTGGCCAAGGTGCGCACAAACTCGCGGACGGTAATTTCACCGTTGCGCAGGCGGCTTTCTAGGTCGGGACGGCGAAACTGGCTGGGCACTTGACCACTGAAGACATCCATCACCTGACAGTAGATGGCATTGATCACCAGCTCCACCTCAGCACTAGGGGCACCCACCGTCATGCGGAAAATGCGAGCGGGACGGCGACGGGTAGTCCCAACCCCCACTTCCACCGATTGACCATCGCCGTTACGGAAGGAGCGTCCCAATTCAATAAAGCGGGGTTTGCTGGGATCCGCTTGACGCGCTTTGGCCTCTTGCTCGGCGATCGCCCGACTGAGAAGCGGCAGCTTCGTATTATCAAGGCGAGGTTTCACCGGCGCAAAACTGGGCACAACAATCGCCTCACTTTGCTTCGTGAGTTGATTGTGCAATTTCTCAGTGTTGGGGAAGTTGGCTGCCGGCAAGGTGGGGAAGCGACGATAGGGCACCGTATCCTCCCCAAAGACTTCAGCGTATTCTGCACTGCTGACCAGGGCTTGGACAAAAGCCTTTAAGCCTTGGGTGGCGAGGATTTGGTTGTAACGGCGGATTTCCGCTTGATCGAGGGGTGCCCGACCCAAAAAGTGCTTGGTGCCCAGTTCGATCACCTTGGTGTTGGGATAGGGGGTGTAGAACTCCTTCTGATAGAGTTCCGAACAACCCAAACCCTCGATGAACTCCTTGAGCGTAATCTCACCGTTGCTGAGTTTCGATTCGAGGGCAGTAAATTCATCGCGGACAATGTAGGGAGCCACATCCCGCTCAAAGACCTGACGATAGGCGGCCTGAATTACCAGTTGCAGATTTTGCTTGTCGTTGAGATCCGTGAGCTTGAAGACTTTAGTTTGCTCGCGGCGCTTGCTCACCCCTTGATTGACACGGAACTGAATGGCTGGTTCTGTCCGCAGTTCGGTGACGGTTCCTAGCTGGACAAAGCGGGGGACTTCTTCTTTTTGGGGCAGGACACCGGTTTCGCCAATCGTGCCGGCTCGCAATGATCGCATTGCCAAACCTTTGGGCGTAATGTAGCGCTCGTAGGGAACCGTGTCTTCGCCAAAGGCTTCACTGTACTCTTGGCTGTCAATGATTGCATCCACCAAGCCGTAGAGACCCTTCTTCGAGGCAATGTCAAAGTAGGCATTCATCTCTTGGCGACCATAGGTGGGACGCCCCAAGAGGCGACGGTGAATGTACTCAATCGCTTTAGTGACGTACAGGGGGGTCCAGTAAAGGCTGCGGAAGAGGTTCGATTTGGCCAAAATCCGCACAAATTCACGGACGGAGATTTCCCCGTTTTCGAGCTTGATCTCGGCCACTTTTTGGCGCTGCCCTTCATAGACATCGCGGCCAAAGACTTGCAGATAAGCAGCACGAATCACCCGCTGGGTGGAGCTTTCAGCAAACTTGACACTGTCGCCGCCTGTGGCAATCGAGCGTTTGCCAATGCGGGCATTGATGCTGGGAAGCTGATCCAGTTTGAAGACTTTTGGCCCTAGGGTGCCGGGGGCGACTCCACGCGCTGCGGGATTGCTCACCTGATTGTTGATCCCCGGCCCGCGCGTAATGAGAATGCGGCGGGTATCTTTGTTGAAGGGCTGGGGACGAGCGCTGGGATTTTTCTTCTCTTTGGGGAAGATGGCACCAAATTGGATTTCCAAGGGATCGTTGCCCGCACCGTAGGGGTGTTGATCCGGCAGGGGTTGATCCTGATCGGCAAAGGTGGTAATGAATTGCGGGACTTTGCGGAAGGGAGCACTGTACTTGAAGAGATCCTGTTGAGCACCCCAGTTGCGGCACTCTTGAGCCTCTTGACCCAGACCCCGCAGATAGGGCACCGTCTCTTCGCCAAAGTAGTCACTGTATTCCTTGGAATCCACAAGGGCATCTACTAGGGCAGGGAGACCCCCTTTAGAGAGAATGGCAAAGTAGGTCTGCACTTCCTCGCGGCTAGAGGGCCCACGACCCAAAATATGGCGGAAGGCCAGCTCTAGGGCGCGGCTATTGATATAGGGTTCGTAGAAGTTTTTGCGGTAAAGGGGCGACTTGGCCAGTTGGCGGATGAACTCCCTCATGGAGATGGAGCCATTTTTCACCTTGGATTCAAGATCAGAGAGACCCAAACCATAGGCACGGGAGATGTCGCGCTCAAAAATTTGCCGATAGGCGGCTTTGACGACTTCGTTTTTCTCGGCAGCGGATAGCCCCGGCTTCATCACAAATTTGGGACGGCGTTCGGCAGCATTGTAGTAAATTTGCGGTAGTCTCAATCCTTGAAGATCGGTGGAGTTGCGCTGCCGCACTTTATCGGAGGGAGCAGGGGCAATAAATTCGTTGATCAGAACTTCAAAGTAGGTTTCCACAATGCCCTTAGCTTCGGGATCCTTTTCAAAGTAGCTGAGAGCCGCCCGCCGCATTTCCTTTAAGGCAGCAATGGTGGCATCGGCGGAGCACGCAGCCTCAATGATTTCCCGCAAGCCGCGCGTATTCACTGCCAAAATGTTGGGATCGCCGGCCACAATGGCGTAGGTGGTATAGCGCAAGAACCAATCCAAGTCGCGCAGGGATTTTTCCATGCGAGCAGGTCCATAGCGGGCAATGTTGATCGGCTTGAAGCCCACGGGCGCACCATCACCGGAGGCGCTAAAGATGGAGCGCAATCCTTCGAGGAATCCACCACGGGTGTCCACATAGGTGGCAGTTCCCAGTTTCATGGCTTCTTTTATGTCAATGGCTTCGCCCCTCGCCCCGGTGGTGAATTGGGAGGTTTCTTCAGTTTGGGGGCGAGAGAGGAAGGCCATGGGGGAACCACCAACAAAGATGCGGTTAGCAGCACGGGACACGATGATGTCGGCGTTGCGGGTGAGGGTGGTGGCAATTTCAAGGCGTTTTGCCCCGGAGCGCAGATAAACAGCGAGTTCGTCCAGTTCACCCCGATTCAGGAAGCGATCCTGCTGTTCGGCTTGAATAATCGTTGAAACGGGGACGGTTTGATAAAGTTGCGGGCGGGCAACCGAGCTTCCACCACTTGCTTTGACAACCATGGTTACTAAGAGGCTCCCTTTACTTTTAGTTAACGCGCTAACTTAGATTAGAACGATTCGGGGATGGCGCGGTCTTTTTTTAAGAAATGTATAAATTTTATGGGGATTTCTCGGAGATCGCCCCGAAATTTTATGAATTTTTGTAATATTTCTTGACGGCTACATCCTGTCTTGATGCTCCTCCTTAGCACTGTAGCTGTGCTTTACGGGAGGCAACCGATGCCTAAAAGTGTTGAAAAAGTTGATCGGCTTGTAGTGGCAATACTTCCCCATTGAGCTGAAGTTGAACCATCGTGTCAGGGGTAATTTCGCCAACAATGGCGGCTTGATCACCTGCTGCCCTACAGAGATTCTCAGCCCATTCTGGGGCAAGACACAAGACGAGTTCAAAATCTTCACCGCCGTACAGTGCCCAGCTCAATGCTTGGGAGCGATCGCCATAGCCCACCATTGGAATCTGCTCTCCCCAAAGAACGGCGCCTACCCCACTGGCTTGACAAATTTGCAAGACCGCTGCGGCCAGACCATCGCTACTATCCATGCCGGCAATGCGAGGAGGGCACACTTGCTGACGGAGCCACTGGACAATATCCAAGCGGGGTCGGGGACGTTGATGAGCCTGAATCCACGCTTGCCGCAGTTCCTCAGGTAGAGTGCTTGCCCACCGGGGATGCAAAAGGCACTCTAGGCCGGCACGGGAGGCACCATGAACACCCGTTACAACAATCGCATCCCCCACTCGGGCGCGATCGCGATAAATAATTCGTTCCGCAGGGGCACTGCCCAAAACCGTGATGCTGAGACTTAGGACACGGGAACGACAGGTATCGCCACCGATAATACTGGCACCGTAGGCCTGACCACAGGCAGCCATCCCTTGGTAAATACCCTCAATTGTTGCCACAGGACACTCGCGCGGAGCCGCTAGGCCCACGGTTAGACCCAAGGGCAACGCCCCCATTGCAGCAAGGTCTGACAAATTGGCGGCCAGCGATCGCCAGCCCACATCGACAGGGGTCATCGTTAGCGGAACATCGGCCATGCCTAAACTAAAGTGCACCCCTTCCACCAACACATCTGTACTGACAACCAATTGTTCACCTGCTGGCGGCGTCAAAACCGCCGCATCATCCCCAATTAATTCCCTGTGGCAGTAGGGACGCAGGCGGGCAATCAATTCCAGTTCGCCACAGTCGGCGAGGGTAAGTAGCACTAGTCAAACATCCGAAAATAGGGGGGACGAATAGAGGCACCGGGTTCTTTTTCCAGATCGAAGTTAATCACATCCCAGCGCTCCTCTTGGCTAGCCGGGGGGCTAAACTCAACGGGCAACCCAAACAGGCGGAGCGTTTGCGGATCCGTGGAGCCGCGCCAAGGGGTACTGCGTTCGAGGTAGGCATAGAAAAGGTCACGATAGCGTTCGGCAATAATGACTTTAGTGGCACGGTAGCCTTGGGCGTAGAGGCGATCAAGGGCATCGTGGATTTCAAAGCGAATCCCGTCAGGGTGGGTGTGCTGGCGATACCATTCCCCTTCCCAGAGGCGCCAAATGCGACCCGATTGCAAATGCATCAACTCCCCAGTCTTGGCATCCGCTTCAAAAGGACCGTGGCGCGGGCACAGATACGTATCGGTGAGGGTCAGAGCGGGAATGACTTGCCGACAGTGAGGACAGCGAATTTCAGGACCAAAGATCGGGTAGTGAGAGCCGGATGAAATCATGGATAGTTACCACACAGCGGCAGTAAATCCACCGCGATCGCCCTTATTATAACGAGTTGACTTTAGGAGGAAAAACAAAGCGCCGTTCCCCCTCAGGCGGGTGGTTTGGGCTACCCTTAAGGGGTGGCAGATGCCAAGATAAAGAAATGTGTCAATTGGGATTGAAGCGTCAAGAATGCTCCTTGGGGATGAACAACGGGACATTTTGATTATTGGGGGCGGCACCATGGGGCTGGCGATCGCCATCGAATTGGCATTGCGGGGGGCGCGACCCACCGTGCTCAGCCGCCAGTTTCGCGAAGCAGCGCTCCATGCGGCAGCGGGAATGTTAGCCCCCCAAGCAGAAGGTCTACCGGCAGGCGCCATGTGGAATCTGTGTACGGCCAGCCGCAATCTCTATCCCAGTTGGATTGATAAGCTCGAGCAACTGACGGGCATGGATGCCGGCTACTGGCCCTGTGGGATTTTGGCACCGGTGACCGATGAGCGGCAGCGCGATCGCACCCACCCTATGGAACCCGACAGCCGCTGGTTAGATGCGTCTGAACTGGTGAACTATCAGCCGGGCTTTGCGCCGACGGTGCTAGGGGCTTGGTGGTTTCCCCAAGATGGACAGGTGAATACGGGCAACTTAGCCAAGGTTTTGGTGAGCGCCGCTCGGATTCTGGGCGTCGAGGTGATTGAGGGCATTACTGTTCAGCGGTTTCAGCAAAGCCGCAAAGGGGACATTACCGCGTTAGAGAGCGATCGCGGGCGTTGGTCTGCGGGCATCTACATTCTAGCCACAGGGGCATGGACACACAGCCTCCTTCCCCTGCCCGTCACCCCCCGCAAGGGACAAATGTTGGCACTGAAGCCGCCCGGCCAACCCCTCCTGAATCATGTAATCTTTGGCGATCAGCTCTATCTTGTGCCGCGCCGCTCTGGCAAACTGGTGGTGGGTGCCACCAGTGAAGATGTCGGTTTTCAAGAGGGAACCACGGTTGCTGGCCTGCAAGCACTCCTGAATCGGGCAACTGCCATTATTCCAGAATTGGCGCGTTACGAGGTGATTGATACGTGGTGGGGCTATCGTCCAGCCACTCCCGATGACTTGCCCATTTTGGGAGAAGGGCCGGCGGCTAATCTTTACCTAGCAACGGGGCATTACCGTAATGGGATTTTACTTGCCCCGATTACGGCGAAGCTGATGGCCAATTTAATTTTGCACCGGAGGGGCGATCGCCACCTCAAAGCCTTTTCATGGCAGCGATTTAATCTCCCACCAAGATCAGACGGTCTCTGCTCATAACCTCGTATTCTATTTTTAGATTTTTTTGAAATGGTCTCTGGTCTGTTTGATGCGAATTTAGCTCAGCTAATGCAAGTGGCAAGGGGAAGTCATGAAAGTGCCGTTGACACTAGAAATTTTGAAGACAGAAGCGCAGACATTTGCCGACATCGAGAGCCGACATTGTATGGCGTTACTGATGGGAAAGCAGTTGGTACGTATTTCGAGCACAAGTTCAAGTCTTACCTCTGTGAAAAGTATGAATTCGAGGAAGGAAGTTCTGCAAGTGGGATAGACTTTCCTGAGCTTGCAGTTGACATGAAAGTAACAAGCATAAAGCAACCGCAATCATCGTGTCCTTTCAGATCTGCTCAACGCTTTTTTGGGAGACAAAGCGACCAATTACGGCAGAACTCCTGAACTTGCTCGATTTAACGGCTCTTGCATGCCTCCTAGGTAAAGAGTCAGAACTGT
>NZ_CALJEM010000040.1 GCF_938074695.1 uncultured Thermosynechococcus sp.
GAGTTGATGCAGTAGCGCAGTCCTGTGGGTGGCGGGCCATCCTCAAAGACGTGACCTAGGTGGGCATCACAGACAGCGCACAGAACTTCCGTGCGCACCATGCCGTGGGAGAAATCCGGTTCCATGCGGATATTTTTGGGGTCAAGGGGTTGCCAAAAACTCGGCCAGCCACTGCCAGAATCATACTTCGTCTCGGAGTGAAAGAGCGGCGTGCCACAGCAAACACAGCGATAGAGACCGGGCTTTTTGTTATTCCAGTAGCAGCCTGTGAAGGCGCGCTCCGTTCCCTTTTTGCGGGTGACATAGTACTGCTCAGGAGTCAGTTGAGCTTGCCATTCAGCATCAGTTTTCACAACCTTAGCCATTTTTGCCTCAGAAATAGACAGTGATCTTACTCTTCAGCATAATCAGGGACATCGGGAAGTTCCAGTCTTTTTGCCAAAGGTTCCCTGCCAAGGGGAAAATGTAAGGGCAATCTTGACCTTGTTTGGTTATGCCCGTTTCGCTGCCCCTCACCTTTGATTTGTCCTCTGAGTCCGAGTTTTATGCTCAGGTCAGCGCTGGAATTCAGGCAGCAGAGCAGGCCAATTGTCAGTTCCTGAGTCTGGGGCTGCCTTTACCGACGGTTGATCCCCTAATGCTGTTGGCTGGCCTGATGCAGGTCAGTGGCGAAAGTGAGCATTTTTACCTTGAGCAAGCGGGGCAGATTGTTGCTGCCTGTGGTGCGGTGGCAACTCGTCATGCTCAAGGAGATCAACGGTTTACGCAACTCCAGCGTTTTAGTGAACAAACCCTCAGCCGCGTGTGGGCGATCGCCCCAGCCGAACCGCGCGTCTTTTGTCAATTTAGTTTTTGGGAGCACACAGGCTCGAATCGGGGGGTCTTACCCCGCTGGCAGGTGATGCAGCATCTTGATCATGTTTGGCTCACCCTCAATTGTGCCTTAGAAACCAGTACACCTCATCGCCTTTGGCAAGACTGGCAACTGGTGCAGCGGGCACTAGCACACCTTCTCGCCGATCCGCCCCCTTGTCCACCCCCCCTGGGGATCGCTCTACCGCCTCTGCCCCAGCAATATGAACAATTTATTGCGAGTGCCAATCGTGCCCTCCAGCTCCTAGGGGAGGGAGACTTAGAGAAATTGGTTTTGGCTGCTGCCCTTACCCTAGAGCAACCCCAAGAGTTTAGTTGGCTGGGGACGTTACACAACCTGCGCCAGCACCATGGCAATTGCTACATCTTCAGTGTGGGTCAACAGCGGCAACCGGTCTTTGTGGGAGCCAGTCCCGAACGGTTGGTTAAAATTGCCAACGGCGTTCTCTGGGCCGATGCCTTGGCGGGTTCCCGTCCGCGGGGGCAAACGCTGCAAGAGGATCAAAACCTGCGCCATGGCCTCTACCAAAGTCCTAAGGAGCGTTACGAGCATCAAGTGATTGTCGAGTTTCTCTGCCAAACCCTCCAGCAGCTCGGCATGATCTGTGAGGTACCTCCCCAGCCCCGCATCCTTGAATTGAGTCATATTCAACATTTGCAGACCCTAGTTCAGGCTCCCGTTCCTCGGCCAACTCATATTCTCCAGGTGGTTGCTGCCCTCCATCCTACCCCAGCAGTGGCGGGGTATCCCGCTTCACGGGCACAACACTGGCTGCGGCAACTGGAATCCTTCGATCGCAGGGGCTATGCCGCTCCCCTTGGCTGGGTGACACCCAACGGAGAAGGGGAGTTTATCGTCGGTATCCGTTCTGCTCAGCTTCAGGGAAACTGTGCCCATCTCTTTGCTGGAGCTGGTATTGTTAAAGGCTCTCAGCCGGAACGCGAATGGCAGGAAATCCTGTGGAAGTTTCAGACAATGATCGCCGCTTTGGCCTAGCGTAGGGGGGGCTGCTTTTTGCTGATGGTCAGCATTGGCAAGGGTTGAGAGGATTGGGGCGGCAGGGCATACTGGGGTACCTTCTCAGGAAAAGAACGTTCCGGCGATCGCTGAAGGAAGCGAAAGAGGAGCGCACTTCCCATTAGACCCAGACCCAATAGCAATAGACCGTTGTAGCCCCCCAAGCCACCAATGGTCGAATCAACCCCTCCCATCAGCAGGAGGAAGGCAGAGATGGGTTCTTTGCGGTAGGCTTTGCGCAGAAAGCGAGGATAAATCATAGGCGATCGCTCAGTGACTCACCATCAGAACATGGGAATGCTAGCAGCTTGGCGTTAAATGGGCTGTATTTTAGCGACCGTACGCCAAAGCAAGTATTGATCTTCAGGTACTAGGCTACTTCTATCCTGACAGATCCAAAAGTCCAGCGGCATTGACGGAAAAAGGGGGCGATCGCCCCCCAGTGCTCTCTCTAGTAGGTTTCCACGTGCCAGCGACCCTCTTTCTTAAGCGTGCCCTTGAGGAATTCCTGCCAATCGGCACCATTTTTAGCCGCCGCTGCGGTCATCGCCTCATCAATCCCCGGCTCCATCCCCTTGAGACCACAGATGTAAACGTGGGTATTTTTCTTCTGGAGGAGTTGCCAGAGTTCATCGGCGTGCTCGGCAATGCGGCCTTGGATGTACATCTTGCCGCCGTCGGGGGTTTTCTGTTCGCGGCTGATGGCATAGGTGAGGCGGAAGTGATCGGGATATTTGGCCTGTAGTGCCTCTAGCTCATCCTTGTAGAGGATATTGGCGGTGTAGGCGACACCAAAGAAGAGCCACGCCAGCCCCTTGAATTGATAATCGGGGTTATTTTCTTTGAACATGCGCCACAAAAAGGCACGGAAGGGGGCAATCCCGGTTCCCGTTGCCAGCATGATAATCGTGGCTTCGGGGTCCTCAGGCAGGAGCATTTCTTTGCCCACTGGCCCGGTAATTTTCACCTCATCGCCGGGTTTTAACTGGTTGAGGTAGGAGGAACACACGCCGTAGATGGTTTCACCGGTTTCTTTGTCCTTGTACTCTAGACGCCGCACACAGAGGGAAACCGTTTTATCATCTTGAAAGTCGCCATGGCGGCTCGAGGCAATGGAGTAGAGGCGCAGTTTGTGGGGTTTGCCGTTAGCGTCGGTGCCCGCAGGAATGATCCCAATACTTTGGCCTTCGAGGTAGCGCAACTCGGTGCCGGAAATGTCAAAAATAATGTGCTTGACGGTTCCCTCGCCCCCTTCCCGCACTAATTCTTCATTGGAGATAACCTTGCCGATGCAGGGGTTGTTAGGACGATAGATGTTAAGGGGAATATCAACTTTCTTTTCTTTAACAGCGGCAGCACCGTTATTGGATGTAGATTCCGTGGCAGCAGTCAAGGGCGCACCTGTACCATTGAGGGGTTGAATGCTAACAATTCTGCCCCCCCAGCGGGTAATTTGCTGCATAAACTGATTCATGCGGTCATAGGGAACGTTGAAAAATTGACTGCCACTGTTGCGGATGGCATAGTCAGTTTTATCGGTCTCGGCATTTTGTCGCAGTCCCACCACTTCATAGCGAAACATCCGACTGCCAGAACTGGTCACATTGTACATGGGCTACACGATCTCCAAAAATTAACTCAGCTTTACATTCTGCAACACAACGTCCCAACCGCGATCTACTATCACGTTTTGGCTATGGGATTGCCGTGCTTCGGCCACCCACATTATATCTAGCAAGGGCAGCGACAGGGGCTTTTCCTAGGGATAGGGCTAAATTTCTTGCCCACAAGAGACAGGTTCTCCCCCCTCAGCATGGGTTTGCAAGATATAGCGATCGCGCCCTGAGCGTTTGGCCTCGTACAAGGCGGCATCGGCAGGTGCCACTAATTTTGCCATAGGACAGTCTCCAAGGGTGGTGGTCAGGATGCCAATGCCGAAGGTAGGGTTGCACTGGCAACTTGGCATAGGAAATCCCTAAATTGGAGATGTCGTTAGAAACCTGCGTTAAACCAAAAATGACAACGCCATGGGGAGCTGGCGCAATAGGATAGTCAAGAATCAACCTAGGGCAGCAATTAAAATCTCTCACCGATTCTTCAGATGTTCTTAATGAGCGGAGAGTGCTCAATCTGCATTCGGCGATCGCCGGGCTTGATAGGCCTGCCAACTCTCCACGACGCGACCGAAATTGGTGCGGAACTCTCGCCAGCCAAGCCAACTTCCCTGTTCGTGCTCATCCCAAGAGGCCGAAAGAATGCCATAGCTCAGCCCAAGGGCACCAAGGCCAAAGAGACCGAGAGTGGCGATGACAACGGCTACATTGGGCAACTGAAACCAACCCTCATGCACAATGAAATAGCTCAGGGGAAACGTCATCAATCCCAAAAGAGTAGGGGTACCGCAGAAAATGGCCATCCGGGCAACCATCCGCTGGCTAACAATTTCAGGAATCCCTGTACTTTTGGCTTGCTTGGGTGAAGGTTTTGAGGCATTAGAACGGACGGCTGCGGTGGCAGGAGCTTTGACAGACTTTGTTGCTCCTTTTTTCTTTTTAGGTTCAAAAGGCAGATCCGACCGTTTTGCCATTGTCCTTAACCCCGAATTCCGAGACGTTCAATGAGTTGGCGATAGCGTTGGGCATCATGGCGATGGAGGTAGGCCAAGAGCCGCTTGCGACGACCAATGATTTTCAGTAATCCTCGGCGAGAGGCGTGATCTTTTTTATTCGCCTTTAGATGTTCGGAAAGCTGCTTGATCCGCTCCGTGAGGATAGCAACTTGGACATCCGCAGAGCCGGTATCCGTAGCGTGGATTTGGTAGGTGTTAATGATTTTTTGTTTGACGTCGTGTTGTAGAGCCATGGTCATCAATTATTCAATTATGAACGGCGCGATCTATTATCATACTCCGTTCTTTTCAAATAATAAACTCCTTGAACTGCAACTATTCTGCCTGTTTACCTGCACTGCCCTGGGAATTGCTGACATTGGTGCTGTTTTCCTCAGTGGGGGCGATCGTCAGCAGTTCCTTGAGGGGTTTTTCGCTATCGGAAATCGGCGGTTTGGCCGTTGTCAGTTCTGTATCAATAGCGAAGGTGGCAAATTGGGTGAGAATTTCGCGGCAGAAGACCTCTGCTGCCCGCGATCGGTAGCGATTGGGATTGGTAATCAGCGACAGTGTGCGTTTCACTACCACATTTTCAATGCCCACCCGCCGTAGGCTCCCTAGTTGTAGCTCCTTCTCAATGGCGGAAACGGAGACAAAAGCAGCCCCTAAGCCCGACTGCACGGCATTTTTAATCGCCTCGATAGAATTTAACTCCATCTCTACCTTGAGGCGGCGAGGGTCAATGTTGGCGCGCTGGAGAACCTGATCAATCACCTTGCGAATCGTGGATTGGGCATCGAGGGCAATAAAGCCCAATTTGTACAAGTCTTCTTTGGTGAGGGTTTCGGCACTCGCCAAGGGATGATCCACCGGTAAAACGAGAGCCAGTTCATCCTCAGCATAGGGGGTAACGGTGATTTGCTCACTCAGTTCTGAAGGGACTTCACCGCCAATGATTGCCAGATCAATTTGGCCGTTGACCAAACTCCAGCAGGTGCGGCGGGTGGAATGGACATGGAGTTGAACAGCAACTTCGGGATACTTGCTGCGAAATAGCCCAATCATGCGGGGCATCAGGTAGGTGCCAGTGGTTTGACTCGCCCCAATGATGAGTGTCCCCCCTTGCAATTTTTGCAGGTCTTCGATGGCGCGGCAGGCTTCATGGCACAGGGAAAGAATTCGATCGCCGTAGGCCAGTAGGAGTTTTCCGGCTTCGGTGAGTTGGGCGCGGCGTCCCCCGCGATCAAATAGGGGAACATCCAGTTGGCGCTCTAGGTTTTGCACTTGTAAACTCACTGCGGGTTGGGAAACGTAGAGGCTGTCAGCAGCTCGCTTAAAGCTGCCTTCGAGGGCGATCGCCTTCAGGATGCGCAATTGATCAAGGGAAAAGGGCAATTCGGACATAGGCATTGAGGCCATCGGCGTGCCATTAAAAGGCGTTTTTCTGAACTTATCAGGAATCATGCCCAATTGATATCTCTCCCCGCAAAAAGACTTTGGCGTGCCAGTGACGTAAAACAGCACGTCTGAACCTATTGTAAGGGTTGGGTTTCCCCCAGGGGATCGCTGACTTTTGTTACAGGCTGTTACGTTATTTCGCTATGGAGCCACCGGTCCCCGATCCAGCCCCACCCGAACATTTGCCTGCATTTGTGACTTCTTGACCCCCTACTGAGTTGCTCATCTTCTAGCAGTAGCGAAAAGGGAAGATTGCCGTTCGCTAAAATCGGTCTAGCGATGCTCTCGAAGAGCCGCTACACAATTGCCCGCGGAGGTAAAATCGTGCCCTACGCTTGGCCCAAGTGGCTGCCGCTGCCGGTTGTTGCTACCACCCTAGGGGTGGCTGCTGTGGTGATGGGCATGCGCCAACTGGGACTGCTCCAGCCATCGGAACTGAGTTTGTATGACTTCTATGTGCAATTGCAACCCGCCCGCGACCCCGATTCGCGTATCCTGACGGTGCTGGTGACGGAGCAGGACATTCAAGCGCAAAAAACGTGGCCGCTGCCAGATGCGACGCTGGCGGATCTGCTCACCCGCCTCAATGCGGCAAGTCCTCGTGTCATCGGCTTGGATATTTTTCGTGATTTGCCGCAGCCCCCTGGCCATGCTGCGCTGCAAAACATGATTCGCGTTAATCCGCGTATTATTCCAGTGTGCAAATCCATGGGCGAAACAGCAGAACAACCCGAAGTGCCGCCGCCACCGAGTATTCCCTTGGAGCAAGTGCCAGAGCGGGTGGGCTTTGCCGATATTCCCCTCGACAACGATGGCGTCATTCGCCGCAATCTATTTGCAATCAGCAATCCTAGAGCGCAGCGGTGTACAACGCCCTTTTCCTTTGCCCTAATGGTGGCACTACGTTACCTGGATCAGGAGCCAACTCAGACCATTAAACTCGATGACAAGGGTTTGACCCTGAACGGTGTGCATTTTCCTCTCCTCACCAGTGATGCCGGTGGCTATGTGGGGGTGGACGATCGCGGGATGCAAACCCTGCTGAAGTACCGCTCACGCACCGCAGTGGGGCCGACAGTTTCCCTCACGGATGTCCTGACCGGACGGATAAGCGAAGACCTAATTCGCGATCGCGTGGTTTTGATTGGGGTGTCTGCACCGAGTATCAAGGACACTTTCCTCACGCCCTATAGTGGCAGTGATGCGGTGACGCAGCAAATGCCGGGGGTGGTTGTCCATGGCCAGATGGTGAGTCAATTCCTGAGTGCTGCTCTCGATGGGGAGGGTCCCATTTGGTACTGGCCACTGCCGCTGGTGCTAGGTTGGATTCTCCTGTGGGCCGGGGTGGGCAGTGCTCTGGGCTGGTGGTTGCGGCAACCGCTGTGGTTGGGTATCGCCGTTGCCGGCGGCCTAGTGATTCTCTTTGGCAGCGGCTTTGGCATTTTTGTCATGGCGAGTGGCTGGATTCCCGTGATGCCGCCGGCGATCGCCCTAGTGCTCAGCAATGCGGTCATGGTGGGCTACGTTGGTTATCAGGCGCAGCAGGAGCGGAAATCTTTCCAAGCCAAAGTGCAGGAACAGGAAAAAGCTTTGGCGTTATTGCGATCGCTGATGGCGGAGGATACAGCAGCCCTCAATGCAGCACTGCGCGAACCGACAGAAATTACGGGCAAACCCCGCTCTCTCCTCAGTGGTCGCTACAAAATCCAAAAAGTCTTGGGGTCAGGGGGCTTTAGCCGCACCTATTTGGCTCAAGACACCCAGCGGCCGGGAAATCCCCTCTGTGTCGTCAAGCATTTGCGTCCGGGACGCACCGATGAGCGCTTTATGCAGGTGGCACGGCGACTCTTCAACACCGAGGCAGAAATCCTTGAAAAGCTAGGCCGCCACGATCAAATTCCCCTCTTGCTTGCCTATGTGGAGGAAAATCAGGAGTTTTATCTAGTTCAAGAATTTATTGAAGGTCAGTCGCTGAGTCAAGAACTCAAACAAAAATACACGGAAGCCCAAGCCCTCCAACTCCTCCGAGAAATCTTAGAAGTGCTGAGTTTTGTCCACAGTCACTATGTGATTCACCGCGATATTAAGCCCGACAATATTATTCGCCGTGCCAGCGATCGCAAGCTGGTATTGATTGACTTTGGGGCAGTCAAGCAAATTCAACCCCAAGAAGTGGCAAAAACCCAAGGGAGCACCGTGGTCATTGGTACGATGGGGTATGCACCGCCAGAGCAGCTCTCTGGTCAGCCCACCCTCAGCAGTGATGTTTACGCCGTGGGCATGATTGCCCTGCAAGCCCTAACCGGCATTAAGCCCCGCGATCTACCGCGAGATTCACGGACAGGTGAAGTGGATTGGCAACGGTGTGTCACCGTGAGTGAAGGTCTAGCGGCAGTGCTCAATAAGATGGTGAAATTTAACTTTAGCGATCGCTACCCCTCGGCTAAGGAAGCCCTTCAAGATGTGCGACGTCTAGGGACGCCCGCTTCATCCGTCCTGGGAATTATTTTGTGAATCGTCCTGTGTTGCTCTCTGACCTTCCCCTTGGTACCTCGGCGCGTATCACTGCCATTGAGGGAACAGCCGCTTGGCAACGCCGCCTTGCCGCCGTGGGATTCACGGTTGGCCAAACCGTTACCCTGCTGCGTCGTGCCCCCTTCAGTCAAACCTTTGCCGTGCGGGTGGGTACCCTGACCGATGTGGCCCTACGGGCAACGGATGCGCGCACCATTGTGGTGGAACCCTTGAAAAACTAGAGAGTTGGCACGAGTTGCGGATTCTCGCGATTGGCATCCTGAGCTGCTGCCGCCAGCAAGCCGTAAAAGAGGGGATGGGGTGCATTGGGACGGGAGCGAAACTCAGGGTGAAACTGCACCGCAATAAAGAAGGGGTGAGCCGGATACTCGATAATTTCCACTAAGCGGCCATCGGGAGAGGTGCCCGTAATTCGATAGCCCGTTTCCAAAAAGAGACTGCGATAGGCATTGTTAAACTCGTAGCGGTGGCGGTGTCGCTCGTAGATGACCGTTTCCCCGTAGAGCTTTTCGGCAAGGGAATTGGGGGTGAGGCGACAGGCATACAAGCCCAAGCGCATCGTTCCCCCCAAATCCACAATGTCCTGCTGTTCGGGCAACAGGTGAATCACCGGATGAGGAGTATTGGCATCAAACTCGGCACTGTTGGCATTCTCTAAACCCGCAATATGGCGTGCCCACTCAATCACTGCGCATTGCATCCCCAAGCACAGGCCCAAAAAGGGGATCCCCTGCTCACGGGCGTATTGAATAGCTGCAATTTTGCCTTCGACCCCGCGCATGCCAAAGCCTCCAGGCACAACGATGGCCGCAACATTGCTGAGGGCAGTGTCCACACCGTTGTCAACGATTTCTTCGGAGTTGACCCAGCGGATACGCAACTCCTGATCAAGGGCGATCGCTGAATGCAGCAGGGCTTCCACCACCGAAAGATAAGCATCGCTGAGGCGCACATATTTGCCAACGATTGCCACCTCAACGGCCTGTGGGAACGGTAGAGCCGCTCCACAAGGGCTTGCCACTGACTGAGATCCGGTT
>NZ_CALJEM010000041.1 GCF_938074695.1 uncultured Thermosynechococcus sp.
GACGACCTGAAGAAAAAGCGCGCCAGTAATGAATTGTTCTGGCTGATTGGTGAGCCCGACGTGCAAGTGCGCAAAGAGAAAGACGGCAAATACAGGGTCGCCGTCGGTGGTTTCGACTACTACAACACCAAGACCGGGCAAATCGAATCGGGAGGCAGCGACAAAATCGCGCTGTGGATGCTCGATACCGACTACGACGGGCGCAGTCTCTACCCGCGCCAGGTGTTCTTCCCGATGGCCGGCGACAACGAAGCGTGGGCTAACTTGGCGCGCAACCTGAAAGCCGAAATCGACCTCGAACGCATTCGCGCCTACTGGGGCACCGAGTCGCTGCCCTTCGAGTTGGGCGAATACCGGCGCATCGCAGTCAAGATCGTGGACGACCGGGGCGTCGAGAGCCTTAAGGTGATGGCCCTTTGCGAGTGAGGCGGCATGGATTAAGTTCTGACCGAACACGCACGCGATGCAATTGAGAAGCGACGAATAAAACCTTAGCGGTCAGCCCTGAGGATATTACTCTGGCAAAACTCGAATGGTATCGCCCGGACGGCGAAATCTCCGATCGTCAGTGGCAAGACATCCTGGGTGTGTTGAAAACCCGCGCAGGCGAACTCGACCTTGACTATCTGTGGGTGCCGCAATAGAGCCGACTCCTCAAATCGTTTCTCAGAAAGAGTTTTAGCCGCCCCAGTTTGGACAATGGACTAAATTTGGCCTAAATTTCTTTACTGCTTAATCCCCACAGGCCAATTGAGGAAAAAGCCAGCAAATGCTATCCTAAATGAGTTATCGGGATGTAGCGCAGCTTGGTAGCGCACTTCGTTCGGGACGAAGGGGTCGCAGGTTCAAATCCTGTCATCCCGATTAGTCGGCTTTGAACTGTTAAGATAGGTAAGAAATACCCTAGGATTGTGTTGTGCTATGACCTCGGCTGCATCCTCAGTTGCCCGTTCCGACTTAGCGGAATTGCGCCGTCTTAAGTCTCTCTTGCCACCAGAGCTGCAAAGCTGGGTGATGATTGAACCAGCCAGTGGGGTAAATCCTCCCCTGATCACCTGCGAAGAAATTGGCAAGGATGAGGTGGAAATTCAAATTGATTTAGCACGCTGGGATCAGTTGGCCAAGGATCAACGCAACCTCCTCTTTTGGCATGAAGTGGCTCGCATCCAAAATGACACGATTCCTCGTGATGGCTGGGAGATGGCTGCACTGGCCATTGGTTTGGGGGGTGCTGTGGGCGAACTCTGGGTACGGGACGGCCTGTTGCTCACACTTGCCCTTGGCCTGTGTGCTTTCTCGGGTTGGCGACTCTACCGGCGCAACAATAGTGAAAAGGTTCTCAAGGAAGCTATTGCTGCTGATGAACGGGCGATCGCCCTGGCGACCCGCTTTGGCTATGAACTTCCCAACGCCTACAAAAGTCTTGGCAGCGCCCTCAAATTCCTCATTGAGCAAGCGCCCAACCGCCGCCAACGCAAACACTATGAACTGCGTCTGCAAGCGCTGAAAAAGAGTGCCGCCAAAGCCAAAGCCCGCATGCAGGCCATGCAAAACGAAACCCAAGCGGAATCTTAATCATGGCATACCCAAAGCAGAAGCTGCTGTTGCCAGCAGTCATCCTCCTGTGGACAGTGGTCAGTCTAGGGGTCATGGCACAGTGGGATTTGCACCCTGTCCTGCGGTACTATGGCTGGGTCTTTACAGCTCAAATTGCTTTTTTGATTTTCTTTGCGCCAGCGATCGCGCGACAGCTTAGGGGCGCCAAATATTCTCAAAAGTAATGAAAGCCTTCCCTGAATTCATAAAAAACCCTCGATCGCTGAGATCGAGGGCAGTAGCTAACACTCAAGAGCAGAACTGCTGCAATTAATTTTCAATAACTGGATTGAGAAAGGCTTCCAGTTGCTTGAAATTAAATCCCATGGCTCGGAGCGCGTGCCAAAGATGCCCCTGGAGGAAGAAAAAGGCAAGGAAAAAGTGGGCATTGGCTAACCAAGCACGGGGAGTATGCTGCCCCAGAGGCAAGTCGATTGTCTCTGCAAAGTAGGGAGCAATTCCCAACTTGACTTCTAAAGGTGGACCGTAAAACTCTACGGGATAGGCGAGCGTATTCACTGCACAGAAGTAGGCCGCCACAAACCCCGCTAGGGCAATGCCGCCTAGGGAGTAGGAGAGAATGGCTTCCGCATTAAACATCAGCACTTGCCGTGCCCAATTCAGGGGCGGCACAAGAATATGCCAAATCCCACCTGTAATGAGCAAAATGGCAACATAGATATGCCCACCCACTAAGTCTTCCAGATTATCAATGCTGGCAAAGTGGGTTTGGTAGCCGTAGATAACAAAGGGATCCAGTGTGGGTTCAGTAACAAGGCGTACTGTTTGCAAATTTGCGTCATACAGCCCCCCCCAAATTGTTGCCTTCAACACGAACAGCAGGGCACCCAATCCCAAAAAGAGCAAATGGTGCCCCAGAATGATTCCCAGTTGTTTCGGATCGTCCCAGCGGAAATGGAAGCGCCGCGCCCACCCTGAGGCGGTACTGAGATCGTGGGGGGCACGGAACGTATGGAAGAGAGCACCGGCACCGAGCACTGCCGAGGAAATGAGATGTACAGCGCCAATCACAAAGTAGGGGTATAAATCAACAACTTTACCCCCCTCGCCGATGCCAAATCCTAGTGTCGCTAAATGGGGCAATAAAATCAAACCCTGTTCCCCCATGGGCAGATCGGGTTTGTACTGGGAAATTTCGTACAGCGTAAAAGCGCCAGCCCAAAATACAGTCAGGGCTGCTTGTGCCACATGGGCAGCGATAAATAACCCTGAAAGGCTGACAAAGCGGGCATTGCCTGCCCACCAGTCGTACTTGACGTTGGCTTGGCCGTAGGTTTGCAGGCCTGCACCTGTGGGGGATGGGGTAGTCGCAGAGGTTGGCGGTTCACTGGCGATCGCCATAACTCTTCCTCCTTGGATAAACGTATGGTATGAACAGGGAAGCTTATTGAGACTAAGACTCAATAATGCCTAGGCCTACTATAGCATTGCTGTTGAGAATTAATGGCATTTAGTACCAGTGAAAACCTAAAGATATGTAACTCATCTGGGGGCAATCTGTATCCTCAAGAACTTGAGGAAGATTGAGAAAAAGCAGTAGGGTAGTGGATAGTCACAGGGGCTTGCACCTACATATGGCCATTTTGCTCTATCACGAGGATGTAGCAGCAGCGGCAACACTGGTCTCTATCCTCACGACTGTTGATCATCGAGTGGATGTAGTGGCACGCCCTGAAGATCTCTGGGAACTATTGGCCAGTTGTCGCTATCACCTGTTGATTGTGGATGAATCGCATTTGGGCACCGCAGTGGAGGTCTTTTGCCAGCAGGTGCGCGATCGCGGGTTTCAGGAGCCAATCTTGGTTCTCACCGCTATTGATTTAGCTACCCAGCCGGAAGCCCAAGTCATTTACTGCCACTACCCCTGTGCCCCAGAAGCCCTGCTGGGGATTGTGCAGCAACTTCTAAGCGCGATCGCCCCCGCCAAGCCAAAAAAGAACAATGATTCAGGATTGCCCTTGGTTCTCCACCTTGACCACGATCCTGAATTAGTTCACTCCCTTGAGGAGTGTTCTGCTGATCGGGGATTTCGCTACATTGCGATGGATAGCTGGCCGCTGGTCTGTGCCTTTCTGGAGGAGAGTCGGCCCAATGCCGTCATTCTCAATCCTGAAGTGATGCCCGATGAGGTGACCACCCGCGAGTTTTTGCAGCAATTACGGCAGCAGCGTCCGCCCATCCCCGCCCTCGTGTTTACCGCCCAGGACACGTGGCGCGATCGCCTCGCCGCCATTCGTCTTGGCTCACGGATGACCCTCAGTAAGCCTGTGGATGTCGAGCGGCTGTTGCAGGCTCTCGATCAGTTATTGCAACCCCAAGAAATCAACTCTGCCAGTATTTTGGCGGTTGACGATGATGCTATCACCCTGGCCATTTTGAAACGGCTCCTGGAACCTTGGGGCATGAGTGTTACCTCCCTGCAAAATCCCGATCAATTTTGGGATGTCCTAGAGGCCACCCATCCTGAACTGGTGATTCTCGATGTGCAAATGCCCGGCATCAATGGCATAGAACTCTGCCAAGTTGTCCGCAATGATCCTCGCTGGAGCCAGCTCCCCATCCTCTTTCTGACTGCCACCACCGATCCAGCCCTTGTCACACAACTCTTTGCCGCCGGTGCCGATGATTTTGTCAATAAGCCAATTGTGGGACCTGAGTTAGTGACTCGCATTATCAATCGCCTAGAGCGTACCCGCCTCCTAAAACGCTTGGCGGAGGTAGATCCCCTCACAGGACTGAGCAATCGCCGCAAAGCCACAGAGGATATTGAACGCTTTTTGACCCTTGCCAGCCGCCAACAGCGAAGTCTCTGTATCGTTGTTTTAGATTTAGACCACTTCAAACGCATCAATGATACCTACGGTCACGATGTTGGTGATCAGGTGTTGGTGACCACAGCCCGCATGCTGAAGCAGTCCCTACGGATGGAGGATATTGTAGCTCGCTGGGGAGGAGAAGAATTTTTAATTGCCCTCTACGATATTTCCCTTGAGGTGGCCAAACATCGTCTTGCCATCTGTTTACACCGCCTGCGGAATCACACATTCCACGCCCCCAACCATGACAGCTTTAAGGTGAGTTTTAGCGCCGGTATCAGTCAATTTCCCACCCATGGGCAGACCCTACTCCAACTGGTGAAAAGCGCAGACGACGCCCTCTACGCCGCTAAGGCCGCAGGGCGCTCCCAAATTGTGATAGCCCCCAAGGAGACTGCCTCAGAGTTTGCTCATGCTTTCTCGCCGGAGGAATAGGCTATCCTAAAAAAGCAGCAAACGCCACCTCAAACTTGGTACCAGCAGTGTCAATGCTATAGGTAGTCCTAAAAATCCTCCCAATATATGCACCTTGAGGCATCCTCTGCGCAAAATGCCACCATTCTCTTGGTTGATGATGACCCCACCCTAGTTCTTTTGGTGAAAGATTACCTTGAGATGCAGGGGTATCGAGTGCTGACGGCAGGCCATGGCCAAGAAGGTCTGGCAATTCTTCAGCAGCAAACCCCCGACTTAATTATTTGCGATGTGATGATGCCGCAGATGGATGGCTATAGCTTTGTCAGGGCAGTGCGACAACAAACCCACCTCAGTTGGCTGCCGGTGCTCTTTCTTTCGGCCAAAGGGCAAACCCACGATCGCATTAGGGGCTTGCAAACTGGTGGTGATGTTTACTTGGTCAAGCCCTTTGAACCGGAGGAACTCCTAGCCCAGATCCAAGCCCTCCTCAACCAGACGGCTCGCCTGCGGGAAGCCCAAGGACGGCAACCTCCTCCTGTGCCCAGCCCGCCCCGCGGTGTTGAACTCACCCCTACGGAAACGCGGATTCTTCAATACGTGGCCAGAGGCCTCTCCAACCGCGAAATTGCCGCAGAGTTGCACGTCAGTCAGCGCACTGTGGAAAGCCATGTCAGCAATATGCTGGGCAAAACAGGTTGCCATAATCGCACCGAACTCGCTCGCTGGGCAATTGATTACCACTACGTCTAGATGCCTCTTACCGCCGCATGTGTTCTGCCAACAGGGCTTGGGCGCGGGGTTTATAGAGGAGGTAGAAGAGTGCCTCCATGTAGCGCATCATGTCTTCGCGGTTTTCTTGGGAAGAGAAGTTCCAAAAGCCATAGATCTTGGCGAGGGAGAGCAGGCGGGTACAGTGAATTTTCCAAGTGTAGGTGCTATAGACCCGCTCGATGCCCGCTTTGGAAATCCGTTGCCACTGGCTAGGATCGCGATCGCAAGCCTCCAGAAAGCGGACAATGGTTTCAGCCATTTCTTCTAAGTGGGTCGGGTTAATATGAAAACCATTCACCCCATCTTGGATAATTTCTAAAGGACCGCCAAAGCGAGTGCCAAAGGTGGGCAGACCACTGACCATTGCCTCCAAAATTGTCAAGCCAAAGGCTTCAAACAAAGCAGGCTGAACAAAAATCCCTTGGCGATCGGCAATGATGCGATAAATTTCTCCAGAGTCTGCCTTCGGCAAACGAATCCCCAGCCAGCGAATCTTACCGTGGAGGTTGTACTCGTGGATGATTTGGTAAAGCTTCTCAATTTCGGCAATTTCCTCGCGATCGCTAGACTCTTCGGTGCGCAGCTTGCCTGCCACCAAAATTAAATTACAGCGCTCTTGCAGTTCTTTACTACGACCAAAAGCTTCTGCCAGCCCCGTGAGGTTTTTGATCCGATCCAAGCGCGCCATTGAAAAGATTGGGCGTTTGTTTGGGTCTTCGAGGTAGCCGTAAATGTGCTGCGCATCTTCAAGGGTAAAGAGCAGTTCCTCTAACCGCTGGCGATCGTCCTCCAGTCGCTCTGTATGGCGGTAATAGGGAAAGTACACCTGCTCATTGACCCCCGGTGGCACCACATTAAATTTCGGACTAAACAGTTCAATGCCATTAACCACATGGTAGAGGTCAGGCATAGTAAAGGATTGGTATGATTCGTATTGGCCGATACTATCAGGTGTTCCCACAATCTCTTGATAGGTACTGCTAATGATAAAGTTGGCGGCATTCATGGCAATTAAATCTGCCGTAAATTGCATTGAGAAGTGATACTTATCCTCTAAGTCCTGCCAGTAGAGGTTACTAAAGAGGTATTTAGACTTCTCCAAAGCGTGGGCAATGTTGCACTGGGTTACCTTGAGTCGCCGCGCCAGCAAGAAGGCCACCAAATTGCCATCGGAATAGTTGCCAATGATCAGGTCGGGGACATGACCAAATTCTGCCCGCAACTCTCGCTCCGCATCAATGGCAAAGGTTTCTAAATAGGGCCAGATTTCAAACCGTGAAATCCAGTTTTGCGTCACCTTGGGATTAAACTCCCGAAAGGGTACCCGCAAAATCCATGCATCATCGGTGCCATAAATTTTTTCAAGGCGTTGGTTGCACAGCGTCCCTTCCGCATTGGGAATTAGGCGAGTCAGGACAATAATTTTAGGCCGTGCCTCCAGTACTCCCAGCCCTGCCAGTTGCAAATCCTCGCGCATTTGTTTTTCCAAGCTTTTCACTTGGTCGAGGATATAGACCACCTGCCCACCGGTGTCGGGACGCCCCAGCACCCCCTCTTGACCAAACCAGCCGTGGGGAGAAATCAGGGCAATGCGAAAGATCATCGGGATCCGCGAGACAAAGGCCTCCAGTACTTGGTGATCCGGAGAATCCAAGAGTTGATCGAGAATTTCTAGGGTGTCCCGCACTCGCGCAGCAGTATTGCCCCAACCCGGTTCAAAGCCGAGATTTTGCAGTTCAAAGCGAAAGTCACTATAGGCCTCCTCGGCGGCGCGATCGCTAAGAGCCACTAAGGCCTGTTTCACCTGCTCCGAGAGCTGCTGCGGAGAGCGAATACGCTCATTGATCAAGAGTTGATAGCCGTTGTAGCGATGAATTCGCAGAAAGTTAAAGAGGTTTTGCTGCCACTGCCGTGGATCTTGGAAGAGCTTACTGGATAAATAGCGGTTAAGAAACTCCACCCCCTTACCAATGTTTTTGGCATCGCGGATGATGGGCGAGTAATCGTAGAAGGGTTGAACGTCAATCTCAAAAATATCCCCTTCGTTGGGGTGATAGCGATTCACCAGGCGATCGCGCAGATCCAGTAGTTCTGGAATCGTCATTGGCACGATCGTCAAATCCTCCACCAACAGCCGACACACCTCCTGCTGGGCAATCCGTGGCCGAATAATCCAACACAGACTTTCGTTGTCAACAATGATCTCTTGGGTATAGAACACCAGCTTGCTGAGGCGCGATTCTGAGGGGGGAGGCACAGGGCGATCGTGTTCCCGACAGTACTCCGCAAAGGCCGTCAAAATTTCATTGCGCAGAAGATAGCGTTTTTCCCCCAGTTGTAGGATGCGTGAAAACTGACGCAGATCGGTGCGTTCATCACTCTCAACAACGGATTGCAGGAGTACAGAGGTCATCGGCAAACTCACAACACGGCCTTTACTTGAGACGGCACAGCAGCTCAAGTCGTTTCCATTCTAGGTTTCCCCTTGGATAGGGTCAATTTTGCCCAAGAGATCGCCGCAGTTGGCCATAGTTCCGGAAGCCAAACCACAACCACAGGGGGAATAGCCCACCTGTTAGTCCCAGCACAGGTAGTAGAGCAAATGCTGGATTAAAATCGCTGCTGCCACTGTAAATAAACTTCCCCTAAATCGGCTCAAAGAGAATTTGCTTGTAGGCAAAACCCTCTAGCGCCCCTAATTAGTGGTGGCGATCCAGCATAGGAATCAGCAATAGACCGGTGGGGGTGAGACCCCTGGATTGCCCCCTGTCGCCAATACCCCGCTCAACCCAGAATCTGGGCAAAATTCGCAGTGCTCAATAGAGCATAACAAAGAGATTCCAAGCAATCCCCCCAGACTCAGAGGATGTGAAAAAAACAGATTCGGCTGCAATTTGGTCGGCGATCGCCCCCAAAACGCTAGAACCAAGAAGCAGCCCCAATATGCCTGCAATCACTGAACTGGGCATATAAAGCGATCGCATCAGTGCCCAACGCCGCCGCACCAGTCGTCCCAAGGGCAGCAAAACACCCATAGGAATGAATGTCCAGAAAAACCGGAATCAGCCTAAACATCCGCTGTGCCAACTCCTAAAGATTGCCGTGACCATAGAACTTGCCCCAGTGGGATTCAGCCTCTGGAAAGTGAGTGGCTGCGCAACCAATCTAAAACCAGCGTATTCACGCGATCGGGCTGCTCATCGTGGGGGCAGTGACCTGTGTGATCTAACTCCACCACCTGCATCCTCGGTTGTATCTGTTGAAACCGCTGGCTGAACAGCGGGGGGATGAAGCGATCCTGTTTGCCCCAAATGAGCAATAGGGGCTGGGACACCTTTTTGAGCATGGTCTTGGCACTGGGGCCAAAGCCTCTCCGACTCATGGCACGGGTAATTTGCACAAAGGCGCGATCGCTATCACGGTCATAGGCAGGGGTGAGTAAGATTTCCAACAATTCCTCATCCACACAGGTGGGGTTGGCGTAGGCCAATTGTGCCCAGCGTTTGACAATGAAGGGGCGGCGAACGAGGTAAAAAAGAGGGCGCAACAACCAAGGAGCCGTGAAAATCTGTTCAATTCCACTCACAAGGGGGGCGATCGCCCTGGGAATCAGTTCCTCGCGCACCGCCGGATCCGGCAGACTCAGCATCACCACCCCCGCTGCCATCTGGGGATAGCGATAGGCACAGGTGAGGGCAATCAATGCGCCAATGGAATTGCCAACAATCACCGCCGGTTGCCCGACAATTCCTTGCCAAAAGGCATGAACCTGAGCCGCCCAAAATTCAGCACCGTAGGCAGCACTAGGCTTTTCCGCTGCCCCCAACCCTATTAAATCAAGGGCATAGGTCGGCTGATAATCTCCTAAGACCCGAAGATTGTATCGCCAGTGCCGTAGGGATGCCCCAAAGCCGTGGAGTAGGATCAGCGGTGTTCCCCCAGGGGAAGCGGGCTGCCAAAAACTGTAGCGACTCTGCCACCCGCGCCAGCACCAATCTCGCTGCACACCGTAGCGATAGAGATCCACCCGTTGTCTCCTGCACCCATTCGTCCAATAATGACTTCTATCTTATGAAGTTTTGCAACGCGTTCATTTTGCCCAAAAGGAGTTCGACCTTGAGTTCATCCGTAACCGTACAAACAAAGGACGCGATCGCCCCCCACGGCGGTATTCTCGTGAATCGCATTCTCTCCCCTGAACAAAAACAGGCTTGGCTTGCCCGCGCCGATGAATTGCCCCGCGTGACTCTTGATGAGCGAGCCGTTTCTGACTTAGAACTCATTGCCATTGGTGGGTTTAGTCCCCTAACCGGATTTATGGGACAGGCCGACTACGAGCGAGTGGTCGAAGAAATGTACCTTGCCAATGGCCTGCCGTGGTCTATTCCCATCACTCTCTCTGTCAGGGCTGAAGTGGCTGCCCCCTTAGAAATTGGCCAAACTATTCGTCTTGATAACGCAGCGGGTCAGTTTTTGGGGATTCTCGAACTCACCGAAAAATACACCTATGACAAACGCCGTGAGGCTCGTTGTGTCTATCGCACCGAAGATGACAAACACCCCGGCGTCAAGGTGCTCTATGAACAGGGAGAAGTTAACCTAGCAGGCCCCATTTGGCTCCTAGAGCGGCATCCCCATCCCCAATTCCCCAACTATTGCATTGATCCGGTAGATTCCCGTGCCCTCTTTCGCCAAAAAGGCTGGCGGACAATTGTTGGTTTCCAAACCCGCAACCCCATCCATCGCGCCCATGAATATATCCAGAAATGCGCCCTTGAAATTGTGGATGGCCTTTTTTTGCATCCCCTCGTGGGTGCCACGAAGGAGGATGACATCCCCGCCGATGTGCGCATGCGTTGCTATGAAATTGTGTTGGAACATTACTTCCCTAAGGATCGGGTAGTGCTGGCCATTAACCCAGCAGCCATGCGCTATGCCGGACCGCGGGAGGCCATTTTCCATGCCCTAGTGCGCAAAAACTACGGCTGTACCCACTTTATTGTCGGTCGCGATCACGCGGGCGTGGGGGATTACTATGGCACCTATGATGCCCAGCATATTTTTGATGAATTTGACCCGGCAGCCCTAGGGATTATTCCTTTGAAGTTTGAGCATGCCTTCTACTGCACCCGCACCCAGTCCATGGCCACCAGTAAAACCAGTCCCAGTAAACCGGAAGAGCGCATTCACCTCTCCGGCACCAAGGTACGGGAAATGCTGCGGCGCGGAGAATTGCCACCCCCAGAGTTTTCGCGCCCAGAGGTGGCGGCAGAACTGGCACGAGCAATGCGACAACCGCAACTAGCACCATAGCCTAAAAATAAAACGAGGGGGTCAAGCTGACGGCAGCAAGACCCCTTTACAAGTTAGCAACGACGATGTTTAACTCAACAACTAACGTGGACAAAACGTGGTTTTAGCTGGCGATCCAACCCCCTTTGCGATCTCAACCGATCAAGCTTGGAGCATGGACACTAGGTAATAGATTGCTGTCAACGTTGACGACTCTAGAGACTAGGAGGTTACCTAGTAGTGCCTTAACTCCCATGGACGACAGGATGGGGACTCGGCAGTAACCACACGAACGATAAGGCTGGATAAAGCAAGAGAACAAAGATACAACGCTGAAGCTCAAAGGATTGATTTTGATGTTACTCGCAAGACAGGCGTGAGATTTATCTTGGAGTAACTTTGCTTTATCCTGAACTCAAGGACTGGGAGGCACAAGCCTTAAGTTCACTCTTATCGTTACCCTTTCTTTCTGTGCCTACTTTTAGGCTAGCATAGGCATTCGAGAATCCTCAAATGTTAACCGAAAATTCAATATCTGAAATATTCCTTAACTAATTCTGCAATATGCTGTTAAATTTGCCGGTTGCACCCTTTTAGGAGTACTTTTAGCACTGAACATTATCTCTGGATTTTGACAGTTTTGGCGATCGCCCCAAGCTCATAAAAAACTGCACCAGCCCCCTACTTGCCGCTTTGGCGGAGCTGATGCGGAACTAATACTAGTTTAGTGATTTTTACCTGCAAGGTCTTTACAGGGATTCTGCTTGTGGAAGACAGTAACTAACTCTTACGGGCGGGCGTTCCCGTGAAGGGCTGTGCCCCCGTGGAAGGATAGTGATCGTTGCGAGGGGTGAAGATGCGCCCAAATGCCTCCATCAAAAAGACCATCATCCCTTGTAATTTCTCACGTAGTGCTTTTAACATAGGTCAACTCCTAAAGAAAGCGATTTAGGCTCCAGCCTTTGGCTTAATGATTGAACACCGCAGCAACGGAATCGAACCTCACCTCACCATCATTAGGTAAAGGCTGTACTTTTAGTATAAAAAATCAGATAAGTTGCCTGAGGGAGTTTGAGACAATTTTTTATATGCTGAATAAGGAAATTATTGATTTGTGAAATTTTGTTCTGAATGAGATTACACCCATGACATTTATTCCCCCTCTTTCTGATCTTTCACTACGGGCACAGGTGGCACAAATGGTGGTTGTACGCGCCAGTGGCTACCTCTACGATCGCCAGATTCAATATCCTGCTTGGGAACCGCCCCAAGACACCCTAAAACACTGGATTAAAGACTGGGGCGTGGGGGGGGTGATTCTCTTGGGGGGCAGTGCCGTTGAAGTGGCAGAGCGCTGTCGGCAACTCCAATCTTGGGCAACAATTCCCCTGCTGTTGGCGGCTGACATTGAGGAGGGGGTTGGTCAACGCTTTAGCGGTGCAACACAATTTCCGCCCCCGGCAGCTTTAGGAGCCATCGCCCAAAGGAATCCACAACGGGCAGTGGATCTGGCAAGGGCAATGGGAGCATCCACGGCAGCAGAGGCCTTGGCCATCGGCTTGAACTGGGTTTTAGCTCCCGTGGTGGATGTGAATAACAATCCCGCCAACCCGGTGATTAATGTGCGCGCCTTTGGTGAGGAGCCAGAGGTGGTGAGTGCCCTTGCAACGGCGTTTATTCAAGGGGCAAAAACCTATCCAGTGCTAACAACAGCAAAGCACTTTCCCGGCCATGGGGATACAGCAACCGATTCCCACTTGCAACTGCCTGTGATTCCCCACAATCGCGATCGCCTGCAAGCCATTGAATGGCCGCCCTTTGTTGCTGCAATTCAAACAGGCGTGGATGCGGTGATGAGTGCCCATGTGCATCTCCCTGCCTTGGATGCCGAGCAACCCGCAACCCTGTCGCCCCAAATTCTCACAGGCATCCTTCGCCAAGAGATGGGGTTTAGGGGGCTAATTGTGACCGATGCCCTAGTCATGGGGGCGATCGCCCACAGCTACGGTACTGCGGAAGCTGCTGTCAAAGCCGTAGCAGCGGGTGCCGATATTCTGCTCATGCCCTTGGATCCCCCCGCCGCCATTGAAGCGGTGGTTGCGGCTGTTGAGTCGGGGCGGATTCCCTACGAGCGGATTCAGGCCTCTGTAGCTCGAATTCAAGCAGCAAAGGCGCGTTTGCTGCCCCTTTCGTTACAGTTGGACTATCTCCAGACCACCCCGGCCGTTGAAGTGGCCACCGCCATTGCCCAAGAAAGTATCAAGCGGGCTGGCCAAGCTTGGCAACCCGTTACCTCAGGGGTGAATTGTCTGGTGGTGGATGATGCGCTAAACGCCGGCTTTTTGAACTGCACCTGTCCAGCATTGACACTGCCTCCCACTTGGGGATTTGACCAACGGGTGGTGATTGATCAGCAAACACCCCTGACAATGATTGAGGGCTTCTCCAGGGCACCGACCTTAGTGCAGGTATTTTGCCGTGGCAACCCCTTCCGCGGCAAAGCAGGGTTAAGTGTGCCAGCGATCGCCACCCTAGAATGGCTCCAAACCCACAATCAGTTGATGGGTCTGGTGGTCTATGGCAGTCCCTATGCCTACCACGAGATTGCCCAGCAGCTCCATCCCGATTTGCCCCGCGTCTTTAGCTATGGCCACGACCCCATTGCCCAAAGGCTGGCTCTAGGGTGTTTAGTGAAGGGAATCTTCTAAAGGTTTTTGAATCTTTTGCGAGGGAAACCCTAGGGAACTCCTATCCTGCTTTCACGTCCCTACAGATACCTCCCAGAATTCGGTCTTTCCTCACCATGATTAAGTTTCCCGCTGCCGCTGGCTTGGCAACCTTCTCCATAGCTGCAACAACGCTGGCGATCGCCCCGATCAGTTTTGCTGCACCCCCATCTTGGCTCGATCAACCGCCACGCAACTGGAATCCCAGCCTGCCGATCCTAGAGATTCCCCCACGGGGCAATCTCAATCCTGGGGAGTTGAACCGCTGTCGCAGTACCCTGCGATCGCCCCAATCCATGGCAGATCGCCTAATTCAACAGCGGGGCTGGTATCTGGTGGGTACACCCATTCGCCATCAGAACGTGGAAATTATTCTTGGCAATAGTGGTTTTGATGGCATGTGTCGCCCGATGGGGTATCAAGCCTTTGTCTTCTATAGAGGACTCTACTTGGGAACCTTATCCCCGAATCTGATGGATTCCCGCGCTGATGGCTCGTTTCTTGGTGAGGTCAAGTTCCAAAACGACGGTACATTCACGGCAGAGTTTGCCCGCTATAGCCCTAATGATCCCCTCTGCTGTCCTAGCCGCATCAGCACCGTGACCTATCGCCTCGAAGGGGGGCTTTTGCCTTTGCCGCGCTTGGTGCCTGTGGCCATTTCCACCCAACCAATGGCGAATAACACTCCCTCCCAGCCTTCGGAACTGAGCCTCAGCGGTCAGCGGTGGCACCTCAGAGGCATAGGTAATCAAGCCTTTCCGGTGGATACCGCCTTTATTGAGTTTGATAGTGCCAACCGCCGTGCCGGTGGTTTTACCGGCTGTAATAGCTTTAATGGTGGCTACACCGCCAACGGCCCACGCCTCCTTTTTGCCCCCTTAGCCACCAGCCAACGCCTATGTAGTCAAGAGCTGCTTCAGAGTGTGGAAACTCAGATGCTACAGGGGCTGAGCCGCACCAACCGCTACCGCATTCAAGGAAATACCCTACAACTGTTTGAGGAGGATCGCCTGCTGTTGACCTTTGAAGCGGGTGCGACGGAAAGTCCCCTCAGTGGCCGCTGGCAACTTCAGCGCCTCGCCAATATGCCGCCAATGCCACCGCGCAATCCGATGAATACTGTGTTTATTGAGTTTGATGGCAGGGCCCAGCGAGCAACGGGCTTTAGTGGCTGTAATAACTTTAACGGTGGCTACAGCGTCAATGGCCAACAATTGCGGTTTTCGGCAGTTGCGACAACACGGCGAGTCTGCATCGGTCAGCGGGCTCAAAGGATAGAGATGTCATTTTTGCAGAGTCTTGAGCAAACCAATCGCTACCGCATTGAGGGAAATACCCTGACGTTTTATGATGGCGATCGCCCCCTTGCGATGTTTCAGCGAACGCCCTAGGGGAGAGTTGCTACCCTAACGACGCTTCGATGACCGAGAAACCTCGTCCCCGCAAAAAAAATCGCCTGACTGCGACCCGTCCTCCTCGCTCCCCACGGCACACACCGGCCAAACCCGTTAGGAAATCTCCCCCACCTGCCCCCACTGAGGATGCCCCCGAACTCCTCTACGGTCGCCATGCAGTGCTCTCAGCCCTTGAGAGTGGCCGCCCCTGCAACCGTATCTGGGTGATTCCCTCTCTGCGCTACGATCCGCGCTTTCATCAACGCTTGAATGAAGCCAAACAGCAGGGCGCCGTTATTGATACCGTGACCCCCGAACGTCTTGACCAACTGTGCCAGCGGGGGCGCCATCAGGGGATTGCCATGCAGGTGGCGGCCTACAATTACTGGTCTTTAGAGGATTTATTGGCCAAAGCGGCTACTGTGAATCAACCCGTGCTCTTGGCGGCCGATGGGATTACCGATCCGCAAAATCTCGGTGCCATGATCCGCACAGCAGAGGCGCTGGGGATGCAGGGAGTGATTATTCCTCAACGGCGCGCCGTCGGTATTACGGCAACCGTAGCTAAAGCAGCCGCAGGGGCATTGGAGTATTTGCCCGTGGCACGGGTGGTCAACCTCAACCAAGCTCTTGAAACCCTGAAGCAGGCAGGCTATTGGATCTATGGTCTTTCGGAGCGGGGAGCGGTGCCCCTGCCCAAGATCACCTTCGATCGCCCCACCGTCTTTGTGGTTGGCAGTGAGGGGGAAGGGATTAGCCTGCAAACCCAGAAGCACTGCGATGAAATGGTTGCGATTCCCCTTGCGGGGCGCACCCCGAGCCTCAATGCCTCAGTGGCGGTGGGCATTGCTCTCTACGAGATCAGTTGCCAGCGATCGCCCGCTTGGGATTTGACTCAGGAATCTCCAACTTAGGAAACAGCAGCCACAGAGCGCAGGGCAAAAATTTTATTGAGCACTTCCTCGACCACCTTGTCGGGGGTAGAGGCACCGGAGGTAATGCCAATGGTGAGGGGGCGATCCGGCAGCCAGTTTTCAGTCACCGTGGGGGGCTGATGCAGGGGTTTGTGCTCAATGCGATTCCCCGGCCCAATACGATCCGCAGAGTCAATGTGATAGGAAGGAATGCCATGCTCAATGGCAATTTCTTGAAGGTGGGTGGTATTCGAGGAGTTGTAGCCCCCAATTACAACCATTAAATCTAGCGGTTCCTTGACTAAATTCAGCATTGCATCTTGGCGCTCTTGGGTGGCATCGCAAATCGTGTTAAAGCTCATGAAGTGCTCATTGAGGCGATCGGGGCCGTATTTTTGGATCATCGTGCGCTCAAATAATTTGCCGATTTGTTCTGTTTCCCCTTTGAGCATGGTGGTTTGATTGGCAATGCCGACGCGCACCAGATCGCGATCGGGATCAAAGCCCACAGAACAGGCCTTGGCAAACTTGGCCATGAAGGCCTCGCGATCGCCCCCCTTGAGGATATAGTCGCAGACATAGCGGGCTTCCTCTAGGTTGAGGACGATCAAATAGGTGCCCGCAAAGGAACTGGTGGCAATTGTCTCTTCGTGGTTATACTTGCCGTGAATAATCGAGGTGAAGCTCACCTTTTTGTGCTTTTCCACACTGTGCCACACCTTTGAGACCCACGGGCAGGTGGTATCCACAATCGTACAGCCGCGCTCATTCAGCAGTTGCATCTCTTGGACACTGGCCCCAAAGGCGGGCAAAATCACCACATCCCCTGGGCGCACGTCACTAAAGTCCTTGACCCCGTTGACCACCGGAATAAATTCCACGGCCATTTGCCGCAGGCGCTCATTCACCGAGGGATTATGGATAATTTCATTCGTGATCCAGATGCGCTCCGTGGGAAAGTGGGTGCGAGTTTCATAGGCAAGGGCCACGGCCCGCTCCACTCCCCAACAAAAGCCAAAGGCCTCCGCCAAGCGAATCGTCACATCCCCCTCTTGCCAACGATAGCCATTGGCACGGATTTGCTGAATCAGAGAACTTTGATACTCCCCTTGGAGTTGCCGGTTCACTGACTCACCGTGGCCAAAGCCCTTGCGGTGGTAGTTTTCTGAACTGTGGAGCGATCGCTTGAATGCACGGGTATCCATTGGCTCTCCTCTGAAGCAATCTGATGGTATTTTGGCACAACTCCTAGAGAGCAACCATCGGGCTGGCTCCCCGTTGCGCCAATTCCTGTACTGTCTGCCGTGCCCAGCGATCGGCGGCCAAAATGTCCTCTAAGTTGGGGTTGCGAATGTTTTGGCCAGAGTAGCGATCGCAGGTCATCTCAATCAGCCGCGGAATCTCCAAGAAGGAAATGGCCTCGGCAATAAAGAGGGCCACTGCCTCCTCATTGGCTGCATTGAGCACCGCCGGCATCGCCCCGCCGGCACGACCCGCAGCATAGGCCAGCCCCATACAGGGATACTTCTGGTGATCCGGCGATCGAAAGGTCAGACTTCCCGCCTTCACCAGATCCAACGCTGACCAATTCGTAGGAATCCGCTCTGGCCACGAGAGGGCATACAATAACGGCAACCGCATATCCGGCCAGCCCAACTGCGCCAGTACGGAGGTATCCTGCAACTCAATTAGCGAGTGAACAATGCTTTGGGGATGGATGACAATCTCAATGTTGTCGTAGTCCACGCCAAAAAGGTAATGCGCCTCAATCACCTCTAGACCCTTATTCATCAGGGTCGCCGAGTCCACGGTAATTTTTGGCCCCATTGACCAGTTGGGATGTTTGAGGGCATCGGCCACCGTGACTTGGCAGAGTTTCTCCACGGGCCAATCCCGAAAGGCGCCCCCTGAGGCAGTAAGAATAATCTTCCGCAGTCCGCCTTCCGGCACCCCCTGCAAACATTGAAAAATAGCCGAATGCTCAGAATCGGCGGGCAAGAGCCTGACACCGTACTCTTGAAGTAGCGGCAAAACCACCGGACCACCGGCAATGAGCGTTTCCTTATTGGCCAAGGCAATATCCTTGCCCGCTTTAATGGCGGCAATTGTGGGCACCAGACCCGCACAGCCGACAATACCTGTCACCACCACATCGGCATCCCCATAGGCCGCCACCGCCGCAATCCCTGCTTCGCCAGCCACCAAGTGCGGTTTTTGGGGCAGATCCGCCAATGCCGCCTCCAGTTCGGGCAGTTGATTGGGGTCGGCAATACTGACAATCTCCGGCTGAAATTGGCGAATTTGGGGAATGAGTCGCCCTAGGTTGCGTCCGGCGGCAAGGCCAACGACCCGAAAGCGATCGGGATATTGGGCAACAATGTCAAGGGTTTGGGTACCAATGGAGCCGGTGGAGCCAAGGAGATTAAGTGCCTTCACAGTTTTTGGGGGAGGGTCAGTGGACACCTTAATATTTACTGCAGGAGGGGACACAAGGCAAACCCATACTTATTCTGATGAGAATAGCAACAGGCGTTTCTCGACTCTATTCTTGGTTATGGTGTTACCCCTTTCCCAACTGGTGCAGCAACTAAATCACAAAAAGGCTGACTTTCTCAACTATGACACAGCGCTTGCTCAAGTGCGACAGGACTATCAACAGGCTCTAGGGACATGGCAACAAAAAACGCTTCCCGACATCACCGCTGCCATGGATCCGCAGATCACCGATTGGGGAGCCTGTCCCATTGAACCGTGGCCTCAGGGGTGGCGCATTCCTTTGGGGGTAGAGTGGCCCCATCGTCAGGCGGCGCGGGAGTGGGCAAGAACTCAACTCATGGATGTCACCACTGTGGCGGTGGATGGCTCCCAGATTCTGCCCAGTGAAGAGCTCTCCTTACCCGTGGCAGTAGTGCAGGCAGGTTGGTTTCTCAATCCCCACCGGGGAAATGGCTCCTATGCCAAAGAAATTGCCTTAGAACTGATTACGCCGGCGGAACTGCGCCAAGCGGAAGAACAGTTGCGCCAGCCCCAAATTTACCGCTTCCACGAACGCTATGTGCACCTACGCCGCTTTGAACTGGAATTGAAAACTCTCCAGGAGCGCATGGCTGAAGTAGCTGCCCCGGCACTGTTATTGTTTGACGGCTCCTTTGTGGCGACCTTTGCGGAGTCCTACGCCCCAGAATGGCAAGCACGATATGTTGCGGCTCTTTGCCAAACCCTAGAGACCAGCCTGAAACGTCGGATTCCCCTCGTGGCTTACATTGATAGCTCCCAAGCGCGGGATTTAGTAACCCTTTTGGGGCATCTAGCAAATCTGCCGCCTAGTCCACACCTCTCAGATGCCCAACTGTTAAATACCGTTTTGACCCAGTGGGGCGATCGCTCACCGGTTTTTGTCTGCGATCGCGGCGGCATCCTTGGAAGCTATGGCTCTTGGGCAAAGGGTATTGGCTTTTGCTACCTCAAGGCCCATCACGGGTATCCGGTGCGCTTGGAACTGCCCCTGTGGATCTACAGAGAAGGATTACTGGATCCGGTGATTCGCTGGCTCTGTGGGGAACTGATTACCGGCCAGGGCTATCCCTATGCCCTCGAAGCTGCCGATCAATTGGCCGTTCTTCAAGGGAGCGATCGCCAAGCTTTCCTCAAGCAATTACAAGTCTGGGCAGAAAGCGTCGGCATGGAACTGCACTTTAGCCGCAAGTGGGTCAGCAAACAGCAGCGGCGTTAACTTTACCGAGGTGATTTTTTTAATGCCTTCAGTGCCTCTTCCGGTTCCCGCTGCGTTTTTGCCCCGCAATCGGCGCAACAGTTCTAGGGCTTCTTCGCGGGTTTGACCGGTATTTTGTTGGTGCCGTTGCCAAAAGTCCTCCCACCAGCGGGGGGGTGAGGATCAACCCGCCAACCGGCCAATCAACGCCATTCCCATCCCCGCCGCTAAGGGACAACTGCTCATTGAGCTGACGGCTTCATTTCTTCATTGCTTAGCGAGCGATCGCCCTGCCCCTCAGGGCATAACTGCTCCCCTAGACTTCTGCAAAAACCCTTAATCGTCGCTCTTTTGGGAAATAGCCCTGATATAATCGCAACGATTCTCTGGTTGACGACGTTATGGGTCACTGGCAACGGATTACAGGTGGGGTCACTGCCCCCAAAGGATATCGGGCTGCGGGAATGGCAGCAGGATTAAAAGCTTCAGGGGCAGCGGATCTAGCATTGATTGTTTCCGACGTGCCGGCGATTGCCGCTGGGGTATTTACAACGAACCACGTGTGTGCAGCCCCTGTAACCTACTGTCGTCAGCGGTTACAAACGAAGGGAACAGCGCAAGCCATTTTGTGTAATTCCGGTCAAGCCAATGCTGCCACCGGCGAACAGGGCTGGCAGGCAGTTTTAGCCCAAGCGGAGATGGTGGCAACGGCCTTAGGAGTCAGTCCAGAGATGGTGCTGGTGGCGTCAACAGGGGTCATTGGTCAGCCGATTCCCCTGGAGAAAATACGCCAAGCTTTGCCCACCCTGACGGCAAGCTTAAGCCCCAACAATGGGGAGGCTGCTGCCCGTGCCATTATGACGACAGATTTAGTGCCTAAGCAAATTGCTCTTGAAGCCATCTGGGAAGACCAACCCGTTCGCATTGGCGGCATCGCTAAGGGTTCAGGAATGATTCACCCAAATATGGCGACGATGCTGGCCTTTATTACCTGTGATGCCGCCGTATCTCCCCATCTGTGGCAGGAGATGCTGCAACGCGCCTGCGATCGCTCCTTCAATCAAATTACGGTTGATGGCGATACCAGCACCAATGACAGTGTCATTGCTTTGGCCAATGGCCAATCCCGCACCCCGGCAATTACAGAGCCAGGACCTGCGGCAACTCGTCTGGAGGAAATGTTGACCGCAGTCTGTGTCCATTTGGCAAAGGCGATCGCCCGTGACGGCGAGGGAGCAACCTGCCTCATTGAAGTGCAGGTGAGCGGTGCCAGTGATGATGTAGCCGCACGCCAAGTGGCCAGAACCATTGCCGGCTCCATGCTGGTGAAATCCGCCATCTATGGCCGAGATCCCAATTGGGGACGTATTGCTGCCGCCGCTGGTCGCGCCGGGGTGCCCTTTGATGCCAGCAATCTGGCTATTTCCCTTGGCGGGATTCCAATGATGTGCCAAGGTCAACCTCTGCCCTTTGATCGCGCCGCTGCCAATGCCTACTTGGTGAACCAAGCCACTGCCAGCGTGGATGCCAGCGGCCAACAATCCATTGAACATCCCGTGGTTATTGAAGTGAGTATCGGCCACGGCCATGGTCGTGGTCTCGCTTGGGGCTGTGATCTTAGCTACGACTATGTGAAAATCAATGCCGAGTACACCACTTAGTCCCTTGTTAGACCTATTGACCTCCCCGCAGAAAATCAAGTTTTGTACCCATCCCATGACTGCTGCTGCTCTTCTCAAGGGAGGTGGCAAGAGCGGCCACCTGTTTGCGATCGCGAGGGGTAGCTAGAATACCTCGATTCAGGCCAGCGATCGCCATTAACAATTCTGTTTTCGCCACTGTTTACCCCTCCTTAGGAAGGAAACTTTTTGGCTCCGACGGGTTGCGCCAAGACCCCCCTGATTCGAGAATGGGAAAAATCCCTCTCCATTCAGGTTACCGAAATGCGGATCGCGCTATTTACCGAGACATTTCTGCCCAAAATTGATGGCATTGTTACCCGTTTGTGTCAAACTGTACGCCATCTGCAACGCCATGGGCATCAGGTGTTGGTGGTGGCTCCTGAGGGTGGGTTAGATCATTATGAAGGCGCGCAGATCTACGGTGTCTCCGGTTTTCCCCTCCCATTGTATCCTGAACTCAAATTAGCCCTGCCGCGACCCGCCATTGGTAAAGCCCTAGCCACCTTTGAACCCGATCTGATCCATGTGGCCAATCCGGCTGTTTTAGGGTTGGCGGGTTTGTACTATGCGGAGAAATTGCAATTACCCTTAGTGGCCTCCTACCATACCCACCTGCCCCAATATCTGAAGTACTATGGCCTAGGGTTTCTTGAGGAAGTCCTCTGGTCACTGCTGCGCTGGGGGCATAACCGCGCTCAATTGAATTTGTGTACCTCGACAGCAATGGTGGCGGAACTGAAAGCCCACGGGATTCGCCATCTCCATCTCTGGCAGCGGGGCGTGGATGTGGAATTGTTCCATCCCCAACGCCAAAGTCAAGAAATGCGACATTTTCTCAGTCAAGGGCATCCAGATGCTCCCCTGCTCCTTTACGTGGGTCGCCTCTCGGCTGAAAAGGAAATTGAGCAAATTAAACCCATCCTAGAGCAGATACCGCAGGCAAGACTGGCCCTAGTGGGCAATGGCCCCCATCGAGATGCCCTAGAAAAACACTTTGCCGGTACACCCACCCATTTTGTCGGCTATCTGCGGGGTGAACGCTTGGCGGCGGCCTTTGCCTCGGCGGATGTCTTTATTTTTCCCTCACGCACGGAAACCCTTGGCTTGGTTCTCTTAGAGGCGATGGCGGCAGGCTGTCCGGTGGTGGCGGCCAATAGTGGGGGAATTCCCGATATTGTCACTGATGGAGTGAATGGCTTTTTGTTTGATCCAGCGGATCCTACGGGAGCGATCACGGCTTGTCAACGTCTTTTTGACTCGCCGGGTGACCGCGAGACCCTCCGCCAAAATGCCCGCCAAGAGGCAGAACGCTGGAGTTGGGCTGCCGCCACCCAGCAACTGGAGGAGTACTATCGGTCTCTTTTGCCAGCTCCGCAACGGGATGTGGCTCTCAGTCGTTGAGCAACCTTGGGGAAGTCCCCCTCTGAGTTGCTCTGAATACCTGATCTGCTTCCTGTAAGGGCGGCAGTTTTAGGGTGGCCTGTTTGCCCTGAAGAACGACGTAGAAGCCACCGAGGCCTAGAGGATCAATGAGTTGGTGTAGGGATTGATGGCGGTTTAAGGCGTGGAGGAGATGGCCATTACTCTGTTGTTGGGCAAGGAGGCGATCGCCCAAGCCTAGGGCCATGAGAAACAAACTCTGACGGGTGATATACAGGGTTTCAAGGCCAAACTTTTCCCCGTAGCGAGTCAAGGCAGTCACATCCACATGAGCTGTGATGTCCTGCTCGCCAACAAAACTATAGGGATTGTTGTGGCGGCGATGGCGGTAGTAGCACTGTAGGGTGCCCTCACAGCGGGCAGGATGGTAGTACTGATGTGCGGGATACCCATAGTCAATGGTAAGAACAAAGCCCTGCTCAAGGCGCTGGCTGAGGTCTTTTAACCACGGGATAAGGCGCAGATTGACTTCAGTACGGTAGCCGTCGGCATAGCCCTGCTGCTGTGGATCAATGCCGATAGTGGCAAAGTACTCATGGATGCGATCCTCCCTCAGGGGGCGCAACACCTCTTGAAAGGCTCCTTGCTTATCGAGGGTTACATAAATTTCCTGCCAGTTGCCCCCCTGCCATTGCAGCCGATGCACCGGAAAAGCATCGATCAGTTCATTGCTAAAGATACAGCCGATGATCGATTCCGCAGGGGTCTCAGCACCTTGCCAGGACAGGCGATCGCCCCAACGTGCCAAGCGTTGCTGTTGGCGCTCCCGTAAACTGGGGGATTGTTCTTGAATCTGATACTTTAGGGCGGCAAAGAAATCGGGATAGGTGGCTTGACTATAACCTAAGACAACATCAGCAAACTCCCCCTCACCAGCGCCCATTTCCAGTAGTGTAAACCGTTGGGGACAATCCAAAGCGTGCCACATCTGAACAAAGGCCTCGGTGAGGAGTTCGGCAAAATCTCTAGTCAGACTACCGGAGGTGATAAAGTCGCCCCTTCGGCCGATTTGCATTTGAGGTCGGTTATAGTAGCCCCCCTGTGGGGCATACAGCGCCAAATCCATAAACTCACAAAAGGAAATGGCGCCCACTGCCCTAATGCGCTCCTGAATTTCAACAAGTAGCGGATTGCCCGTCGGCATTAATTATCCAGTCCAGCAATGGGTGCAAAGCCTTGGCGCTGCACATTCTCGGTAATGACGCGCGGCTCAGGAAATTGTAGCAGGTAGGAGTAGAAGGCCGTCAACTTCACGGAAACCTGTACCGGGTTGACTCCCGCCCGCTGCCCTAAGGGGCTGAGTTGCGCCATTAAGTCAAGGTAGCGTCGCGATACTGCTGCGCCTCGGCCTCTGTAATTACCGCCTCCCCTAGAATATCCATGGTCACCAGCATGCCCTGCTTGCCCAAATGGCCAATGGTTTTCAGCACCTGTTCGGTGGTTTCGCCGGCAATGTATTTGTGGGCAAGGGCTTGCACGGCAGTCATAAATGTGGTGGCCGCTGCTTGCGCTGGCAGTGAATCGGGTTGGGCAAAGTTGAGGAGCTTTTTCAAGCGTTCCGGCAGTTCCACAGCGGGGTCACTGAGGTACTCTTGGAGATGGCGAGCCACCTCGCTTTTGCTGCGCAGGCTAGGCAGACAGTCAATGGGCCGAAAAAGTTGTACCCGCAGGCACGGCTGTTCCATAGCCCAACCGAGCAGCTTGTTTTCTATGCGGATTTGCTCCCGCAATTGGCTCAGGAAGTTTCGGGAAGTTTGGCTTGCTGCCCACAGTTGACGGGCGATCGCAATCATTTGTGCTTCGTAAAGATCATCGAAAAACAGAGGGGTGAGGAGGCGTTTCCTTTATCCTCCCATGTTCCCCAGAAAGACAAGGGTCTCAGCCCCTTGCTAGCGCGGACGAATAAAATGGCGGTTGGCTCGCACCAAGCAAATCTGATTGTCCTTCCCAAGGGTCACCTTCAGCCAAGGCAGACCACGATCATCAGGGATCATGGCAAAACCGGCTGGGGCAAGATTTGCCTTCAACACCGTGCCGCGTGGAAAGCGACGCACCACAGGCCAGCGCCAAATGTCTGTCCGCGGCCACTTGGCCAGGGGACTATACCACGCCTTTGGGACTTGGGGTGACCACCGACAGTTGAGGCCTTGCCTATCTGAGTCCACCACCACCCAAGTGCGATGATCAGTGCGGAGAGGGTAGTCTCCATGGCGGTTGGCTTGGGGTAAATTGGGGTTCTGGGCAAGGAGCGGTAGGAGTAGTAAAGTTGTCCAAACCCTTCGAGGCATTTTTTTCCGCCTATGAGCCTTGTTAGTTCTACCCCTGTTATGGCACAGTGCCCGGCCTATGCTAAGGTCTTGGTAGATTGTGTGGGGGCGACTGACGCCTACACCTACAGTGTTCCCAAGAATTGGGCGGTGCAGGGGGGCGATGTGGTGGAGGTGCCCTTTGGTGCCCAAGTGGTGCGGGGAATTGTTCTGGAAGTCCAAGCAGAGCCGCCCCCGACAGTGGAGCCAGCGCGCTTGCGATCGCTCCTAGAAATTGTTGACCAGCAGCTTTTTCCAAAAGATTATTGGGCGTTCCTAGAGCAGATTGCCACCTACTACTGCACGCCTTTGATCCAAGTGGTGCGCACTGCCCTGCCGCCGGGGGTTTTGGGGAGAGCACAACGGCGGGTACGTCTGCGCCGCCAACAGGGCATTCCTCCCCTGTCTGAGCAGGGGCAACATCTGCTGCGCTTTCTCCAGAGCAAAGGCAGTGGGGACTACAGTGTGCGCTACCTCCAGCAACACTTTCCCAAAGTGCGGCGAGCCCTCAGTGAACTCGAACGTCTCGGCTTAGTGGAGACCTATCTGGCAGCACCCAGCGCTCAACAGCCTAAACACCAACAGGTGGTGGTGCTCCTGAAGGGGAAGGGAGGGGAGGAGCTAACGCAGCGGCAGCGGCAGATCCTGCACTATCTTCAGCAACAGGGTCGCGACTGTCCGCTGCAGGAGGTACTCACAGCAATGGGCACCACCTCCCAAACCCTGCGGCGTCTTGCGGACAAGGGGTATCTTACCATTGTCGAGCAGCAGTCTTGCCGTCTTGAACAGGGAGTAGCGGTTCCGCCAGAGGCGCCTAAAACGTTAACGCCTGCCCAAGCCACTGCCTTAGCACAAATTTTGCAGCATTTAGAAACGGGGGAAACCTTTTTGCTCCACGGGGTCACCGGCTCCGGCAAGACAGAAGTCTATCTACAGGCCATTGCCGCCTGTCTAGAGCGGGGGCGATCCGCCTTGCTGCTCGTGCCGGAGATTGGCTTAACACCGCAGTTGACAGATCGGGTGCGGGCGCGGTTTGGACAGCGGGTGTTGGTTTATCACAGTGGCTTGAGTGAGGGGGAGCGCTATGACACTTGGCGCTTGACGCTCCTGCAGGAGCCGCGCGTGGTCATTGGCACACGATCTGCTGTGCTTCTGCCCCTGGTCGGGCTGGGTCTGATGATTCTGGATGAAGAGCACGACAGTAGCTACAAGCAGGATCAACCCCAGCCCTGCTACCATGCCCGCACGGTGGCGGAATGGCGATCGCGCCAACAGTCCATTCCCTTGATTTTGGGAACGGCTACCCCTGCCCTGAGCACATGGCAAGCAGCGCAAATGGGGCGGATTCACCCTCTGTCCCTGCCGGAACGCATTCACGGTAGCCCCCTGCCCCCCATTACCGTTGTGGACATGCGCCAAGAGCTGCTCCGCAAGAACTACTCCATGCTCAGTTTTCCTCTTCAGGAAGCGTTGGCAAATCTAGGGGGTCAGCAGGCCATTCTCTTTGTCCCGCGGCGTGGATATAGCACGTTTGTGTCCTGCCGCAGTTGTGGCACGGCTCTGTACTGTCCCCACTGCAGTGTCTCGCTTACCGCACATCTGTTTAGCGACCACCTAACGGTTCTGTGCTGTCACTACTGTGGTTACCAGCAGGCTTTTCCTCGGCGGTGTCCCAGCTGTGACTCTCCCTATCTCAAACCCTTTGGCGGCGGTACGCAGCGGGTAGTTGCGGAACTCAATCAGCGGTTTCCCCAGTTGCGGGTACTGCGCTTTGACAGTGACACTACGCAACGTAAAGGATCTCATCGCCAACTGTTGAGCCGGTTTGCCGCCGGCGAGGCGGATGTGATGGTAGGGACGCAAATGTTGACCAAGGGGATTGATTTGCCCCAGGTGGCCTTGGTGGGAATTTTAGCTGCCGATAGCCTGATCCATCTACCGGATTATCAAGCTACGGAACGAGCATTTCAGGTGCTCACCCAAGTGGCGGGGCGATCCGGGCGGGGCAGTACGCCAGGGCAAGTTATCCTCCAAACCTATGTTCCTGAGCATGGGGTCATCCAAGCGGTAAAACAGTACGACTGGGAAACCTTTGCCACCCAGGAGCTGAGCAACCGCAAGCCTTTGGGCTATCCTCCCTATGGCCAACTCATCCTTCTGCGCCTCAGCAGTCCTGATCCAGAGCAGGTGGCCACCACAGCCCAGGCGATCGCCCAGCAGTTACAGGCACTCCCACCCGTTGCAGAGGGCACGTGGGAAGTTCTCGGTCCAACACCGGCGGCGATTGCCAAAATTGCCGATCGCTACCGCTGGCAAATTCTCCTGAAAGGTTCACCCACAGATTTTCCGCGGCTGAGTCAAGCCCTCAATGGCCTTAGGACGCACTGTCCCGGCTCCACGCGATTCAGTATTGATGTTGACCCCTTTAATTTCCTTTGAAGGAATTGCCCCTTCTCCCCCCAGGAATCATCTCTACCGAAGATCTACTGCCGTCTTCCCCAGAGAAGTTTGAGCAAACCACCACAGCAGCGTGACGGGTACGACACCTAAAACAAAGCCTAGGGTTGCGGGAATCCAAAAACGCTGATCCAAGGAGGTAAGCGTAATCACCGCGCCAAAGGCAAAGTTGACCAGATAGACCAGCAGGGGGGTAATCAGTTGCCTGCGGTTGACCACCACCGGCTTTGGCCACCAGGTGATCATTGCCAGCCCCATAAACATTGCCCCTGTCCCTGTCCACCCCAAAATGTTGCGGTAGGGCATGCCAAAGAACTCACCCACATCCTGAAATTGCCAGAAGGGGACTGCCGTTTGACTCATGGCCGGATCCAAAACAAAGTCCCAGGCCGTCAAAAAGATTGCTCCTAAGCCCACGGTGCTCAGGACTGCCCCAAAGCCCAGCGGTTTGCCTTCCCGCAGAGGACGACTTATGAAACCGCTATAGGCGAATAGAAATGTGACCAGCCCCATATAAAACCAAGAGAGGGGAATCGTAAAAGGAACAAGGCCAGCAATTTTGTACCCCAAGCCACTGAGGTAACCGTAATGGCCAAAGGGAAAGCCGGTACTGGTACCCAACAGTTCACTGGTGAGGGAAATTCCCACTGCTGGCAGCAGAAAGCCGAGAAGTTTGCCAAGGCCAAAGTGGCGATAGGTATGGAGAGCGATCGCCAGCGCCCCGAGGACAATATAAACTACCCCGCCGTTCGCCATGCTCCACTGAAAGAGCTGCTGACCCCAGGGGGGCAAGGCCAGAATAAACTCAGGATGGGGTACCACGAGAAGTAACCCCGCCAAACCAAAGGCCATTGCCAAGATGTGACCAATCAGGCACACCTGCTCCGCAGTGTAAAGCGCGTTCTTCATAGGGGCAATCTCAAAGGGTAGGGGGCAATTGTTTACAAATGTTAATATGAGTGTATCACTCTTCTGCCTGCTGTCTGCGACCCCCCAAAAGGGAGCCAGCATTGGCTAAGGGCGTCATAGCAGTGTGAGGCGGTTCTGGTCTAGGGAAACAAGCCCTCACCCCCTGCTAGTGAATGTGCTGACTGCGCAAAAAGCGGTCAATGTCCTCATTGGCACCAATCACCACCATAACGTCCCCCTTCTTGAGCTTTTGGCTAGGACTGGGATTGATCTCAAACTTGTCATCAAAGCGCAGGGCAATCAGGTTGAGGCCATAGCGACTGCGAAGTTCCACCTCCGCAACGGTGCGATTGTGAAATACCTCGGGAACCTTGATTTCCACAATACTTTTTTCAGGGTCGAGATCAAACCAATCGAGAATGGCCGGTCGGGTGAGGGATCGCGCCAAGTCGCAACCCGCCTCATATTCCGGGAAGACCACGCGATCTGCCCCGACGCGCTCTAGCAGTTTTTTGTGAATCTCCGAGGAAGCCTTGGCAACGACATTGGGCACGCCCCCTTCCTTTAGGTTAAGCGTAGTGATGATACTGGCATCCACATGATTGCCAATGGCGACAATCACTGTTTCAAATTCCAGCAGACCTGCTTCCTTCAGGGCTTGGGGATCTGTGGAGTCCAATTGAATTGCATGATCCACAATGTGATCCTGCAGGACTTGATTGACTAACCGCTCTTGGTTGTCACTCCCTAGCACCTCGTAGCCCATGCCGTGCAGGGTTTCACATACCCCTCGGCCAAAGCGCCCCAGACCGATTACGGCAAACTGCTGGGAGATCTTGACCCCGCGCCCGCGAAAGAACATCGCTCCCAAATCCACCATAGGTGAGTTTCCTGTTGGCGTACTACGCTGATTATCCCCTCAATCGGCAGCCTCCGATTTGCTCCCACCCGCCAATTGCTGGAGGCGCTGCCGAATCTGTTCAGCACTTGCACGGGGAGAAAAGCGCGGCACGGGAATGACCTGTTCGCCGATGACCAAATAGAGCAGCGGAATTTCGTACTGATAGGCTTGCCACCACTCTTCGCAGCGAGTAATGTCGCGTACTTCAAGGGTAAATTCCCTCAGAGTAGCCAGCTTTTCCTGTAGCCCTTCACACAAGTGACAGCCGGGCTTGCTATAGAGAATGAGATGACTCACAGGGGGAGACAGATGCAGGGGAGGTATCGCCAATGGAAGCGTGATTCCGCAGGCCAAAAATGGCTTCTACATTGCGGTAGTGCTTGATTTCAATGAGATTGTGGAAGGGGTCTGCCAAAAAGAAGGTTTGATGCTCTAGGGGGGTGTTGGGAAAGCGGGTGCGCGGCGGCTGATAAAATTCCAGCCCGTTTTTGACCACGCGATCGCGCAGATTTTGCCAGTCGGCCTGAGCCAAAAAAATCAAACCAAAGTGGCGCGGATAGATGTTTTTGGGTGGGGTTAGGGGTTCAGCGGTGACATGGGCCACCAGTTGATGGCCATACAGCTTGAGGATTAGACAGTGGGCGTTTTCCCGCCCTGGTTCGCAGCCCAAGCCGTCAATGTAGTAGGCTTTGGTGTCCGCTAGATTGTTGACCGGAAATGCCAAGTGAAACAATACAGGCGCGATCGCTAAGTGCGCCATACCCCCTCTCAAAAAAGCTAAATTATCCGCTATTGTAGCAGGATCGCTCCTCCGCAGCGCCCACTTTACCTACACCGAAAGGGATAACAAGGATAGGGAAAGTGGGGGGAATAAACAGGTGCGCCGTAGGGCAAGTAGTAAATCACAGGGCGAGCTGGATAGGGCACCGGTACGATAATGTAGGTCTGGGATTGCCCCGGCGGACGGTAAAAGATGGGGTTGTAGGGAGTGTATTGCGGGGTCTGTGGCCGCCCAAAAGACTCGAGGCCGGGGAAGAAGACATCTACCCCCGGCTGATTGGGAAAGAGAGGATAGGCCGCCCGCATTGGGGGAGCGATCGCCAGGAGGGTCACGACACTCCCGATGGCCAGCGACAGGAAGCGTAACATACAAGCCTCCGGTGAGAGAGTGCTTTTGCTGACGCTCAGCCAGCTAAGGAAGTTCCCGCAGAACGCGACTTAAAATCTCCATCATTTGATCAATGTGCGATCGCTCCACAATTAACGGAGGCGAGAGGGCAATAATATCCCCTGTAACTCGAATCAGCAGCCCCGCCTCAAAGGCACGGCAGAGGGCATCATAGCCACGGGCACCCCCTTGACCTTCCCGCGGCGCCAATTCAATGCCCGCCACCAGGCCCAAATTGCGAATATCAATGACATGGGGCAGCCCCCGCAAGCTGTGGACGGCCTCCTGCCAATAGGGAGCAAGGGCAGCCGCCCGCTCAAATAGGGCTTCCTTTTCGTAGATCTCTAGGGTGGCTAAGGCAGCGGCACAGGCAAGGGGATGTCCCGAATAGGTGTAGCCATGGAAAAACTCAATTTGCCCCAAGGGCCCTTGCATAAAGGTTTCATAGATTTCATCGCGCACAATGACCGCCCCCATGGGCACAGCCGCATTGGTCAACCCCTTGGCCACAGTAATCAGATCCGGCGTCACGCCAAAGTATTGGCCGGCAAAGGGAGCACCCAGACGGCCAAAGCCGGTGATCACCTCATCAAAAATCAACAGGATGCCATGGCGATCGCAAATGGCGCGCAGGCGTTCCAAGTACCCTTGGGGCGGAATCAATACCCCCGTAGAACCCGCCAAGGGTTCGACAATTACAGCGGCAATTGTTGAAGCATCGTGCAGAGCCACCAACCGCTCTAGCTCATCGGCTAAATGTGCTCCCCACGTTGGCTGCCCCTTGCTGAAGGCATTTTGCTCAAGATTGTGGGTGTGGGGCAGATGATCTACCCCTGCCAAAAGAGGACCAAAGAACTTGCGATTGGCGGCAATGCCTCCCACGGAAATTCCCCCAAAGCCAACCCCGTGATAGCCCCGCTCACGCCCAATGAGCCGTTGGCGACTGCCTTCCCCCCGCAAGCGATGGTAAGCTAGGGCAATTTTCAAGGCTGTGTCCACCGCCTCAGAGCCAGAATTAGTAAAAAAGATATGGTTGAGAGGCTCAGGGGTAATGGCACGCAGGCGATCGGCAACCTGAAAGGGTCCCGGATGCCCCATCTGAAAGGTGGGGGCAAAATCCAGGGTAGCAGCCTGTTGAGCGATCGCGCTGCGGATTTCAGGGCGGCAGTGTCCGGCATTAACACACCACAGCCCCGCTGTGGCATCGAGAATGGAGCGGCCATCAATACTCGTGTAGTACATCCCCGCCGCTGACACGAGAAGGCGAGGGCTTTGCTTAAACTGCCGATTGGCCGTAAAGGGCATCCAAAAGGGGTCGAGGTTAATCTCTGCAAGGGTAGGCAGCGTCATTACACTAAAACTAGAAAGCTAATTTGTATCTCTGATGGAGGGAATTAGGCCAATAATATCGCGGTAGGCTGCTACAATGACACAACTACTCCAAGGAATTGTCACCAACAGCCCCACACCGCAGAGGCACAAGCCTAAAATATGGAAGAAAATAATTGACACGTTGAGAAAAAAGAAGCTCCACCAGCTACGGGAGATCAAGCGGCGACTGGTTTCTAGGGCTGGCCACACGTCAAACCGGTGCTCCACCACCAAAGGCAGGGCAAATAGATAGGCTACCCCAAAGTAAATCCCCAACAGCAGCAGGAGAATCCCCCCCAAGATTAAAACGGGTGTCAGCACCTCAGGAAAACGGGGGAGTTGATCGAGGAGGGTTAACAATTGTCTGGTATCTGCCTCTGAGGCAGCACCTTCAACGGCGCCCTGCTCTAATACACTTTGCAAAAACGGCAACCCTGCAACCAGAAATAGGACACCGGCACTGAGAACAAAGAGATTAGTTATCAAACTAATGATTAAATTTGTCAAAAAGACAGGCAAAAAGTAGTTATTCTTGAACGCCCCGAAGAAGTGAGTAAATTCGGGTCTTTGGTTACGGGCAATCTGAAAACCAAAAAAGTAGTAGCCTGCGGAGAAAAGTCCTGCCAGAATAGTGCTAACAACTAGACCAGCCCCTGGAATATTGTTGAGCACAACATTAACCATGGAAACAAGAATAAAGAAGCCAATGTAAGCAAGGGGCTGGGTGCTGAAAATTTGCCAACCCTCCGTCAGGTACTGGCCAATCCGCACTTGGTAAGAACGGCCAGCGATCGCTTGGGGGGTATGTTCTGACTCACCGTACATGATGGCGGCTCCAGGGATTTGCCTTGAGCTTAACGACTGTTCTGTCTTGCGCCAATCTTTAGTGTGGCACTTTTTGAACTTTTTGAGATTTTGTAAGCACTATTAAGCGGTTGGCAACGAAATTTTACCTACACAGCTCAGAGGCCAAGAACAGGCGATCGCTCGGCCAGAGAATCCACTTTATTGACTCCGAGGGAATAAAACGCGACTCAATCGAAAAAATGCAAATCAAAAGGGTGATCCGCTGGAATTGGTATTAGACATTGTTCCCAAGGCTTCACGTTTTTTAATCTCTGGCACCCGTAGCCCTTTGCTGGCCAGCCACGCCGGGTTAAAAAGCCGCGATTGATAGCGGGAACCCCCATCGCACAGCACGGTGACAATCGTGTGGCCGGGACCCAGTTCCTTAGCAAGGCGTACCGCTGCCCCCACATTAATGCCCACAGAGCCACCCATGAAAAGGCCATCGTAGTGGAGTAGTTGATAAATAATCTCAAGGCACTCTTGATCCTCAATTTGAATCGCATCATCAATGGGAGCGCCTGCTAAGTTTGCTGTAATGCGGCTATTGCCAATGCCTTCAGTAATGGAACTACCCCTGCTGCTGAGGGTGCCTGTTTTTACATAGCTATAGATGGCACTGCCCATGGGATCGGCAATCACGGTGCGAATGGCCGCATTTTTTTCCTTGAGGTACATGGCCACTCCTGCATAGGTGCCCCCAGTACCAGTTGCCGCTACCCAGGCATCAATTCGGCCATCGGTTTGCTGCCAAATTTCAGGTCCTGTGGTTTCGTAATGGGCTTGGCGATTGGCAAGGTTATCGAACTGGTTTGCCCAGATGGCATTCTCCATTTCAGCAGCAATACGCCCGGAGAGCTTCACATAGTTATTGGGATCCCTATAGGGTACGGCAGGAACCGGGCGCACCTCGGCACCCAGAGTACGCAGCAGGTCAATTTTTTCTTGGGATTGGGTATTGGGAATAACAATCAGACACTTGTAGCCCTTAGCATTGCAGATGTGGGCTAGGCCAATGCCCGTATTGCCCGCTGTGCCTTCGACCACGGTACCGCCGGGTTTAAGGAGACCTTTTCTTTCAGCATCTTCAATGATGTAAAGGGCTGCCCGATCCTTGACAGAGCCACCGGGGTTGAGGAACTCTGCCTTCCCGAGAATTTCACAGCCTGTGAGGTCACTAAAGTAGTTCAGGCGAATTAGCGGCGTCTGACCGACGGTGCCCACAAAACCCTGTTTAATATCCATGCCGTCGTTGTTTGAAGTTGACTGAATACTTTTATGGTAAAGGGGTTTGCCGCCAGAATTTCCTTGAGGAGGCGATCGCCAAGCGTGCCTTTAGCATTTGCTTTTGCTATGATTACAGATCTTGGAGAGGTGGCAGAGTGGTTGAATGCGCTTGACTCGAAATCAAGTTTAGGGTAACACCTAACGGGGGTTCGAATCCCCCCCTCTCCGTTGACTTTCCCAATGGTTTAGAAAAGGGCCGACTCTTGCCTTAGCCAGCTCCACAGGAGGGGCACGACCGGTTTATCGTTGAGCTAAAAAAGTTGTGAAGAGGAAAAATTTCTGAATTGACTCCATCAAATAGCGTAATCTCATTCAGGAGGCTCTTCTTAGCTAGTTGCGCATATCGAGGATCAATTTCGACAGGCCTGCACCACCACTTCTCTTTGTCCAACACCGCAATTAACCCGGCACGAGCAATTCCATAGGGGGTTGAGGGCACTAGCCATGATCCACTAGCCGTCCGCCCTGAGATGCTTCCCTCCTTCCAGACAATGGTGCACTGGTATTTCCAGCCAAGCTCCTGAGCCAAAACCGTCAAATCTGCATCTTGTACTGCGCGATATTCAAGACCGACCTCATAGGGGCAGTCACAATCAAGTTACTAAAAGGCTCAGCAAATAAATGAGACTAATTCCGTTGATCTTCCTGAATCAATAGGGTTTCCGCAACTCTACTCCATCCCGCTGATCAATCTCTTGCAAAAGTACCTTCACCACTTCATCGCGAGCTGTGGGCAGCACTTTACCGGTAAAGTCGGGGTGAATGGGCAATTCCCGATGCCCGCGATCAATCAGCGCCAGTAACCAAATGGCACTGGGGCGACCATAGTCGTGGACAGCATTCAAGGCGGCGCGAATCGTGCGGCCACTAAAGATCACATCATCCACCAAGACCACAATCCGCCTAGAGAGATCGACCGGAATCAGGGTCTGCTGTGGTGTGCGCGGGCCAATGCGATCCAAGTCATCGCGATAAAACGTAATGTCCAACTCACCGATGGGCAAGCTCAGCCCTTCCAGTTGTTCAATGTGTTGCCCCAAGAGCTTGGCAAGGGGAACGCCACGGGTATGAATCCCCAACAACACCAATTTGTCGAGGGCATCGCGAGCCTTCTCCACCACTTGGGAGGCTAAGCGGGTTACAGTGCGCCGTAGATCGTCGGCGCTTAGAATTTCAATGACTTCACCAGCCATGGCCGTCACGGTAGGGAATTCCCAGATTTTAGCGAAATTCCCGCAAAAAGAAACCCTACGCCAAGCGGGTAGGGCCAAGGACGCAGTTAGGAGGTATCTTGTTTCCCTACGATACTGCCGATATTTTGGGGGAGCCAAAGCTTTTACCAATTCTTTAGATTTGGCGCAATTAACTGTTACAATACACAAGAAGCTGTTATCTAGAATACTAAATTCTCAGCCCTTTTCTAAAATGGGTGGGAATCTAGTTTGGGCGGTTTCAAGTGCCTTCACCCCTTCTGAAAAGGACTGTGGGGGGCTTGCTCCTCTGTCCCTCGACTACCCTAAGAGCTAGGAAAGAATTCTTTAATTTAGTATTGGGCAATGACCAGCACTCCGTTTCGCATTCACGCTCCCTTTGAACCCACCGGTGATCAACCCCAAGCTATTCAAAAACTGGTCGCTGGGGTACGGGCAGGACATCGCTTCCAGACCCTGCTAGGGGCAACGGGCACGGGTAAAACCCACACAATCGCCCGCGTGATCGAGGCTATTGGTCGCCCGACCCTAGTCTTGGCTCACAACAAAACCTTGGCGGCGCAACTGTGCAATGAACTGCGCTCCTTTTTTCCGGAAAATGCGGTTGAGTACTTTATCTCCTACTACGACTACTACCAGCCTGAAGCCTACATTCCCGTTACCGATACTTACATTGAAAAAAGTGCTTCGATTAACGAAGAGATTGATATGTTGCGCCACTCTGCTACTCGCTCCCTCTTTGAACGGCGGGATGTCATTGTGGTTGCCTCGATTAGCTGCATCTACGGCTTGGGCATTCCAGCGGAGTATCTAAAGGCAGCCATTCCTCTAGAAGTGGGCTGTGAAACGGATCTGCGGCAACTCCTGCGGCAGTTAGCCACGATTCAATACACTCGCAATGATGTGGAGTTAGGACGGGGGCGTTTTCGGGTCAAAGGGGATGTCTTAGAGATTGGGCCGGCCTATGAAGATCGCATTATTCGCGTCGAGTTTTTTGGCGATGAAATTGAAGCGATTCGCTATGTGGATCCGCTGACGGGGGAAACCCTGCAAAGTGTGGAACGCCTGAATATCTATCCTGCGAAGCACTTTGTCACCCCTGCGGAGCGTCTTGAAGCAGCCTGTGCCGCTATTGAGGCAGAACTTAAAGAGCGAGTTGCCCAGTTAGAGGCAGAAAACAAGCTACTGGAGGCACAGCGCCTCAGTCAACGCACCCGCTATGACTTGGAAATGCTGCGGCAAGTGGGTTACTGCAATGGAGTCGAGAATTACTCGCGTCACTTGGCGGGCCGGGCAGCGGGGGAACCGCCGGAGTGTTTGATTGATTACTTTCCTGAGGATTGGCTCCTGGTGGTGGATGAATCCCACGTTACAGTGCCCCAGATTCGCGGCATGTACAATGGCGACCAAGCCCGCAAAAAGGTGCTGATTGACCATGGCTTTCGGCTGCCCAGTGCGGCAGATAATCGCCCCCTCAAGGCGGAGGAATTTTGGCAGAAGGTGAAGCAGTGCATTTTTGTCTCGGCTACCCCCGGCGATTGGGAATTAGCGGTATCGCAAGGGCAAGTGGTGGAGCAAATTATTCGCCCCACAGGGGTGGTGGATCCAGAGATTTTTGTCCGCCCGACCCAAGGACAGGTGGATGATTTGTATGGAGAGATTCGCCTGCGGTGCGATCGCCAGGAGCGAGTACTGGTGACCACCCTCACCAAACGCATGGCCGAGGATCTCACAGAATACTTCCAAGAGCGGGGCGTGCGAGTACGCTATCTGCACTCAGAAATTAATGCGATTGAGCGCATTGAAATTCTGGAAGCCCTGCGCCAAGGGGACTTTGACGTGCTGATTGGGGTGAACCTGCTGCGGGAGGGACTGGACTTACCAGAGGTGTCGTTAGTGGCAATCCTGGATGCCGATAAAGAGGGCTTCCTGCGGGCGGAGCGATCGCTCATTCAAATGATTGGCCGCGCAGCCCGCCATGTGCGGGGACAGGCCATTCTCTATGCCGACACCCTCACCGACAGTATGCAAAAAGCAATCCAAGAAACAGAGCGGCGCCGCGCCATTCAACTGGCCTATAACCAAGCCCACGGCATCACCCCCCAACCCATTGTCAAGAAAACCAGCAACGCTATTTTGGCCTTTTTGGAGGTCTCCCGCCGTCTGAATACCGAGTCGGTACCTCTGTTATCTGCCCAAACCTTACAGGAACTGAGTTTAGAGGACATTCCCCAACTGATCCAAGACCTGGAGGCAAAAATGAAGGCAGCCGCTCAAGAATTGGCCTTTGAGGAGGCCGCTCGCTATCGCGATCAAATTAAGCGTCTGCGCGATCGCTTGCTGGGACACGTCTAGAATTATGAACTTTTGTAATAGTTCGCAACAGTCCGTAAACGAAAGCCAAGGGGGGGAAACCCGCCCATGGTAAGCTAAGTACGGTTTTAGTCCGCGCATTTTGGCTGGCGTTCGGGTTAACGCTAGTTTTACAGTTCTAGGAGTAAGAAAAACCTATGCGTGATGCCGTCACCACACTGATTAAAAACTATGACTCCACCGGTCGCTACCTCGATCGCGATGCTGTTGAGCGCTTGCGCTCCTACTTTAATTCCGGTGCGGCGCGGGTTAAAGCAGCGGCAGTAATCAATGGCGATGCCGCAGCCATCGTTAAGGAAGCCGCTTCTGCCCTCTTCACAGAGCAGCCGGAACTGATTCAACCCGGCGGCAACGCCTATACCACCCGCCGCTATGCCACCTGCTTGCGGGATATGGACTACTACCTGCGCTATGCCAGCTATGCCATTGTGGCCGGGGATGTGGATGTCCTCAATGAGCGCGTCCTTGAAGGGTTGCGGGAAACTTACAACTCCCTTGGGGTTCCCATTGGTCCAACGGTGCGGGGCATTCAAATCATGAAGGAGATTGTGCGCGATCGCGTCACCGCCGCTGGCATTGAAGACACCAGCATTGTTGAACAGCCCTTTGACTATATGTGCCGCCAACTGAGCGAAGTGAATATTTAAGTTGGCCAAGGTAGAAGACTCTGCAACAATAGAGGGCGGTAGTATCGGCGATCGCCCCTTCGTTATTTTATACAGCAGCCATGAAAATCCGCATTGGCAATGGTTACGACATCCATCAATTGGTGGCGGGGCGGCCTCTCATTTTAGGCGGTGTCAAACTAGAACACTCCCTAGGACTCTTGGGACATAGTGATGCCGATGTCCTAACCCATGCAATTATGGACGCCCTCTTGGGTGCCCTCAGCCTGGGGGATATTGGCCATTACTTTCCCCCCACTGATCCGCAGTGGGCAGGGGCAGATAGTCAAGTCCTATTGGCAAAAGTGGCGGCACTGATTGCAGAACGGGGCTGGCAAGTGGGCAACATTGATGCGGTAGTTGTGGCGGAGCGCCCCAAACTCAAGCCCTACCTTCACCAGATGCGCGATCGCCTGGCAATGACCCTTGGTATTGATCGTGACCAGATTAGTATTAAAGCCACCACCAATGAAAAACTAGGGCCTGTGGGGCGCGAAGAGGGGATAGCTGCCTATGCGGTTGCCCTACTCCAGTCAGCGGCTTAGGATGAATCATTACCTGACGTAGAGGCTGTGGTGAAAATTCGTTTGCTCACACCGACTTTCCTCTAAGTTGGCATGGCGAAAGTTGGCCCAGCAACACGTCGCCCCCTGTAGGTTAGCGCGCACAAAAAGGGCACGGGCAAAGTAACCCCGCGTCAGCCCCGCATGGGCGAGGTTGGCCCCATAGAAGTTGCAGCGATAGGCTTGCACCCCCTCAAGGGAAGCCTGCACCAGTTGCGCAAAACGCAGCGTGGCCTCATTTAGACTCGCTCCCATGAGCAGAGCAAAGGAAAAGTCACTGGCAGCGGCGCGGGCATGGCTGAGATCGGCTTCACACCAATTACTGTGGCGACAATCTGCCTGCTCAAGGGTAGCCCAAGAGAAATCGGCATAGCTAAACCGCGCGTGCTGTAAATTGGCCAGTTGAAAATTTGCCCGCTGGGCAGTGGCGCGATCGCCCACCGTTTTCAAAAACAACGCGCCGCGACAATCAGCATCATTGAGGTTGGCTGCGGTTAAATCTGCCTCATGAAGGTTGGCAAAGCGCAAATCCCCATGGGCAAGGTTCACTTCCCGCAGACAGGCCCGGCTCAGGTTACACCCCCGCAGATCGTAACCCCGCAGATCCATGCCCGTCAAATTCATGTCACTTAAATCTACAGTAAGCTGAGGATAGGTTTGCCGCCACTCGTTCCAGAGGTGTCTACCCCCCCGCAGGCGATCGCCGACTACCTGAGTCGAGTCCCCTTTGATCATCATTCTTGCCTCGAGATTCTTCACATTTCGTTATCCTGCCGCCAAATTTGATAGAATTCAATCTATGTAGCCCTATCGCTGACGAAAGGAGAGTGGGTTTGAAACAGGCAACCCTACATCAGCTTAAGGTTTTTGAGGTCACTGCTCGCCACGGAAGTTTTACTCGTGCTGCTGAGGAACTCTTTCTGACGCAGCCCACCGTCTCCATTCAAATGAAGCAGTTGACCCGTGCCGTTGGCATGCCCCTCTTTGAACAAGTGGGCAAACGGCTCTATCTCACTGAAGCTGGCAAAGAACTGTTGGCCACCTGTCAAGACATTTTTGAGCGGCTTGAGCGGTTTGAAATGGCCATTGCCAACCTCAAAGGTCTGAAGCAGGGACACTTGCGGCTGTGTGTAATTACCACGGCCAAATATGTGATTCCCCGCCTGCTAGGCCCCTTTTGCCAGCGCTATCCTGGGATTGATGTCGCTCTAACGGTCACTAACCACGAACAGGTGGTGGAGCGCATCCGAGGCAATATGGATGATCTTTATATTCCCAGTTACCCACCAGACAATGTAGATGTGGAGTGCCACCGCTTTTTGGATAACCCCTTGGTGGTGGTTGCCCCCAGTCACCATCGCCTCAGTGGCCGCAGTAAAATTCCAATTCAAGAGTTGGCAGGAGAACCCTTTATTATGCGGGAGCAGGGGTCGGGCACCCGTCAAGCAGTGGAGAAACTCTTCGCCCAGCACGGTGTACCAATCAATATCCGTCTTGAATTGGGGAGCAATGAATCCATTAAGCAGGCGATCGCGGGCGGTTTGGGAATTTCTGTGCTTTCCCATCACTGCTTAGCCCTTGACCGTGAGTCCGGCCAATTGACGATTCTCGATGTGGAACACTTCCCAATTCAGCGGCACTGGCATCTGGTTTATCCTGCGGGCAAGCAGCTGTCGGTGGTGGCCCAAGCCTTCTTTGACTATGTCTTAACGGAGGGGCGGCAGATGATTGAATCCAGCCTCACCTACCCCGGTGGGGCGGCTCCTGCCAAGGAACTCAACCCGGTCTAGCATGGTCAAGCTGCAATTTCTTGCCCTTCCCGATCCGCCGATCGCGGCAGCGCACAGTCTTTTACTGCTCCACGGCTGGGGGGCCAATGCCGCAGACTTAATCTCCCTTGGGCCATTACTGGCGCCCCAAGCCCAAACCTATGCCGCAGAAGCCCCCTTTCCCCATCCCTACGTTGCCCAGGGGCGGATGTGGTATGACCTGAATCAGCACGATGCCCCCAATGGGTCATTATTGCTGGATGAGCGGGCAACGGATTTAGCCACCAGTGAAGCTGCACTGCGGGAGTGGATTGCCAGCTTGCCCATTGATCTAAGTCGCACAATTTTGGGGGGATTCTCCCAAGGGGGGGCACTGACCTTGGCCGTGGGCTTAACGTTGCCCTTGGCGGGACTAGTGGTCTTTAGCGGCTATGTGGTACGCCCGCCGGTGGTCGCAGCCACCTCACCACCCGTGTTGATGATCCATGGCACAGCGGATCCGGTGGTACCCTTTGCCAGTGCCCAGGCCAGTTGGCAAGCCCTGCAAGCAGCCGGTGTCAAGGGAGAGTTTCATGCCCTACCCATGGCCCATGAAATCAACGGAGAAGCGATCGCGATCGCCCGCCAGTTTATTGAAAATGCCCTTTCTCAAATCAACTCAAACTGAGCAAGCCGTAGCCGAGTAGAGCGCTGCCAATTGGAACTGTGAGATTATCAATTCCCCGCCAAGCAATCAGTTCCAAGAGGGTAGCACCCAGACCCACTAGGGGGGCAATCCAGAGCAATTCCACAGCGGCAATAGGGCTGAGAGATAGAGCCGCCACGAGGGTACTCACCCAGAACATTGTCAGCGTTCCTTCCCAGCTTTTACCCGTTCGCAGCAAAGGGTGTTGTCCCCAATGAATCCCCACAAGGGCAGCTAGGCCATCTCCCCAAGCCATCACCAAAATTCCCAGAACTACAACTTCCGGCAGCCTGTCCCAAAAGAGCGCCATCAATGTGCCAATACTCACGGCATAAAAAAAGGTGCCCCAGCTTTGTCGCCCCACCCCGCTAATACTGGGAAAAATAGGCACCCAATGGGAAAGAAGGGTGATCACACCGGCGATCGCTGCGGCAACAATGCCCCAACTCGTGGGAACCCCTAGGACGTAGGCAATGAGGATAACTTGACCGGCACCGATGTGAACCACTTTCCGTGACCATTCTTTGGCATTGGGAAACCCAGCGTGAATGAGTTCTGCTATGACCAGCACTAAGCCCAGCCAACCTGTGACCAAAATACCTGCCCAGAACATTCTCATTGCTCTCCTCAGTTGGCGGTGGCCTTTTGCTTTGGGTGCTGGGCAAAAAACTGTGTCACAATTTCCAGAATGCGATCGCTCGCCTGACCATCGCCAAAGGGATTAATTGCCGTTGCCATACGCTTGTAAGCTTCTGAATCCGTGAGCAGCTCAATTGCTGCCGCTGCAA
>NZ_CALJEM010000042.1 GCF_938074695.1 uncultured Thermosynechococcus sp.
AGCAATCACGGAGAAGCGCAACCGCCAAATGCGGGATGCCATCAACCACTGTCTGAAAAATCGGATTGGGACTGTGAATACGGGGCAGAAAAACGGAGTTAATATGGGGGCAAAAACCAATCAAAATTTTGTCCAGATTCCTACAGGGAGGGTGAAAGAACGGATTAAGCAACTGTGCGAACAATACGGACTTCGGTTTGTGGAAACGGAGGAAAGCTACACCAGCAGAGCCAGCTTTCTGGATTCTGATAAGCTGCCTAAAATCGGTGCAAAACCCGAACAGTAGCAAGAATCTGGGGAGCGGGTTAAGCGGGGACTGTACCGAACCGCAACAAATTGGTACATCAATGCAGACTGCAATGCGGCTGCTAATATCTTAAGGAAAGTAGCGGCAACATTGGGGCTTGACCGTTCCCTCGACCGTCAGGGAGAGGTCAGTGGAGTCAGTAGAGGCGCATTGACAACGCCTTTGAAAGTCCGATTCTAGGCTGTTCAAGAATCCCCGTCACTTTAGTGCGGGAAGTGTCAAAAACCCTGTTTGTATTGGCGTAGGGGTAAACACCAAGGCAGCGCCTCATGCCATCACCGCTTTGCTTCCCGCTGACCCCAGCGATAGCCCAGTTCAAAGCAAAGCAAGGAATTGAGGACATAAATCCCCACTGCGGTTAACCACCGCCCTCCCTGACCCGTCTCTGGCCAAAGCCAAGGGAATAGAACCAACCCAACAGCGAGGCTAACAAGGAAACCGAGACCCGTTCCCGCTGCTATTACCAGCATGATAAACATACCCCCCATTTCTAGACTGCTGGGCAACTCGCGGCGAAATAGCCAAAAATAAAACTCTATCAGGAAGAAGTGCGGCCAGATCAGTAGGAAAATGACTGCAAGTAAAAGCTTGGAGAATAGACCTCTCACTCCCTAGAAAATCCCAAAAACAACAGTGGTGCTGTGCCCCAGTATAGCGGGGAGGCTCTAAATCCGATCCAAAACCCGAATCCCCAGAAGGGATAGCCCCAGCTTCAGCGTTTGCGCAGTGAGATAGGCGAGGGTTAGACGGGATTGTCTCGTCGGCTCAGCAGCTGAGAGGATAGGACAGCGATCGTAGAACTGGTTGAAAAGCTGGCTGAGTTCAAACAGGTATTGGCAGAGGCGGTTGGGCAATAGCTCGGCGCTCACCAGCTCAAGGGTTTCCTCCAGTTGCACAAGGTGCTTGGCAAGCCGTTGCTCAGTTTCATCCTCTAAAAGTAGGGGTGTATTTGCCGCAAGGGTAGCCCAATCAATTTCGCCGCGGCGGGTGAGTCCCTGAACACGGACATAGGCATAGAGCAGGTAGGGAGCTGTGTTGCCCTGTAGAGAGAGCATCTTGTCGTAGCTAAAGACATAGTTACTGTTGCGGTTTTGGCTGAGATCCGCGTACTTAACAGCGCCAATGCCAATGGTTTGTGCTACACTGTCTATAAACTCAGGGGATTCGGTGCGCCCTTCAGCGGCAAGGCGTTGTTCTAAATCCCTGCGACTGCGGGCGATCGCCTCTGTCAACAAATCCATGAGCCGAATCGTTTCCCCGGAACGGGTTTTCAAGCGTTTGCCATCTTCCCCTAGAACCAAGCCAAAGGGGACGTGGGTTAGCGTTACATGGGGAGGTACCCAACCCGCGCGCTGTGCCACTTGAAACACTTGGGCAAAGTGGGTGGACTGCCCAACATCGGTCACGTAAATAATCCAGTCTGCCCGATCCTGTTCAATGCGATAGCGCAGCGCTGCTAAATCCGTGGTTGCATAGTTATAGCCGCCATCGGATTTTTGCACAATCAAGGGCTGGGGTTGCCCCTCTTTGTTTGTGAACCCCTCGAGAAAAACAACCTTTGCCCCCTGATCTTCTGTGAGCAGGCCAACAGCTGCTAGATCCTCAATCACTGCGGGCAAAAAGGGATTGTAGAAGGATTCCCCGCGCTCGGTGAGTTGAATATCTAGCAGATCGTAGATCTTTTGGAACTCGCGGCGGGATTGCTCACACAAAAGTTGCCAAGCGCGGCGACTGTGCTCGTCTCCCTGCTGCAGCGCCACCACTTGTTGGCGGGCTTTTTGCTGAAACTCAGGATCGCTGTCAAAGCGTTGCTTGGCTTGTTTGTAAAAGGTTACCAAGTCTCCCAAATCAAGGGCATTGGCGGTGGTGAGGGCGTCGGGATACACTTCGTCAAGGTAGGCAATGAGCATGCCAAACTGCGTCCCCCAGTCCCCCACATGGTTAAGCCGCAGGACATCATGTCCCTGAAATTCAAGAATGCGGGCAATGCAGTCACCAATAATCGTAGAGCGCAGGTGACCCACGTGCATTTCCTTGGCAATGTTGGGACTGGAAAAATCTACCACTACCCGTCGTGGTTTTTGGGTCTTGGGAATCCCCAAGCGATCGCTCCCCAGCGCCGCCTGTAGGCTGCGCGCCAAAAAGGCTGGCTGGAGACGAAAATTGAGAAAGCCCGGTCCTGCGATTTCGACGGGCTGGCAAATATCGTCAACGTTGAGATGTGCTACAACTTCTTGGGCAAGTTCCCGCGGCGCTTTGCCCACCTGCTTGGCAAGGCTCAGGCATACATTGGATTGATAGTCGCCAAATTTAGCTTGACTGGCCGGCAGCAGGAGTGGCTGCGGATAGGCCTCTAAGGGCAGAGCCGTCTGCAGGGCACGGAGAAGGCGATCGCCCAACAGGGATAAAGGAGCGACCATCAACGCTTACGCCCCCGTCGTTGCTGTTTTTGCTCCGCTTGTAGGCGCCGCCGATCGCGCCACTCCGCAAAGGTCAGATAGCCTATGCCACCGGTCACGACGATCAGGAGCAGCAAGGCCACCAGAACTAGAAGATCTGCAAATGAAACCGTCATTGCCCCAGCCTTAGGTGGCTACATACCGTGGCGGCCCCAGACCACAAAGGCAATCGAAAGCGTAAAGACACTGAGAACACCCACCCAACCGAGCGTGATAATATCCATGGCATGCGACCTGAACTCAATGCAGACCTCATTTTAACGCAGATAGATTATCTTTTTCTCATGAGAGACAGGCTACAGACAATGATGCAGGGCACGACGGCAATTGAAACTGCTATTGAGCAAGGGGATCTGAGTGCTGTTCAACAGGCGATCGCCAGCGGTGTCGAGATCAAAACAGAGGCTCTAGCCCTAGCGGCAGAACTGGGACATATAGACATTGTGGAGGCTCTAATTGCCGCAGGTGTCGATGTCAACCAAGGGGATAGTGACGGCTGGACCCCCCTAATGGCCGCCGCAGGAGGTGGGCACACGGCGATTGTGGAGAAGCTACTGGCAGCAGGTGCCAATGTCAACGCCCAGACCACCTTTGGTCTGACTCCCCTAATGGCCGCCGCAGCCAAGGGACAGGCGGCTACGGTGAAACAACTGATTGCCGCAGGGGCGGATCTCAACGCCAAAGATCAGAATTCTTGGACAGCACTTGTCTGGGCACTGGATGGGAAACATAGCGAGGTGGTGGCAGTCATTAAAGCCGCTCGTGCACAATCCTTGGCACCATGATCAAATACCTCAATCTATTTTTAGCAGCAGCCCCCGCAAGTCTTCTAGTGGCGCAACTGACCCGAACTCAACGGCTGCGGGCGGCCTTGATCGAAGCGGCTCAAATTGTCGGCATTGTTGGCATTGCCATCCTCATTGATTGGCTGCTCCTGAAACTGGGGATTTCTCAACTGCAACAACGGCTTAACCCAAAAGCTAGCCACCAATCCCAGCCATGGCTCTCCCTCGCCGCCGGTCTATTGCGCCTGGCACTGCGAATTTTACTCTGGTCGCTTGTTTTATCTTGGATTCTCCAATCTGTTCAAAGTCTTTCCCCTTGGCATGAGCGCATTGGCAGCACAATTCAGTTTCTCCTCCAGCGGGTGGCAGTGGTGTTTAACACGCCCTTTATGGAGTTGGGGCGCACTAAAATCACACTGAACTTTGTCTTTTTAATTCTCTTTTTATCCCTAGTGGTGATTTTTACCGCCCGCTGGGTGAGTGAGTGGCTCAAGACTCGGATTCTTGCCCGCTTACGGGTGGATCGTGGCAGCCAAGAAACCATTACCCGTGTAGTTAGCTATAGCTTGAGTTTTATTGGTTTTATTATCGTTTTGCAAACTGCCGGCATTGACCTCAGTTCCCTCACGGTGTTGGCGGGGGTCTTGGGGATCGGTTTTGGTTTTGGTTTACAAACCTTGGCCAGTAACTTTATTAGTGGTCTAGCGATTCTACTAGAACAGCCAATCAAAGTCGGGGATTTTATTGAAGTGGATGGTCTCCTAGGCACGGTGGAGAAAATCTCAATTCGTGCCACGATTATCCGCACCAATGACAGCCAGTACGTTATTGTTCCCAACAACCGCTTTATTGAAAAGAACGTTGTTAACTGGAGCTACGGTAGCCCCAATAGCCGCATCCATATCCCTGTGAGTGTTGCCTACGGCAGTGATACTGTGCTGGTGACCGAGGCACTCCTCAGTGCTGCCCGTCAGGATCCCCGCGTCCTGCTGACGCCACCCCCCAGTGTCTGGTTTCGCGGCTTTGGTGAAAGTGCCTATCTTTTTGAATTGCTGGTGTGGATTAACCGCCCCCAAGATTCCGAGCCTATTAAAAGTGCCCTCTATTTTCTCATTGAGCAGGAGTTACGGCAGCGGCAAATTGAAGTTCCTTTCCCCCAGTTAGACCTGCGGTTGCGCGACTTGGGGGAACTGCGCTCCTTAGCGCACTATTACCATCGTTCTGTAGCAAGTACACCCGAAACGGCAACAGGGACTGAGCCGATGCCTGAAGAAATAACCAAAGCGGAACCTTCCCTTGCTGATTTACTGCGCAATATCAGTTGTTTTTCCCGCTGCTCCAATGCGGAATTGCAAATGCTCATTGAGTTAGGCAACCGCCAATTTTATAGTATTGGGGAAATTATCTGCTGTGAGGGAGATCCGGGGGATGCCTTTTACATCATCCTTGAAGGAGCCGTGGAAGTTCGTTCGGAGCACCTGAATCAGATTTTAGCAACCCTCTATAAAGGAGAGTTTTTTGGTGAAATTGCCGTACTGACGGGGATGCCGCGATCGGCGACCGTGCGAGCCTTAGAAGAAACAGTTTTATTTGTGGTACATCGCTCGGCAGTACAGCGACTCCTGCAAGCTCAACCCCAATTGGCGGAAGATATTGCCCATGAGCTAGCAATGCGGCAACAGGTATTGCAAGAACTCGGTCTAGTGAACTCCCAAGACATCAAAAGCCTGCCTCCCCTACAGTGGATTCGTCGCCGTTTGCGGACACTCTTTAATGTCTAGGACGTCAAGGGTTCAATAAAATGCCAAAGTTCTTCGCCGGCCCTGCGGTGTAGTCGTGAACAGGCCGTGGTGGGTAGTAGGAAGTAAATACTTGTACAGTAGGCGCGATCGCCCCCCTGAAATCCTAAGGGCAAAACCGCTTGTGGAATGCTCCTCACTGAGGGAGAGATCTTGCGGCAATAGTCCCCCCCTGGGGTTGCAGGTCAAGTACCTCAATCCACGCCTTAGCTGGCCAAGTATTCATACATTTGCTGGCGTCGCCGCCGCAGGTGATCGAGGGCTTGCCGCTCCAGTTGCCGCACCCGTTCACGGCTGAGATTGAGTTGCTCACCCACCTTGGCAAGGGACAGCTCTTGACCATCCCCCAATCCGTAGCGCAGGATGAGTACTTGCCGTTGTTGCGGGGTAAGTTCCGCCAGCCAGAGGTTGACATCATCCCGGAGAGACTCCACTGTGGTAAATTGCTCTGGCGAAGGACTGTCATCCTCAAGTAGTTCACCGAGTTCAGTGTCCTGATTGTCCCCCACGCGCAGATCAAGGGAAACGGGTTGGCGAGCAAGGGTCAGGTATTCGCGGATTTGCTCGGGTTCGAGTTCTAGCGCGGCTGCTATTTCAGCAGGGGTCGCACTGCGTCCCAGTTTTTGCGCAAGTTCGCGTTGGGTGCGTTTGATCTTGTTCAGCTTTTCGGTGATGTGGATGGGCAGGCGAATTGTCCGCGCCTGTTGGGCGATCGCCCGTGTAATGGCTTGGCGAATCCACCAGTAGGCATAGGTCGAGAACTTATAGCCCCGCGTGGGATCAAACTTTTCCACACCGCGTTCGAGGCCAAGGGTGCCCTCTTGAACCAAGTCCAGCAATTCAAGATTACGCTTTTGATACTTTTTGGCCACCGAAACGACAAGGCGCAGATTGGCCTCAATCATCTTTTGTTTGGCGCGTTCGCCCCGTTTAAGAAGGTTGCGCAATTCCGTTGGCGTCAAGTTACAGGCCGCCGCCCATTCTTCAAAGGTTGGTTCACGCCTTAGTTCCTTGGCTAGGGCATCGCGTTTTTCCCGCAGTGCCATCATTTGCTGTACCTGTTTACCCAGAATAATTTCCTGTTCATGGGTCAACAGCGGCACGCGCCCAATTTCCTGGAGGTACGTGCGCACCATGTCGGTGCTAACCGTGGGGGTAGGGGATGGAGCTTTAGAAGCGGAGTTCATCATAGCAGCGCAGATTCCAAATAGTATTTGGCAAGGAAGAATGTAGATAAAGGGTTTACGGAGATGAGATGACGACTCGCCCTGAGAAAGCTGAGGTTTGTATAGCGTTAGCTTAGCAGGTGAAAGGGAATTGGCCTGTATCCTGATCTACTTAGACTTAGATTGTGCCCCGAAAGTTGCAATTCATAACAGCCGATTCCTGAAATAAAGATTAAAGTTTGTCAACTAGAAACAGGGATCAGGAGATCGGCAAGAACCTTAGGGAGAAATTCGAGGGCAAAAACACGGCCAAAGGCGGCAACAAACTGCCGGCGTACATCCTCGAGATCAATATCGGTACAAAACTGCTGTAGGTTCCCCACGGGGCGATCGCCAATGCCACAGGGGACAATGCGACCAAAGCCCTTGAGATCGTTTACCACATTGAGGGCAATGCCGTGGAAGGTAATCCAGCGGGTCACCTTAATCCCAATGGCGGCCACCTTGTACCCCTCCACCCACACACCCGTGAGGCCAGCAACGCGCTCCCCTTGAATGCCATAGTGCCCAAGGGTTTGAATCACAACTTCCTCCAACTGGTGGAGATACCAATGCAGATCGCAGCGATGGCGGCGTAAATTCAAAATCGGGTAGGCCACCAATTGGCCGGGGCAGTGGTAGGTGACATCGCCTCCCCGTTCAATACGCAGTACCTCAAGCCCTGTGGCTACAGGATCAAAGTGAACATGGGCAGTGGTTGCCCCTTGGCCAAGGGTATAGATGGGGGGGTGCTCAAGGGTGAGCAGGACATCTGGGGCGGTGGGATCGTGACAGCGCTCCGCCACCAGTTGCTGTTGCCAGCGCCAAGCCTCGCGGTAGGGGATGATCCCCAAGGCACAATGCCAACCAAAAGTGCTTTTCATAGGGGATGCCAGATTGTCAAGGGTTAGAGGATAAGAATTATCACAGAACACGAATAAAGGTGAAGAGCCTCAGGATGCCCTGTAATCCCCGATACGAAAGTGCTAGGGTGGAAGTAGATCAGCCTTAGATTTATCTGTTTTTTGCTCAGGGGAGGCAACCCTATGAGGCTAGTGATTCACGGTAAAAACATTGATATTACGGATGGCATTCGCAGCTATGTGAACCAAAAAATCGAGCGAGCCACCAATCATTTCCAGAATCTGATTAACGAAGTTGATGTGCATCTTGCCGTGGCTCGGAACCGCAGTACAGCCCCGCAACAAACCGCTGAAGTGACCCTATTTGTCAACGGCTCAGTGATTCGCGCTGAAGAAAGCAGTGAAAATCTCTACGCCAGCATTGACCTTGTGGCCGACAAAATTGCGCGCAAGCTCCGTAAACTCAAAGAAAAACGGCAAGACAAGTCCCGTGCGAAAGATGCGAATAGTGTGGTGGAACCCGCAGTGGTGACAGACTTGGTGGGCGATCGCACCCCGCAACTGCCCGAACAAGTGGTGCGCATGAAATACTTTGCCATGCCGCCGATGACAATTCAAGAAGCCCTTGAGCACCTCGAAATGGTGGATCACGACTTCTATGTCTTCCGCAATCGCGACACAGGGGAAATCAACGTGGTCTATGAGCGGAATCATGGGGGCTATGGCGTCATTCAACCCCGCCCCACCTCCCAACAGGAAAATCACCACAGCACAAAGGCAGTTGCGAAAGCTCACCCCTAGAGGGTTAACCCGTCCTCAGTCTTAATAGCCTCTCAGTAAAGAGGGGGATTCCAGCCCTTTTCCGGCATCCAAGGGGGATGCAATCCTTGCCCCTGCTAGCCTTCACCGATTTGAGCCTGTCCTCCTTCAGCGGGAAAAGGGCTGTCTTAATGACCCAGAGCGAAGCTCCCTAGGGGCGCAGGATCAACTGCCATTCCTGTGTTTGGCGATCGCGCTGTAGTTCACCATTTTCACCAATGACATAGGGTCCCCAGTAGCGTTTGGAGCCATCCAGCGTAAAGGCAAGAACAATATCCCCGGACTGGAGGGTGAGCTTCCCTTCGGGCAGGGTTAACAGCAGCCCCTTGATACTGCCCTCCATAGGAGCAAAGTCCCAGTGTACTGCGCCCCTATGGGGATGGGCGCGATCGCGGGCAGCGAGCAACACCACGCGCACCGGAAAGGCCGTTTGATTACTAATGCGCAGACCATTCGGTTGCGGGTTGGCTGGAGCCTGGGGAGTGGGTAGGGGCTGAACGGTCGTGGTTTCTGGTTCTGCTTCCACAATTGGCGGTGGTTGAGTCAGCAGATCTGGCTCCCACCAGAGCGTAAAGTGTATTTGTGAAAGAATAACTGCACCAATCACCCCGATCAGCACTGCCACGAGGTAGGGAAGAAACTTAATTCGGATAAACATAGAGATTAGGTTACTGCCAATGCGGCGCCTTCCTTTCCAGTGTAGAGAGTTATGGCAGAAACCGCAGTGGGCAAAAAAGCTTGATTTCAATTGCCGGTGCCCGCAACTTCAGATTAAAGTCGCTCTTGCAAACGTTGCAAAGAAATCTGAGCTGCTGTCGCTACATGGGGATGATCGTCTTTAGCGAGATACTCTAGAGCGGCCTGCGTTTTCGGGCTAGGTAGGTTACCTAGAGCTTCAGCAAGGCGTTGGCGTACCAACCAATCCTCGGCGGTCACAAAGGGCAAAATATCCTCCACAACGCTAGGATCGCCGATTTCCCCCAAAGCGGCGATCGCTCCTTGGAGCATCACGACTTCCTGACTTTTCAGCGCCGATCGCAACACCTCCACCGCGCGGGGATCCTTGAGATTGCCCAGCGCCACAGCGGCACTAAAGCGCACCAGCCAATCGGTGTCTTCATAGAAGGCGCGCACCAAGGGTTCAAAGGCACGTTCGTCTTCAAGGTAGCCCAATGCTCCGGCGGCATCGGCACGAATGCCGTAGTCCGGTTCGGTTTCGAGCAAACGCACTAAAATATCAAAGCACTCCGGTGTGGATTTAACCCCAAGGGCAAACACCGCCATTGAGCGAATCTGGAGATTTTCGTCCCAAAGGACTTTTTTAATGAGGGGTACGGCATCCGCAGAGGGGACATCCCGTAGCGCGGCTAGCGCCAGTAGGCGATCGCGGGAATTGGGACTTTCCAGTTGATGGGCAAGCTGTTCGAGGGAGGGCATGGCAGTCACCTAAAAGCTAATTTACAAAAATTAACAATATCTCCCTCCATTATAAAAAGCTCTCCCCAAAGTGAAACACTAAATGCAGAGTTCCTTGGGGAGGCTCAGCCGCTAGGAGAAAACGCTACCAAGCGTCTAGGCTGCTTTTGCTTTTTGCAGAAGCTTTTGAAACTGCTTGATGGCATAGGGCAGAATGTTGCGCACCGCCCAAGCGGCAGCCAGCAAGACCGGTAGCAGGACAATTAAAACGCGCCAATCCATTGCCAAAACCTCCTAAAAGGTTTTCTGAAGACTTTATGAATTATTGTACAGCCTTCTTTTAAGGGAGAGAGGGGTAGGTTATTGAACAAAGGAAAACTCTCATCACCGTCCTTTTTATAGGGGGCAGGAGGGTTAATACCGGCTTTGCTGTTTTGAGGCAGGTCTGCCCCAAGGAAAAGATTTGTATGATTGGTTTAATTCCCAAACTGTAAGGCTAAGTCCTGATGGGCGAAGACAAAACAACCCTCCGTGAAAACCAAGCGGCGGCAGCTCTCCGCCTCAGTCAAGTATTGGCAGCCCGCAGTCGTTGGCGCAGCGGTTGGCAGTCCCTACGTTTAGTGTTAATGCCGATCGCCATGGTTGCCGTCTTGGTAGCTTGGGGACTCGATTGGGATGGGGTGGGGGTGGTGGCGGCCCTGGCACTGGGGGCGCTGAGTTTTCCCCTAGTCTGGACTTCCGCTTACCGTTGGTTTACGGCGGATCTGACGGAACAGCAACGGCAGTTTATTTTGGCCTTCCTAGGGCTGAGCCTCGCAGGGGTAGCGCTTGTTGCCATGACCGGCGCCATGGACTGGCTCCGAGGACGGTTTCAAGGCACGAATTGGGAGGCGGTGGGAGCACTGGCGGAGGGCTTCGGTGCCCTAGGGCAAATTTTGGTGGCCCTCTTGGCGGCCTATGTGGCTTGGCGACAGTACGTGATCTCGCGGGATTTGACCACCCAACAAAACCGCATTACCCAACAGCAAACGATTGACAGTTATTTCCAAGGGATTGCCGATCTCATCCTTGACGATGAAGGATTATTAGAGGATTGGCCGCCGGAGCGAGCGATCGCCGAGGGACGCACCGCTGCCATCTTGGGGGGACTGGATGCCGAGGGCAAAGCCAAAATCATTCGCTTTCTGTCGGGGGCAAAGTTACTGACTCCCCTAAAGCGCGATCGCCGGCTGGGTCGCCCCATTTTTGATGGCTTAGGGGGATACGAAGAAGACATTGAATACGGCGTTCGGGTGATCAACCTAGGCAGTATGCTGGCGGGAGCCGATCTCAGTGGTACGGATCTGCGCTGGACCGAATTGAGTGAGGCTAACTTAACGGGAACAATCTTTCGCCACTGCAATTTGACTCGGGCAAACCTGGCAGGGGCAATTTTGCAGGGAGCGGATTTGACCGGTGCCGATCTCAGCCGCACCCGCTTGTTTTACGGTACTGCCGAACAGGCCAGTCCTCGCGATCGCCTAAATCCTCCCAATTTTCGCACTGGGGCGCACACCGGTGCAGTGGTCGAGGATGTCAACTTTACCAATGTTAAGAACCTCTCCCAAGAACAGCGCTACTATTGCTGCGCTTGGAGCGGTAGCCGTTCCCGCGAAACGATTCCCGGCGGCTGTGAGGGGATTCCCAATAAACTGGGGCGCTAGCGCCTTAGTTAGTAGCGCGATCGCGGGCGATGATTTGCTATGGAGAGCACCATTCCTAAGCCAAGATAGGTAGAGAGCAGAGCTGAGCGGCCATACCTTACCAGGGGTAAAGGCATACCTGTCACCTCGAGCAGACCAATCGTCATGCCAATATTCACCATTACTTGAAACAAGATCATGGCAAATAGACCGATCGCCAGCAGTGAGTCAAAGTTATGACTGTGGCAATTTGCAATAGGCGCAAACCAATCAAGCAAAAGAGACCCAGGAGAACTAAACTGCCAATAAACCCCGTTTCCTGAGCACCATGGGACTGTCCACCCCCAAATGCCTAGATTCAGGTGATAAGGTAAGGGCAGTGCAAAGAGAATAGCAGCGACCCAAGGGGAAAGCAATAGGAGAATCCAACTGCCGGGCGGATTGGCTCAGTAGAGCATTGTCAATGTAATGGCAATAAAACAAGGGACGTGTCTAAATCCCGCTGCGTCAAAATCAGGAAAAAAGGGGGACAGTGGCTGCAAACACACTGCGAATCCCCTTCAGCGAGTGGCCTGCAATGCGGTGCAACAGGGCTGCTGGGGTGAGAATGAGGGAAATTTTGGCAAATTCTGAGCTGGGGGTTGCAGGTTAAAGCCGCCAATTGCCAACCAGCGTTCTGCTCCCTTGGCCTCTACCCCCACGAGATCAACCGCCAGCAGCAGCACACAACTGAGGCCGTAAACAAGCCAATGACTGCCCATAAAGACCGATTGAGGCAGGCAGGGATGAAGGCAAGAATTATACCCATCCCCCCACCAATAAATGCTGGAGACTATCGTTTTCCTCTAGATGCAGTTGACTACCATGGATTAAAGACCGCCCCAATGAGAGTCGTTGCCCAAACAGCCCCCAGCAGCAGCCAATCCACGCCTTGCCAAGGATAGAACCAGCCAAAAGTCCGCTGTCGGAGGAATCGCCAAGTCATGGGCAGGTGTCCTGTCTCTCTTGAGGGCTTAGTCTATCGGTTGTCCCAAAAGGTTGCAAACGAGCAGCCGTCATTGGGCATTGCACTTGATGTATTATCCGAAAAGTTAAGCGTCTATCCCGACAAGGAGCGATCGCAGTGGCAACCCTAGGGGTCAACATTGATCATGTGGCAACGATTCGCCAAGCCCGGCGTACGGTTGAACCGGATCCCGTCGCCGCAGCCGTTTTAGCAGAACTGGGGGGAGCCGATGGCATTACCGTTCATTTGCGCGAAGATCGTCGCCATATTCAAGAGCGGGATGTGCGGCTCCTGCGGCAAACGGTACGCACCCACTTGAATCTAGAGATGGCTGCTACTCCGGAAATGGTGGCGATCGCCCTTGAGATTCGTCCGGATTATGTGACTTTAGTGCCTGAGCGGCGCGAAGAAGTCACCACCGAAGGGGGGCTAGATGTGGTCAATCAGCGGCAACCCCTCACCCAAGTCGTGCAAACCCTGCAAGGAGCGGGAATTCCTGTGAGTTTATTTATTGACGCCGATCCTGCCCAGCTAGAAGCCGCTGCCAAAACCACGGCTCAGTTTATTGAATTGCACACAGGGCGCTATGCCGAAGCCAAGGGAGAAGCAGCCCAACAGCGGGAATTAGCAATTTTGGCTCAAGGGGTACAGCACGCTAGAGCACTAGGGTTACGGGTGAATGCGGGTCATGGGCTGACCTACGCCAATGTCGGCGCGATCGCCCGCCTAGAGGGGATTGAAGAACTCAATATTGGCCACACCATTATCAGCCGTGCTGTGCTGGTGGGCATGGTGCAAGCGGTACGGGATATGAAAGCCCTCATTAGCCCTTGAATTCAGCCCTGAGGGTGTCATCATAGTCATCGGCTAGGGTCGCCACAATCGTAATTAAGCGAGAAATTTCACAGGCAGTGATGCCCCTCAGGGTGCGAGTGGCCACCACTTGGACTTGTTCTTCGGCAATGGCAAAATGCGCCTCAAGGGTGGTGAGCCAGTTTAACGTCAGGAGCTTACGATAGAGTCCTAATTCATCCGCGACGGGCAAAGGTAGTACCGGCGACCAAATCGTGAGAAAGTCCTCCTCTGTCTGGCCACCCAACTGTACAAAGACCTCGGCACTGCCATAGCGAAACATCCAAATTTTGCCACTGTCCGTTTGGCCAACGAGGGGGGTGTCCCCTTGGTGGAGACTAGAAATAACCGTTTCAATAATTTCAACTGCATTTTCAGGAGGCGCGTCAAGGGAGGCTGTGGGGGTAGGCTGCACTTCGCTGACCATGGTCATTCCTTTCGTGAATCAGGACAACTCGTTAGAGAACTTGGTGAGTATAGGTGTGTTGTTTGACATTATCTGCAGTGGTAACAATGCGCATAGTCATCACATAAATGGGCACTGGGGGGAAATTGCTGCTGCAGCTATTCTAAGTCTTGGGCTATACCATAGGTGAGGGCATGGGCTTCACTGTAGGAAGTGGGCAAGCCATAGAGCCATGCTTCCAATGCTGCTGAGGGAATCGGCTCAATCACCGCTACGGGCTGGAGCTTTCCTGCGACTTGGCTAAAACAATGAGCCAGCCCAAGTACCCCATAGGTCTCTGGGGGTGGAATATCTTGATTCATGACAGCCTCTTATACACATCCCTTCCCTCAAGTCTAGCTTGCGTTTCTAAAAATCAGCGTAGCGGGCAACATAGAGATAGGGGGCGGTCGTCATCGGAGGAAGAGCTAAGATGATCTAGGCTTATAGCCTTTTGCGGAAAGATGGAGAACATTAGGGTGGATGGTGTGCTCTCCTGGACGAGTTGTCACGGTGCCAAGCGGGTTCCATCTTGGGGAAAAGGACTGATCTCAGTATGACCCCTGTCACGATTACTGTATAGTGAGCATTCTAGAGCCTATGGAAACGGCAAACCCAATGCCAGCAACAGTTGAATCTCCTGAAGTTGAGCTATTACCGCCGATGTTGGCAGCACTGCCCAACCCCCAAGGGGTGAGTGTTTGCCCTCGGCGGGCGCGTTGGCAGTTGGATCTATTGCTGCTTGCCCTAGAGTGTGTTGATTTGCATGCCTCTGAGTTGATGCTGCAAGTGCTGCGGGAGCTGCAACTGCAAGGGATGATTCCCAATCGGGTCGTATTTTGGCAAATTCGCTGCACGAATCCCTTTCGCCAAGTTACCCAGCGTACCCCCTTGCCCTTGGCGGAAACCAAAGCACTCACCGCAGTAGTGGTGCAAGTGGCACGGCGGCAGACAGCTATCTTGCGGCATTTACTTTTGGTGTTGGATCAATTGCAGGCACAAAATTTGCCGCCGGAAACCTATGCCCCATTGGCGGCGTATTTAGATCGCTTTCGCCGCAATTTTCGCAAACGTATGAACCTCCAGCGATCGAGTCTCTTTCTCTACAAAAATCACCAAGCCCTCAATGAGTTGGGTTTGAAGTTGTTGGCACAGCTCCTGCTCTGCGCAGGCACAAAGGGCATGGAACGCCTTTGGTTTAGTTTATTTGACGGGGAAGTGAGTTAATGCTGCTGCAACGCCAGTACTCATTGCCCAATTGCACCCTGCGCATTGAAGGACTCAGCGGTCAAGCCGGGGCAGAGCAATTGGATATTGTCACATGTTGTGAGTGGGAGATTATCGGTCAGAATCAACGGATCAAGGGGGGTAAAGATTTCCTTGTGGCTTTACTCAATAGCGTGCCAGCGGCAGCACAAACGTGGTTGAGTGGTGTCAAGTTGCGGCGATCGCCCCAATACCCGATTCAAGTTGAGATCGCAGCCGCCAATCAAGTATCGCTCCATATTCCCCGTAAGCTGTTGCAAACCTCTCCCGAAGAGAATTCAGAATCACCGACCAACGATGAAGCAGGGGAAACCCTAGAAGTTCATCTTACGTGGTTGCAACTGGCGGATTTAGTGGAGGCGCTGGATCAATTTTGTAGTGATAGTCAAACGCTGCCCACGCTGATCCCTACCTTCCATTCTCTCCCCCGGCGGGCGATCGCCCCTGCCGTGCCTTTGCGCAAACAACTTATGCCCTTGGGCATTGGTGCCGCTAGCTTAGCGGCAATGGCTGCAATCTTTTTCCACTTCCCCGTGCCCGAACGGCGTCCCCCCCGCGAGGAAGCCTTGCCTCCTACTCCCGAAGCCGTCACGCCCGCACCGGCACCAACGACACCCAATCCCCCGAATCCTTAAGCCAATTTCAGTGCTTGTTGATGCTGAGGATAAATTTCTTATGGTAATCACTGCCCCTAGTGGTTTTTGGCCACCCGTTGCCGGCGATCGCGCTGCCTTTATTGCCCCCAATGCCACGCTGGTTGGGGATGTCCGCCTCGGTGAGGGGTGTAGCATTTGGTATGGCGCTGTGTTACGCGGTGACGTGGAGTACATCGAGATTGGTGCCCACACCAATGTTCAAGATGGCGCTATCCTCCATGGCGATCCGGGGCAGCCCACCATCCTAGGGGCAGAGGTAACGGTGGGGCATCGCGCCGTAATTCACGGGGCAACCGTTGAAGACGGCTGTTTAATTGGCATTGGTGCGGTGATTCTCAACGGCGTTCGCGTGGGCGCTAGCAGTATTGTTGCGGCGGGGGCAGTGGTCAGCAAAGATGTCCCTCCCCGCTCGTTGGTGGTGGGTATTCCCGCCAAAGTCGTGCGTGAAGTGAGTGACACTGAGGCTGCCGATTTACGTCAGCATGCCCACAAGTATGAACAACTTGCCCATGTGCACAACGGCACAGGACACGATTTGGGATTCCATCCCTAGAAATTTGTCCTAAACTGACCGCCCCAGTGTTCGGTGTCTGGCATTCTTAGGAAAAGGACTGTCATCTGCTAGAATTCTGTAGGATTTTCTCGGAAGAGTTCAGCCGATGACTCGTGCACGGATTGCTGTGGATGCCATGGGGGGTGACTATGCTCCCGATGAAATTGTTGCCGGTGCCCTCAGAGCCAGTGAAGAATTAGATGCCGATATTCTCCTTGTGGGGGATCCGATTCCCATTCAGCGCTACCTCGATGAACATGCCCCTGCAGCCAAGCCCCAAATTGTTGCAGCCAGTGATGTTGTTGAAATGGGAGAAGAACCCCTGACCGCACTCAGAAAGAAACCCAAGGCCTCAATCAATGTAGCGATGGATCTGGTCAAAGCAGGGGCGGCGGATGCGGTGGTTTCTGCCGGTCACTCAGGGGCAGCCATGGCCGCGGCGCTCTTGCGTTTAGGTCGCCTGCCGGGGATTGAGCGCCCCGCTATTGGAGCGGTCTTGCCGACCCTCATTCCCGGCAAATCCGTGCTGGTGCTCGATGTCGGTGCCAATGTGGACTGCCGTCCCAAATACCTTGAGCAATTTGCGGTCATGGGATCCATCTATAGCCAGTACGTTTTGGATGTCGAGGATCCTAAAGTTGGCCTGCTAAACATTGGCGAAGAGGACTGCAAAGGGAATGATCTGGCCTTAAAAGCGCATCAACTCCTACGGCAAAATCGCCAAATCTCCTTTTTAGGCAATGCGGAAGGCCGCGATGTCCTGTCGGGAAAATTTGATGTCGTGGTCTGTGATGGCTTTATCGGCAACGTTCTGCTCAAATTTGCCGAATCCTTGGGGAGTGTCCTCGTCCAAATTCTCCGCGAAGAGCTACCGCGGGGCTGGCGGGGGCAACTGGGCACAGCGTTGCTGCGTCCTAATCTGCGCAAAATTAAGCAACGCATTGATCACGCCGAGCATGGGGGTGGTCTACTTTTGGGGGTAGATGGTATCTGTATCATTAGCCACGGCAGTTCCCAAGCACCTTCGATTTTTAATGCGATTCGCTTAGCTAGGGAAGCAGTGGATCATCGTGTTTCAGAGCGCATTCAGGCCTGCTATCAGCAGATCGTTGCCGTTGAGGAGCGGGCTGAGTGACTCTACGGGGCGTTAAATTTACTGGCGTGGGCGCGGCAATCCCTAGCCAATGCTTGACCAATGCCCACCTCAGCGCCCTCGTGGATACCTCCGATGAGTGGATTCAATCCCGTACGGGCATTCAAAAACGTCACGTGGCGGCTCCTGAGCAGCGCCTTGTGGATTTGGCCAGCGAAGCGGCGGGCGCAGCCTTACAGATGGCAGGACTAGAATCCACAGCAGTAGATTTGATCATCTTGGCAACCTCGACGCCCGATGATCTTTTTGGCACCGCCTGCTTGGTACAAACCCGCATTGGGGCAGTGAATGCAGTGGCCTTTGACTTGACAGCGGCCTGTTCTGGTTTTCTTTTTGCCCTAGTGACGGCAGCTCAGTATTTGCGCACAGGTGCCTATCGCAGTGCCTTGGTCATTGGTGGGGATATTCTCTCCCGCTGGGTAGATTGGGGCGATCGCCGCACCTGTATTCTCTTTGGCGATGGTGCCGGGGCAATGGTGTTGCAAACCGGTGATGTGGATCAGCTCCTAGGTTTTGAATTGCGCAGTGATGGCCGCCTCAATGAGCACCTCACCCTTGCCTTTGCGGGGACGCCCCAAGCCCTAGGGGAAAATGTGGCGATCGCCCAGGGAGGATTTGCTCCCATTGCCATGAACGGCCGGGAAGTCTATCGCTTTGCCGTCACCCAAGTCCCCGAAGTCATTGAAAAAGCCCTGCACCGCGCTGGGTGTACAGTTGAGGAAATTGACTGGTTGGTGTTGCATCAGGCCAATCAACGCATCCTTGACGCTGTGGCTGAGCGTTTAGGCATTCCTCAAGAGAAAGTCATTAGCAATGTGGGTCAGTGTGGCAATACTTCCGCCGCCTCGATTCCCCTTGCCCTTGCAACTCCGATTCAACAGGGGCATATTCAACCCGGAGACTTAATTGCCACCGCTGGCTTTGGTGCCGGTTTAACGTGGGGAGCTGCCCTGTTCCGTTGGCAATAGCCTATGCAAGGGAACAACGACCTACGTGAATTAACCATGCGAGTGGAGGCCATTCTATACCTCAAGGCACAGCCTTTGACCTTAGCTGAACTGGCAGCCTTAGCAGGCACTGCCCCTGAGACCGTTGAACTGGCACTGATTGAGCTACTCAACGACTATGCCCATCGCCAAACCGCCCTTGAAATTGTCCAAATTGACAACAGATACAGCCTGCAACTAAAGTCCGCCTTTCAGGAACTGGTTCAGTCCCTTGTTCCTGTTGAATTGGGGGTTGGGGCACAGCGGACATTAGCCCTGATTGCTTTTCGGGGATCGATTCGCCAATCAGAGGTGATTGAACTGCGGGGTTCCAGTGCCTACCAGCACATTCAAGAACTGCTCACCCTTGGGCTGATTCAGCGGCGACGGGATAGCCAGAGCCGCTCCTATATTCTCCAGGTCACTGAGCGCTTTCACCAGTATTTTCAGGTGGATCAACTGCCGACTACTGAGGGAGATAGGGGGGGAGATTCACGTACTCACTGAGCAATTGGGAGGGCAAATCATCATTCGTGGCCAATTGGAGATTCAACAGAGATACCGCTAGCTTCTCCTGTTCTAGCTTAGTGCGCCCCAAGGCTTTGAGAATACGCCGCAGTTGAGCCGCAATTTCCGCCCCAAACATGGTGAGATTTTCATCCGGCAGGGCGGGGAGCCAATCCATTGCTCCATGCTCCACTGCCCATTGTCGCTGCATTGGCGAAATATGATTGTCGTAGCGGTCAATGATGAAACTACGCAACTGGGGATAGGTGGCCTTAATCCAATTCAAGAGGTTGCCAATATCGGGGGTTTCCAGTTGCGAGTCAAGGAGCACGAGATCAGGGTTGCGCTGCTTTAGGGTTACAAAATCGCTAATAATGCGGCGGCTATTGATTTGCCCTGACTCCACAATAACTTCCAACCCCTGACTGCGCAGCAGTTCTTGCCAAATTTGTACCTGAATGCCGGGGGGTTGAATGATGAGAATAGTGGGCTGCAGGGAAACAGAACCCCCCGATGGTGTGGTGGAAACCGCCTCATCGGTGCGAAATTCAAGAGTTGTTTTGCCGATAATGAAGCGATCGCCCGTCTTGAGCAAGGTTGGCACCTGAATCATTTGGCCATTGAGGACACAGCCGTTGCGACTCCCCAAATCAATGAGATAATAATCATCGTTATCAAGGCGCTGAATCATGGCATGGCGGCGGGATGCCCAGCGATCTGGCAAGACAATTGTGCAGTCTTTGCCCCGACCAATCACCCATGAATTGCCTTGGGTAAGAGGGACGATATAGGTGCTGGCCTCTGTGGAAACGACCAATTGTGGATACTGCGGTAACAAGGTGATCCCTCTGCCAACTCCCTGTAGGAATAAATTAGGTCTCTCGGTACTTTATTCAAAATGATAGTCGGGACATTGAATAGCAGCTTCGGTGGCCGCCCAATCAGGATGTAGGGAACACTTTAGGCGATAGTCTCCTGAAAAGAAGCGACAGCGAGCACAGGGAATTTGATGCAAACGGCGGGCGATCGCCAACCCCTCCTGTGTGAATTGCCACACATTCCACGCCATGATTGCCAACAGTAGCCAAGCACAACAAAAACAAATTGGTACTAGCCATGGCTCTACTGTATGCAAAAAAGATGACAACCACACAACCATAGGCCACAAACGGATCTGGGCGACTGCTAGCCTTTCATTATTTACCGCTATAATCTTATCACTTGGCTATAGGCCATAGAAGTATAAAGATTTGGCAGTTCTTTATAACAGTTCCTATCCCCAATCACGAAATGCAAAATTGCCCCCGCCCTTGGCGGTTCCTCAGCATATACTAAATTTGAGTGGGGAGTGTCCCTACAGCAACCACAGCGGAAACACGTATGGGGATTCAAGAGATCGTTGAACAAGCACTGAGCAATGGCTATCTGACACCAACGCAGGAGGCAGAAGTAGGACGCATTTGCGACAAAGCCACAGAACTCTCCGTAGAAGACTACATGGCGTTGGATCGCCTCATGGGTGCCCTATTGACGGGGCAAGTGGTGGCGGTTCCCCGCAAGCAATTTATCAACGTTATGGAAGAACTGGTGCTCACCGAGGCAATTACCCGCGTTGCTGCCATCGAAGCGGAGCAGAAGTGCGCTTTGGATTTAGGAGATATTGCCGCCTACGCTCTCAACCGCCTCCCCCCACTCTACGCCACCACCCAAGAGGGAGCACAGTATCAACGCCAGCGAGCCGAAGAGGAACTCATGGATCTGATTCGCACCCAAGTCCAAGAGGCCATTCATCACAGTATGGCACGGCCACAATTTCATCCGGAGCGATCGCCCCTCGGCAAAACCTCTAGCAAAGAAGTCTTTTCCCAAGTCAGCTCCCTGCTGCAGGCCTACGCTAATGAATATGAGCATCCCAAGGGAGAGTCAACGCAGTGAAAATTTGGCTATATGATACGACGCTCCGCGACGGTGCCCAGCGGGAGGGTCTCTCACTGTCCCTGGAAGATAAGCTGCGGATTGCCCACCAGCTGGATCGCTTGGGAATTCCTTTTATCGAAGGGGGCTGGCCCGGTGCCAATCCCAAGGATGTGCAGTTTTTTTGGCGGTTGCAGGAAACCCCCCTCCAACAGGCAGAAATTGTTGCCTTTTGTGCCACACGCCGCCCCGGCCGCAAAGCCGCAGAAGAGCCGATGTTTGAGCCAATCTTGGCAGCCGGTACCCGCTGGGTGACCCTTTTTGGCAAATCCTGGGATCTCCATGTCACCGAGGGTCTCAAGACCACGTTGGCGGAAAACTGTGCCATGATTGCCGACTCGATTCAGTTCCTCAAATCCCAGGGACGGCGGGTGATCTATGATGCCGAGCACTGGTTTGATGGCTATCTTGCCAATCCAGACTATGCCCTCCAAACCCTAGAAACCGCCTTGGCTGCGGGGGCAGAATGGCTAGTTCTGTGCGATACCAATGGCGGTTGTCTGCCCCATCAAATTCAGGCGGTCGTGGCAGAGGTGATGGCGCACTTTGGCGGCCTTGATTGTCTTGGAATTCACACCCACAACGATGCCGGCACAGCCGTGGCCAATGCCCTGGCGGCGGTGCAAAGCGGTGTGCGCATGGTGCAGGGAACTCTCAATGGTTACGGTGAACGCTGTGGCAACGCCAATCTCTGTACCCTCATTCCCAATCTGCAACTAAAACTGGGTTATGACTGTGTCAGTTCGGAGCAGTTGGCCACGCTGACGGAGGTCAGCCGCCATGTCAGTGAAATAGTCAACCTTGCCCCCGATGAGCATGCACCCTACGTGGGGCTATCGGCCTTTGCCCACAAGGGGGGCATCCATGTCAGTGCTGTGCAGCGCAACCCCCGCACCTACGAGCATATTGAGCCGCATTTGGTGGGCAATCAGCGCCGCATTATTATTTCCGAGCAGGCGGGCATCAGCAATATTTTGGCAAAAACCAGTGAACTTGGCTTTGAGTTGGATCGGCAGCATCCCTTGAGTCGAAGGATTTTGGAGCGGATTAAGCACCTTGAGAGCGAAGGCTATCAATTTGAAGCAGCGGAAGCCAGTTTTGAACTGCTAATTCAGGAGATTTTAGGACAGCGCCAGCGACCCTTTACCCTCAAGGGCTTTGATGTCTTTTGCCGCACAGATTCAGGCCCACTGGAGGCAACAATTCGCAGCCAGTCCTTGGCCACGGTCAAGGTGGAAGTGAATGGTGAGGAGATGCTCACAGCAGCGGAGGGCAATGGTCCTGTCTCAGCGTTGGATCAGGCGCTGCGCAAAGCGTTGATGTCGTTCTATCCAGAGATTGCCGAATTTCACCTGACGGATTACAAAGTGCGGATTTTAGATGGGCATGCGGGCACGGCGGCGAAAACACGGGTACTGGTGGAGTCCAGTAATGGGCGCGATCGCTGGGCAACGGTTGGCGTCTCTGCCAATATTATTGAAGCTTCCTACCAAGCGGTGGCCGAGGCCCTTGAGTATGGCCTCCAGCACAGTCGGCAACTGCGGCATTCCCCTTTGGTGGCCTCTTAAGGTCTGGTTGGAGAGACCTTGGCAAAATCCGTTAAAATCAAAACTGATCTTTAAGTTCTATGACTGCCAAGGAGCCGCGTGTGCTCAGCACCCTCAAAGCAGATTTTCAAATTATCTTTGAGCGGGATCCGGCTGCCCGCAACTGGTTAGAGGTCATTTTTTGCTATCCCGGCTTTCAAGCCCTCCTTCTGCATCGCTTGAGCCACTGGCTTTGGCGGCGGCGCGTTCCCTTTATTCCCCGCTTCATTTCCCACATTGCCCGCTTGCTCACAGGCATTGAAATTCACCCCGGTGCCACGATTGGCAAGGGCGTTTTCATTGATCACGGCATGGGGGTCGTCATTGGCGAGACCGCCGTTGTTGGGGATTACTGCCTAATCTATCAGGGAGTAACCCTCGGCGGTACGGGTAAGGAAACCGGAAAGCGGCACCCCACCCTAGGTGAAAATGTGGTTGTCGGAGCCGGGGCAAAGGTGTTAGGCAACCTCACGATTGGGAACAATGTGCGCATTGGCGCAGGTTCAGTCGTGCTGCGGGATGTCCCCTCTGATTGTACGGTGGTGGGTATTCCAGGGCGGATTGTCTATCGGGCAGGTGCCAAAATTGCTCCTTTGGAACACGGTCAACTGCCTGACTCTGAGGCGGAAGCCATTCGCTATCTTTTGGATCGCATTGAACTCCTAGAGAAACAGGTGCAAGCATTGCAACAGCAGGGACAAGAAAGGGTGCCCGCCTCGGTGCTAGGGGGTTGTCAATCTACCCAAGGCCAAGCCTGCCGCCTCAGCGATCGCCCCATTGAAGAGTTTCTCAACGGCTCTGGCATCTAGGCCGAACGGGCGTAACACAGCCCGCAGATTCCCCAGCGCTGTAGCTCTTTAATGGGTGTAGGACATTGACAGCGCGGACAAAGAGGATAATCTCGCGATCGCTGCCGCACTTGGTCTTGCCAACGCTGAAAGGCCTCTTGGGGAGTGGCTGCTGCTGCCACAGTGGGAAGATTCCCTACTTTCGGTAAGGTGTCATCCGTGGCGATCGCTGAGCAGGGGGGTCGCCAGTGGCGATGGGAAAAGCGAATATCCCTGAGGGGAATCCCCAAAGTCTGCTGAATTTTGGCCATCAGGGGCGATCGCGAGAACATTAGATGCTGTGCCCACGTACTATTGGCAACCGCCACAAGCAACACCCCTTGACCGGTCAGTTCCAGCGGTACAGTGTGCTCCGCCACAATTGACCCCACCAGCTTCGGCCAGTGCTCCAAAAGACACAAGAACTGCCGCGGCTGTTGCCATTCGGGAGTCTGCTGCCATTGCTGAAGTACCGTGGCCAGTGGGGTATAGGCCATTTGGAATATTCCAGACTATTCGTGGTCGTATTCCTCTTGCTTTTGCCGCTGCTCAAGGCGAATCGGTTGTTGTTCTTCCCAAGGATCGGCAGTGGGTTCGGATTCCGGCAGTTCTACGGGCATAGCTTGAGCAGGGGGTTTGACTTGACGTGAGCGGGGGCGCTCTTCGTACTCATACTCCTCCTCTTCATACTCCACATACTCGGGCTGGCGGCGACGTCGCCGGGGAGCCGTTTCCCAGTCTGCTTCGTAGTCACTGCGGCTGCGTGGGGGAGGATAGACGGGCGATCGCGCCCCAGAGGGCAATTGATTACTGCTCGGCGTGATCGGTTGATAGTAATCGTCTTCATCACTTTCCCAAGGGGGTGCTCCCAAGCCGATCCGTTCTAAAAGTCCCACAGTCAATTGCCGCAGGCGGGTTTCAGCCCCCTCAAAGACAATAATGCGATCAGGCCCTGTGCTGACAATTTCCTCGATGGGCAACTCGTAGGTACTAATGAGTTGAGCAGGAATCCAAGGCAAACCAATGGAGGCCAAAATCAAATCCGTGATGTCGCCCGTTTGCGGGTCAAACTTAAAGCCCCGTACCTTGCCCAACACCTCACCGGTTTCGGTGACTATCTCACTGTCAATGAGTGTGCTGTAGTTGTAGGTATTGAGAGACTCAATTACATCGTCATCGTGCTCAACAAGAATGACATCACCAATTTGGCGAATACTGTCTAAAAGAATATAGCGCTGTTCCCCTGTAAAAAGGGTATTGCGCACCCCCAAGGCGACCACTTGCCGTTGGTCAATATCAACCCAAACTTGATTGATGACGCCTAACTTCCGACCAGTATCACGGGTGATTACCTGTGTACCGATTAAATCTGCCCGTTGCAGCAATTGCGCCGATATGGTCATGCCTTTGTGTATCCCAATGAATCTTAGTAATACTATAGCGGCCAATCCCAATGGTACGCCAAAGGCGATTGCCGGTGGGGTAAATTCCCCTATGGAATCAGTGCTTCTAGGCTAGCGCATTTTTGCCTCACTGCTGAGGTAGGCTAGCTTATTCCCCTAAGATTGACTGCGTCAGAGCCATCACAGGTTGCATCAACGGCACTTCCTCACCGTCGAGCACTTGATTAACAGCCTGGGGTAGGACTTGGTACGTCACTTGAGCGACCTTTTCGTCCCTGAAGGCCTTAATGATCGTGCGGTACCACAGCAAGAACCCCTCCCGCAGAGCCTCGAGATCCGCAAATAACATCGCTGCGGCCGCTAGACGCAGCACATGCTTGCGATCGCGCCGACACACCGCCGAATAATCCTGATTGCCCTTGCGGAAAATGTGGGGACTTTTCGCGCGCAGTTGCTGCTCCACCTGATCAAGGATTTTCTCCTCGGCGTCACGGATTTTTTCATAGGCACTAATGCGCTGCTCCGCGACCGCTAGATAGTTCTTAAGGAATTCCAGCTCTTCAGCCCTGGCATAGCGGCCATCCGCCTCGAGGCTGAGTTTTTCCAGTTGGCGCAGCATCCATTCCCCCCTTACGAACTCTTTGCTGACAATTTCATTCTGACAAAATCGAGCTGCCGAGGGCAAGAACAGGCTGCATCACCTGCTGTTCTTCTGGTGTGAGCAATTGCTTCATCATGTTCGGCAGGAACTTACCATAGGTAGAGGACGAGGACGCCTCGTAATTAAAGGACTTAACAATGGTGCGATACCAAAGCAAAAAGTTGTCCCGCAACAAATCCAACTCGGAAAAGAGCATTGCCGAGGCACACAGCCGAATCGTATCCCCTAAGTCACGACGGCAAATCTCCGAGCGATCGCCATTGATCAAATGAAAACAGCGGGGATTTTCTGCCTTTTGCATGGCTTGAATTTTATCTACCATCATTTCCGCCTCAGCGCGGATTTTTTCGTAGGCACTGATGCGAGTCTCCACCGAAGCCAGATAGTCCCGCAGGAAGTTCAATTCCTCAGGACGGGCATAGCGACCATCGGCAACAACGGTTAAGTGATTCAACTGACGGAACATCGGGCAACCCTCCTTAGAAAATCAATCAACACCCCCCTCTGGGGCTTATCGTTTCACCAATTCCCCTTGGCGCAGCCGTTTTTCAATATCCCGCGCTGTGGCACCTTCGTTTTGCCAGAAGGCAGCCGCATCAATGCGATCCTGTTTCCCCACGAGAAACTTGCAGTAGGTTTCTCCCATCGCATAGCACTGTAACTCAATACAACCCAAGGGTTTTTGAATTAAACCCGTAAAGAAACCCGCAAAGAGACCCGCGTAGATATAGCACACTGGCTTGCCCACATCCCCAAGCGTACGGGCCACCACAGAGTCAAAAATGTTAATAAACATGAACCCATTCTTTTGCTCTGTGAGATCCACTTCCCAGTTGCCCCAGCCTTGGGTTGTGAAAGGCCACCACCAAGCCTCTAAGATAAATGTCAAAGCAGCCTTGCGTAGCTCGCGCTGGTACTCCTGCTCAAAGTGCTGCTTGAAGACCACTGCATCCCGCTTGCCCCACTCTTCACCAATTCTGTACATGACAAGAGCAGAGGCTGAACCCACTTCTTCTTCCAGCCCTTCTACTAAGCCGATGACAAAATCTTCTGTTACGAGGGTTACCCGCTGATTGTACCAGTCTGTAATGTCTCCCCGTTGGTTATCAAATTGCAGATAGTCCCGCAGGCGATAGTGATTAGTGCGCCTTGGATGGACTTGGTGTAGCCGGTGTCGGTAGCTTTGAGCCAAAGCCGTGGCATCGGTACTCCCCTTTGACTGAGCTTGTGCAGCAGAAACCATAGGCTGGCAACTCTCCCTTTCTTGCGCTTTCACCCTGAGCGGCAACGACTACACTATATCTCTTAGGCTAAAGGATTTCTAAGAGTTGTGCGGCTACCCTGCCGCCACTCCTTAGTTTAACGACACATTTCTATAAGCTCTGTTTCATTAATGCAAGGAATGCCCAATTCCTGCGCACGTTGCAATTTACTCCCTGGTTTTTCGCCCACCACTAGATAATCCGTTTGCCGACTCACACTCTCACTCACTTGACCGCCATGCTGCTGGATGAGGGCTTTGGCCGCTTCGCGGGTGAGACTGGGCAGAGTGCCTGTAATCACAAAGCGTTTGCCGGCAAGGACTTGCCCTGCCGTTGGCGCCGTGGGAGTCTCCGCTGCCAGTTGTAGCCCCAGGGCTTTGAGATCCGCAATGAGGGCTTGGTGCTCTGGGGTCTGGAACCACTCGTGAACAGCTTGGGCAATTTCCTCCCCAATGCCATAGACCCCACACAGATCGGCGACGGTGGCAGTGGCTAGTTCCTCCACAGACTTGAAGTGATTGGCAAGGACTTGGGCATTGACGCTCCCCACATGGCGAATACCTAGGCCATAGAGCACCCGTGGCCAGGGTTGGGCTTTGGAGTTAGCGATCGCCTGTAACAACTTATCAGCGGACTTCTGGCCCATGCGCTCGAGGCTCAAGAGTTGTTCTGCCCTGAGGCGGTAGAGATCCGCGGGGGTGCGCACCAGCTCCTTGGCTACAAGCTGCCGTACCAGCTTTTCCCCTAACCCTTGAATATCCAAGGCATCCCGACTTGCCCAGTGGAGAATTTGCCCGCGCACGATCGCCGGACACTGCGGATTAACACAGCGACTCACCACTTCGTTAGCAGGGCGGACAACGGGTTGATGGCATTCGGGACAAATTGTCGGCATCCTAAAGGGTCGAGCCGTGGCTGGTCGCAATTCCGGAAACACCCGCACAATCTCTGGAATGATTTCGCCGGCCTTGTGGATCACCACCTTATCGCCGATGTGCAGATCCAGTTCAGCAATATAGTCTGCATTGTGGAGCGTTGCCCGCGAGACCGTCGTTCCGGCAAGTTGCACCGGCACCAGTTCCGCCACGGGGGTCAAAGCACCCGTACGCCCTACCTGCACCGTAATTGCCACCACGTCGGTAATTACCTGCTCCGGCTCGTACTTCCAAGCAATGCAGCCGCGGGGAAATTTTTGTGTAAAACCCAGCGTCTGTTGCAGCGCCAGATCGTTGAGCTTCACCACAATCCCATCGGTGAGATAGGGAAGGGTGTGGCGGGCCGTTTGCCAGTGGTCATAGTAGCTCTTCACCGCCTCTAGGTTCAGACAGTCGGCATTGTGGGGATTGACGCGAAAACCAAGGCGTTGCAGCGCGCTGAGCACCTGTCGTTGCGATTGGGGCTCGCCCTCTAGTTCCTCTCCCAAAGGAACAGAACCCCCTTCAGGCAAATGCAAGGCGTAGGCAAAGAAGTCCAGTTGACGCTGAGCAACAATGCGGGGATCCAGTTGACGCAGGGTACCCGCTGCGGCGTTGCGCGGATTGGCAAAGGGCGGGTCTCCTTGAGCTTGGCGTTCTTCGTTGAGTTGATGGAAGCGTGCCAACGGCAAAAAGGCCTCACCGCGCACTTCCACAATGGGGGGTGGGTTCTCTACCGCCAGCCGCAGGGGAATCGTGCGAATCGTGCGCACATTGCTGGTAATGTCCTCACCGCGAAGGCCATCCCCCCGCGTTGCCCCCCGCACCAGTAAACCGTTCTCGTAGGTCAGAGCCAGAGCCACGCCGTCCATTTTCAGTTCACAGAGGTATGCCGTGGGGGGGAGGGGTTCCCCTTGCCGTAAGGTGCGCCAATGGCGCTGCCAGCGCTCCTGCCATGCCACCATATCGGCAAAGGTGAAGGCATTTTCAAGGCTATAGAGGGGAATGCGATGGCTGACACTCTCAAATTGGTTGACGGGTGCTTCGCCAACCCGCTGGGTTGGACTGTCGGGGGTAATGTATTCAGGATAAGCGGCTTCTAGTGCCTGAAGTTCGCGATAGAGCTGGTCATAGACCTCATCTTCCATGATCGGCTGATCGAGAGCATAATAGGCGTAGCTCGCACGCTGAAGTAGATGTCGCAGTTGCTGAATCCGTTCGGCTGCCGTCATCATGGTTGTTCCTTTGAGACCAGTTGCCCTATCCATCTGGGCTATTCTTGGGGCGCGGTTTAGCGACATGGGGCAGTCCCCAGCCGAGCTTTTGCTGCAGGACATGGAAGAATTCTGGGGGACGCAGGCGAATGAAGCGGGCACGGTAGGGGGCACGTTGCACAAAGACTTGATCCTCTGGCCGAATGTAGCAGCCAGCATTGCCATCCACCACCAGAATCAGATGCTTGAAGGGGTTCGCCGGATAAATCCACACCGGTTCGCTGTTGGCAAAGACAAGGGCACGGGAGGCCAAAGAGTGCGGACAAATCGGCACCAACTGCAAGGCCGCTACACCGGGGGTAATCACGGGGCCTCCCGCCGAGAGGGCATAGGCGGTAGAGCCTGTGGGGGTGGAGAGAATGAGACCATCGGCGGCAATATCAACGCGGGCATGGGCGCCCACATCCACTTCAAAATGACACATCCCCGTGAGAGGCTCTTTATGGATCACCATTTCATTGAGGGAGAGGGCTTCCCAAATCACGGTTTGATCTCGCAGGACTTGCACCGTGAGCATGGTGCGATCTTCAATTGTGTAGTCCCCCCGCAGCACTTGATCAAGGGCAGGTTCCAGATCAGCCACATAGCCCTCAGTGAGAAAACCTAAGTGCCCGGTGTTGATGGTGAGCAGGGGAATCTCACAGGGAGCCAACTGACGGAACGCAGATAAGACTGTGCCATCGCCGCCAAGCACAACTGCAAAAGCCATGGAAGTATCAAAGCCGGGGGGCACTAGTTGATCTATGGGGGTATGGCAGACGGGACTATCGGGACGAGAATAGCCAAGAATGCCACCAATCCCCGTGGCCATGTGGACTTCCCAGCCCTGAAGTTCTAAAATTTGACGGACATGGTGGGCCAATTCGACCGCGAGGGGTTTGCCTTCGTTGTAGATGATCCCCGCCTTCACAGCAACTCCTAGGGGGTGGACTTAAAGGGACTGCGTTTTTTGCGTCCAGACTTTTTCTGTTTAGCTTTTTCGTAATCCAACTCTTTGAGTTTACGCAGAATTCGGGTGAAATAGTCCTGCAAGTAGGCTTCAAGGGTGAGGGTTTCGCTGGGATCAAGGTCAAAGGTGCGATAGACCTCTTCCATCGGGGCATCAAAGACGCGACCGCTGGCAATCACTTCTGTAAAGGCTAGGCGATCGCTAATGTTCCATGTCCACTGAAACCACTGGGTGACCTGCCGTGCCGCTCGCAAAACCCCAATGGGCAAGCGGGTAATTTTTGCTTCCTGTCCTGAGAGACTTTCACATAGCTTAATAATTTCATCCGCTGTCCAAGCACGGCTGCCCGCGAGGTCAAAAGCTTTGCCATAGGTGGCGGGTCGGTCAATGGCACGCACGGCAAACTTAGCCACATCCTGGGTATCCATATAGGCAATGGCAGTGGACTCTCCCAAAACCCAAATGGATTGATTTTCCAGAATTGGGATCGCATATTGACCAATTAAGCCCTGAAAAAAGCCACAGGGACGCAGGATCGTGTAGTTGAGTCCCGATTCCCGCAAGAAGTCTTCGGTACAGTGTTTAATTTGCATTAGGGGCACGTGGGGATAGTCCTGCGCTCCCATGATTGAGAAAAAGATGAAGTGTTGAACATCGGCAGCTTGGGCAGCCTGAATCAAGTTGACTTTGCCTTGCCAATCCACTGCTGCAATGGTCAGTGTGTCGGTGGGTCGAGTGGCAGAGGCATCAATCACCACTGAGGCCTTGGCATACTTCAATGCCTCCAGAATACTGTCGGCAGCACAGAGGTTTCCCTGAAGAATAGTTGCGCCCCATTCCCGCAGAAACGTGGCTTTGGCCGGACTGCGGACAAAACAATAGACGTGGTGGCCTTCATCTAGGGCGCGGCGCACAATTTGCCGCCCTAGGGTACCCGTACCGCCAACAATAAAAATGTTCATGAAAAACTCTAGTCATAAATCTTAACTTTTGTAATACTTTATCAGAATTCCTGACGGGGGCGATCGCCTTTGGGGATCATCCTTCTCCGCAGCAAACTGGAGATGGACTAGGACACAAAGTCTTCACAGTGGAGTGTTTCCCACGTCTTGCGCCCCGTTACGGGGTTGGTGCCACTAGCCACCTTGCAGAGCTTACGCCGGGCATCTTCCCGTAATTCCACATCCGTAAAGTCGGCGCCGTTAATGATGGCATCGTCAAAGTTGGTGTTAAAGGCAAAGGCTCCCTCAAGGATGGCATTGGTGAGGTTGGCTTTGGTCAGCCGCGCGGTGTCTAGGGTGGCGTAGCGCAGGTCAGCCCCTTCTAAATTGGCCGTCTCCATATTGGCTCCAAAAAAGCTTACCCCCTGAAGATTGGTGTGGCTGAGGTTGCTGTGGAAAAGGTTGGCCTTTGTAAATTCAGACCCCCGCAGATCCCGACCCGAAAAATCCATATTGATCAAAGCTTCTTTTGTGTAATCTTCGGCGATCGCCCCCATGGGGGTAGAGAAGATCCAGAGGATGGCCAAAAATAGTGCCACCCACCAGCGCCAAGAGCGGCGAAGCGCAGCAATGACAACGGAGGATGGGAGTAGCATAGACAGAACTCCTCTCTGTTTAGCCCTACATCTTCAGCGTATCAGTATGCATCTTCCTACAGCGGTATGGGTCCGGGAAACCATCATTGAAAACGGCTACGGCCAAGGCTATTTCCTGATGGGGGAGGGCGATCGCCTAGAGTGGTACACCAGTCGCCGCCGAGCGTTAATTCCCCTGGATGAGCGGTTTCGCTACCCCAAATCCCTGCAGCGACTACTGAATCAAAATCGCTTCCAAGTAGCGATTAACCGTAACTTTGAGGCGGTAGTGGCCGGCTGTGCCGCTCGCCCCAAGACTTGGATAACTCCCCGTTTGCAGGAGTTGTATTATTTGCTGCACGCCACGGGCTGGGCAGTGAGCTTTGAAACCTGGCAGGGCGATGAACTCGCAGGGGGCATTCTCGGTATTGTTATTGGGGGTGCCTTTATTGGCGAGTCCATGTTCTACCGCATTCCCGATGGCTCGAAGGTGGCGATGGTGAAACTGGTGGAACATCTGCGGCGACGGGGTTTTCTACTGTTTGATGCCCAACTGCAAAATCCTCATCTTGAGCGTTTTGGGGCATATGTTGTCAGCGATCGCGAGTACCGACAGCTCTTGGCACAGGCAATTCGCAAACCCTGTCAATTTCTCTGAGGCTCTAATCTCCCTTCAAACAGAGGCTGTGTTAGTAGAACCCCTGCAAGCCTTCCTACTATCGGCGTGTTGTACAACCGTTTTCACGGGAGTAGTCCGGCAATGCCGCAGAGTCACGTTCCTCAAGATATTAACCCGGTTAGAAAACAGCCGTAGGCGGCGTTGCTGTTCTTCAGAGCTGTCTGTAATTGCGAGGACAGGCGAGCGAGCCGTGAAGGTGTCCTACTCAGATATTGCAGTTTTAGGATAAACAACCCCTGCGCTTAAGACCTATTTAAGACCTGTCTATTAGGCTTAATGTTACAAAGAGCTAGTATAAAACCTAGGTGATAGCCGCATTTGTAGGCTATACCTAGTGAAAAGCCTGAAAAGTCTAATAAAAAGTGCGTGTAGGGAGGAGTCGTGGGCTATGAACCTCAGTGGGAGCACCGATGAGATTAAAGTGGTTCCCGAGATGACCGGTGGTCGAGTGCCCTATACCCCCCGCAACCATCGCCGTATCCTTTGCATTTTTCCCCGCTATAGCCGCTCCTTTGGGACGTTTCACCACGCTTACCCCCTCATGGGCACGGTGCGCGCCTTTATGCCGCCCCAAGGCATTTTGTTGGTGGCTGCCTATCTGCCAGAGTCTTGGGAGGTGCGCCTGATTGATGAAAACGTACGTCCCGCAACCGATGCCGACTATGCTTGGGCCGATATTGTCATTACCAGCGGTATGCACATTCAGCGGCCGCAAATTTTAGAAATCAATGAAATTGCCCATCGTCACGGTAAACTCACTGCCTTGGGAGGACCTTCGGTCTCCAGCTGTCCGGAATACTATCCTGATGTGGATATTCTCCACCTGGGGGAACTGGGGGATGCCACCGATAAAATGATTGCCTACTTTGACGAGTACGGCAGCCAGCGACCACCTCAACAACTGATCTTCAAAACCACGGCACGGTTACCGCTGAGTGAGTTTCCCACCCCTGCCTACCAGCACGTGCGCATGGAAAATTATTTCCTTGGTAGCATTCAGTTTTCCAGTGGCTGTCCCTTTCGCTGTGAGTTTTGCGATATTCCCGAACTCTATGGCCGCAATCCGCGTCTGAAAACGCCGCAGCAAATCCTCAAGGAACTGGATACAATGCTGGCTTCCGGGAATCCAGGGGCGGTCTATTTTGTTGATGACAACTTTATTGGCAACCGCCGCGCCGTCACTGAACTGCTGCCGCACCTGATTGACTGGCAAAAGGCCAATGGCTATCCCGTGCAATTTGCTTGCGAAGCAACCCTGAACATTGCCCAAAGCCCGAAACTCTTGGAAATGATGCGGGAAGCCTATTTTTGTACAATTTTCTGTGGCATTGAAACGCCAGAACCTGAGGCACTTCATGCCATCCACAAGGATCAAAACCTAAGTATGCCGATTTTGCAGGCAGTGCAAACCCTCAATCGCTACGGCATGGAAGTGGTCTCTGGGATCATCATCGGTTTTGATACGGATACGCCCCAAACGGGCGATCGCATCCTTGAGTTTATTCG
>NZ_CALJEM010000043.1 GCF_938074695.1 uncultured Thermosynechococcus sp.
AGCGCCCTGCAATAAAGTCTCTGAAGACAACCCTCGCCCCTTGGCGTATTGCTTGCAAAATGAACAACTGATCTGCTGCCAGAGGAAAGTAACGAGAGTATGCCCCCACTTCTTTGTGCAAGTCTCGTCGAATGGCTAGACCCACGGCATGGTTAGTAACATAGGCACCCATTCCCCATAGCCATTCCCAAGCGGGTTGTCGAATCCCTGCAATCAGTTGATCACCGTGGTAGCAGCAGGCCGTAACCAAATCCGCCCCAGTTTCTGCACATGCTCTTTTGTAGTTGGCAACGGCTTCAGGAAACAGGACATCGTCTGCGCCAACAACGACATAGTAGTCTCCAGAGGCGAGTTTGATGGCGCGGTTCAATGCATCATAAATTCCAAAGTCTGGCCGTGAATCCACTTTTACTGTTTTGAGTTGGGATTTTGCTTTGTCTATTAGTTCCAATGTTCGGTCTGTGGAGTTGCCGTCGGCCACCACCCACTCGAAGTCGGCATCTGTTTGAGCCACCAAGGAGGCAATCAGGTTAGGAAGGTCACTCTCGGCATTATAGGTCGCTGTAATAATACTTAGACTAGGTGACATAGGTAGAGGCGTTAAACAATAGTTTGAAAAGACAAAGAAATACTCTGCCCTTTCCTTAAAAAAGGCAAATACTCAGTTCACCGTTAATTTACTTCATATTTCGGAATGCTTGTCAAGTCTATTTTCATACCAATTCAATTTGAAGGCAGTCTCAATGCCAGGTCTTTGTAACATTGAGCCTGATAGATAGGTCTTAGACAAGGAGATTGTTCATCGTAAAACTGAAATCATCGCAGTAGGAGATCCTGATAGCTTGGTCGCTTGCCTTGATTTCGGCTAAACGAATCGCACCCCAAGGATCATCCTAACTATAACGTGATTGAAACAGAGGCTAGACAGTTTCTAAAGGGTAACGACTTTTACAGTCAGTAAAGTCGGAGCGGCGGGATTTGAACCCACGACCCCCACTACCCCAAAGTGGTGCGCTACCAAGCTGCGCTACGCCCCGCTAAGCTATACCAGTATAACACGAGTTTAGGGAAGATTCTAGCTGGTGATGGGCGTCTTTCCCAGCCATTTCAAGATGTAGGTATTCACCTGCTCAGGTGCTTCGTCTTGGGGACAATGGCCCACCTCTGGCAAGGCAATAAACTCCTGCACACAGGGAAATTGAGCCAGCTTCTGACCTTCGTCAATCGGTTCCCAAGGGTCGGCGGCACCCCAAAGGAAATAGGTGGGGCAGGTAATTTGCGGTAGCAGGTCTTCAGGGAGAGGGCCTTGGGAGTAACGGACAAAGGCCAAAAAGACATCGGCAGCCCCCGTATCTTGAGCAGGGGTCAGCAGTATCTCTACAAGCTCATCAGTCACAGCGCTAGTCTTGGCGTAGGCTTGATGGAGAATGCGGCGCACGGTAGGGGGTTGGGCAATTTGACGGAAGAAGTAGGTGCCAAGGGTGCGGTTCCCCAAAAGTTGCTGGAGTAGCGCGGTTCCCCAACGGCGATGCCAAGGGAGTTGCTGTCGCTTGCGATCGTGGAGCTGACGTAAAGAGCAGTTGAGCAAGATCAGGCGACTCACCCACGCGGGCTGAAAAACAGCGGCTTGTAAGGCAACCACACAACCAATAGAGTTGCCAATGAGAACTGCGGGCTGACCGATGACTTCATGGCAAAAGTCTAAAACCAAGGTTGCCCAGGTCTCAAATGTGTAGGGAACAACCGAAGGGGAGGGCTTGGCGGAACCACCAAAGCCCAGTAAATCAATGGCATAGACTGAATGGTGAGCGGCAAGGGCAGGAATGTTTTTGCGCCAATGCAAGCTCGAGGCACCAAAGCCGTGAATCAGCAGGAGGGGAATGCCCTGCGTCCCTTGATGCCGATAGAGAATCGGGTAATCTTGCCAATGCCACGTTTGCGGTGTGAGGGGAGGTGTCATTTAGTCAGCTTGGAGAAATTGACGGTAGCGATCGCTCAACTCTTGAACAGCCCGTTCATAAAATTGCTGCCCGTGCTCAGGGGTAGCCAAACTGGAATCTGCCCCCATACGGCCATCGGGATAGCGGCGGCGAAAATCGGCGGCACCGTAGATGGCATGGCCGGTGTTAACTTCAGGGTTGAGGGGAACCCGCTTAATGGCCTCCGGATAAAGAAATTGGGTCACCGCAACTTCACTGGGGGTAGCATGGGAACCCTCGCGATCGCCGTACAATTCCCGCGCCAGTTGCATCACTGAGCTACACAGAAACCAGTTGGCCAACTCACAGCGCACTTGATCCGCTTCTGGAATGTGCAGATCTGCCAAGACCGCGTAGGTTTCAGCAAAGGCTGCCTTCACTGTGGCGATATTGCCGCCATGACCGTTAATGAAAAAGAAGCGTTGAAAACCTGCGCGTACCAAACTCACGACATAATCGCGAATGACCAGAATCAAGGTACTCGGGCGCAAGCTAATGGTACCGGGGAAAGCCGTATGGTGTAAGGCCATGCCTACGGAGATGGTTGGGGCAACAAGGGCAGCAGCAGTTTCTCCGACCCCTTTGGCGATCGCCTCAGCACAGAGGGCATCGGTACCAATTAAGCCCATAGGACCATGCTGCTCCGTGGAGCCAATGGGAACAATCACTCCCTTGGAGGTGTTGAGATAGGCTTCAACCTCTGGCCAAGTGTGCAAATGGAGTAGGGGCATTTCTCTCTCCTAAATCGCATCCTCAAGAACGGTTCGTGTATTCCGCCATGCCCAGATACCGGCGATCGCCACCACACCCCCCATCCCCACCATCACAACCGTAAGGCCAAGGAAGTCGGAAAGAATCCCTGCGATCGCCAAGGGCACACTGAGGGCAATATTGACAATGTTATTTTGAAAGCCGAAAACTTTGCCCCGCATTGCCGCAGGGGTACGCACTTGAATCAGGGTTTGCATGGGAATGCCAATGAGCGACGCCCCCATGCCCAGTAAAATACTCAAGCCCAGCCCCAGCCACAGATGATGCACAAAGGCAAAGACCAGTAGAACGGCTGCCATCACCAAAAAGCCGATCAAGGGCAGTGGCCGGTGGCGCAATTTCTCCCCCCATTGCCCCAGAATGCCCGCCCCTAAAATCAACCCCAACCCTGCGGCAGCCAAGAGAAAGCCAAACTGATTGGGGCGCAGGCCAATTTCTTGGGCTAAACTCACTGCCAACACCATCAAAGCGGCAAAGACACAATAGAGGATGGTCAACTGGAGCATGGCATTGCCCAAGAGGCGATTTTTGCGTACATAGTGAAACCCCTCCTGCAAGTCATGCCAAACATTGAGGGGGTCATCGCGCTCATGAACCGCTTCTCGATAGCGAATTGAGGCTAAAACCAACCCCGCCATGACGTACAGCGTGCCGACAACCGCTTCACGGGCATAGACACCGCCTATGGCTACAGCACCACTCAGCAATGGTTCCCCAATGGCAAACCCCACCACCAGCGACCCCATCATTGTTGTGATAAAGAGGGCATTGGCCGAGAGGAGATTTTCCTCCTTGACCAACAGAGGAATCGCCGCCTGCTCTGCCGGCGCAAAAAATTGAGTGAGGATGGACTCAGAAAAGGCAATCAGGAGCAACAGCGTAAACCGCTTTGGAATAAAGATGAGGGCAAAGACCAGTAGCCCCCGCAGAATGTTGGTAATACTCATTAGCTCCCGCTTGGGGTAGCGATCCACGAACGTGCCTGCCGTTGAACCAAAGAAGACTGCTGGTAGCGTGTTGGCAATCATCACGGCTGAGGCCTTAGAGCCGGGGAGTTCGTAGCTGGCATCGTAGGAAACTGCCAGTGTAATCAGCAGCACCAAAAAAACTTTGTCCGCCAGTTGGGAGATGATTTGACCGCCCCATAACTTGAGGAAATTCTTGTTCCGCATCAGAGCAGCAAACCCTTCTGGACGGGGTCTAGAACCAGAACTTACCATTGCTGTTGCTCGCTGACCATGAACATAAGTTTCCTGATTACTACCCAAGTTAGGTGCGGCAGTCTGAATCCAATATACCGCCACAGCCCTGTGGGCGTTTCCCCAGTTCCTGTATCCTTTTAGGTTCTTTTCCGGCAAACCGCTGGCTATGATGTATTGATGTTTACAGATGCCACCACAGCGGTACCCCCTCAATTGCCCATTCCCCCCTTCAAATTTGCTGGGGATAGAGGGTTGCCATATTTGCCGATCACCGAGGCATCGCCCCAACCATTGGTATGCTGACGGCTCAGGGTGACCAAAAGATTGGCTAAAAAACTAAAAAAAGAGGGCTGGGGGAAAAGCCCGACCCTCCTGCATTGAGTTTCAGTTGAACCTAAACGGTGACCAGTTCGGCTTGACGCCGGAAGCTGAGGCGTTCGTCTTCGCCCACATCCACCAGAATTGTATCACCATCGAAGAAGTCACCCCGCAGCAGGGCTTTGGCAATGGGGGTTTCCAGTTGTTTCTGGATGGCGCGTTTCAGGGGGCGAGCCCCATAGACGGGGTCATAGCCCACTTCGGCCAAGAAGTCGATCGCTTTCTCGGTGAGGGACAGGGTAATCTGGCGATCGCTCAGCCGTTCTTGCAGCCGCTGCACCTGCAATTGAACAATCTGCCGCAACTGATCCTTGCGCAGGCTGTGGAAGATGATAAATTCATCCACGCGGTTGAGGAATTCCGGTCGGAAGTGGGCACGCATTGCCTCCATGACGCGGTTGTACATTTCTGTGTAGCGACTGTCATCCCCCGCAACATCGAGAATATACTGAGAACCGATATTGCTGGTCATGATGATGATCGTGTTCTTGAAGTCCACGGTGCGCCCTTGGGAATCGGTGACGCGGCCATCGTCAAGAATTTGCAGGAAGATATTGAAGACATCGGGATGCGCTTTCTCGATCTCATCGAAGAGAACGACGGCATAGGGACGGCGACGGATAGCTTCTGTCAGTTGACCCCCTTCCTCATAGCCCACATAGCCCGGCGGCGCCCCAATCAAACGCGAGACGGCGTGTTTTTCCATGTACTCGGACATGTCAATCCGCACCATGGCCTCTTCGGTGTCGAACATAAAGGCCGCCAAGGTTTTGGCCAATTCCGTTTTACCGACCCCCGTAGGACCAAGGAAAATAAAGCTGGCAATGGGACGATTGGGATCTGCTAAGCCGGCGCGAGAGCGCTGAATGGCTTCTGCGACAGCCGTTACGGCCTCATCTTGGCCAACCACTCGCTTGTGGAGTTCTTCCTCAAGGTGCAGCAGTTTTTCCGCTTCCGAGGCCACCAGCTTGGTGACGGGAATGCCAGTCCACTTCGAGATAATTTCGGCAATGTCGGCCTCGGTCACCTCATCCCGCAACAGGGAGCGGCCACCCACCTGAATCTCCTTGAGTTGTGCCTCGGTTTGGGCAAGCTGCTTTTGCAATTCGATGAGTTTGCCGTACTTGAGTTCGGCAGCACGGTTAAGGTCGTAGTTACGCTCCGCCTGCTGAATCTCAATGTTGACTTTCTCAATCTCCTCCTTGATGGCTTGGAGGCGGTCAATCACTTCTTTTTCCGCCTGCCACTGGGCATTGAGGCGGCTTTGCTCTTCCTTGAGATCTGCTAACTCTTTTTCGAGTTTCTCAAGGCGATCGCGGGAAGCTGCCGAGGTCTCTTTTTGCAGCGAGAGCCGCTCCATTTCCAATTGCAGAATCTTGCGGTCAATCTCATCCAGTTCTTCAGGTTTTGAGGTGATTTCCATTTTCAACTTGGCCGCCGCTTCGTCCACCAAGTCAATGGCTTTGTCGGGCAAAAAGCGATCGCTAATGTAGCGGTTTGAGAGGGTGGCGGCGGCCACTAGAGCTGTATCGGAGATTTTCACGCCGTGGTGGATCTCATAGCGTTCCTTGAGACCGCGCAAAATCGAGATGGTGTCCTCGACACTGGGCTGATCCACATAGACCTGCTGGAAGCGCCGTTCTAGGGCGGCATCCTTTTCAATGTACTTGCGGTATTCATCCAAGGTGGTGGCGCCAATACAGCGCAGTTCACCCCGTGCCAACATGGGTTTGAGCAAGTTGCCGGCATCCATGGCTCCTTGGGTTGCGCCGGCACCAACGACGGTGTGGATTTCATCAATAAAGAGAATAATTTGGCCGTTGGAGTCCGTCACTTCCTTAAGCACGGCTTTGAGGCGCTCCTCAAATTCACCGCGATACTTGGCACCGGCAATCAAGGCACCCATGTCTAGGGCAATTAACTGGCGATCGCGCAGGGAGTCAGGGACATCGCGGGCTACAATTCGTTGTGCCAAGCCTTCAGCAATGGCGGTTTTACCGACGCCGGGTTCACCAATGAGCACCGGATTGTTTTTTGTACGGCGGGAGAGAATCTGAATCACACGGCGAATTTCATCATCGCGGCCAATGACGGGATCGAGTTTCCCTTGGCGAGCCAACAGGGTTAGATCACGGCCATATTTTTCCAAGGCTGCATACTTGCCCTCGGGGTTTTGATCGGTCACTTTTTGGGAGCCACGGATTTGGCGAATAGCTTCCCGCAGCGCACTTTCCGTAAGACCCACCTCTTGGAACAGTTTTTTGCCAAAGCGATCGTCTTGGGCAAAGGCTAGGACTAAATGCTCAACTGAGATAAACTCGTCGCCGAACTGTTTGCGCGCCTCTTCGGCGCGATCGAGGAGCTTATCAAGGCTCTGTCCTAGATAGACGCCACTGGGATTGCTAATTTTGGGCTGACGGTGAATAAAGTCATCGGTGAAATCTCGCACTCGCTGCACCGAACAGCCCGCCTTCTGGAAAATCTGCGTGGCCAACCCCTCTTGCTCTAGGAGCGATTTCATCAGGTGTTCACTTTCGAGATTCTGATGCTGCGCCTGCTTGGCCAAATCTGGCGTGCGGGCGATCGCGGCCCATGCTTTTTCCGTAAATTGATTTGGATTGGATGGTTGCATATCTAACCCTTTGACCCCTTTTTACGATTTCTAACTATTTGTATTGTATGGATTGCAAGAAAAACGTTGCTTCGGACTTCCCTACCTCAGGGGTAGGATTAACTCACCCGCCATAGTTTCAGCGTAGCTCCTACAAACTGCATTGTAGAGAGTCTCGTTGGGAATCGGAGCAGTTTCTCTATAAAATGTAAAGCACTTCAACTTTGGCAACGCGAGCTATGACCAACTCCCCTGTGACTGAGTCCTCCCCGCGTCAAGAGTCGGTTCTGCGCTATACGGTGCTGGGATCCCGTCGCCCCAGTAACTACTTTTGGGCAACGGTGGTCTCCATTGGGGGTATTGGCTTCTTTCTGGCGGGTCTTTCCAGCTATTTGCACCGCAATTTGCTGCCCGTTGGCAACCCAATTGATTTGGTTTTTATTCCCCAAGGGATTGCGATTGGCTTTTATGGGGTGGCGGCACTGCTGTTGGCAACGTATCTGTGGCTGGCGATCGCTTGGGATATTGGCGGAGGCTTCAATGAGTTCAACAAAGAAACCGGCTTTGTGCGTATCTTCCGCTGGGGCTTCCCCGGCAAGAATCGCCAAATTGAGGTAAGCTGCCCCATCAGCGAGGTGCAGGCGATAAAGATCGTCATTAAAGAGGGTCTTAACCCCAAGCGTGCCCTCTACCTGAAAATTAAAGGCCGAGGTGAAATCCCCCTTACCCGTGTGGGTACACCCTTGCCTTTAGCAGAACTAGAGACCCAAGGCGCAAGGATTGCCAGCTTTTTGGGCGTGCCCGTTGAGGGGCTGTAGTTTTAGTCTTCGTGGTCGTCGAAGGGATCCGCTAGCTCCTTGGAGGGGGGGCCAAAGGAAAGGTAGATGGAGTAGCCGGTGACGCCAATGCAGACGGCGGCAAGAGCAATGCTAAGAACTGTTGCAGGTTCCATAGAAACGTACTCAATGGGAGCAAGATATGCTTTTATAATATTACGAAACATTAAAATGCTGTTCATTTCGTTCAAAAAAGGGATTTATGGCACGACGGACTTGGCTTGGTGATCTTTTGCGCCCTCTCAACTCTGAGTACGGTAAAGTTGCTCCCGGTTGGGGCACCACTCCCTTGATGGCTGTCTTCATGGGGCTGTTTCTCGTTTTCCTGTTGATTATTCTGGAGATTTACAACTCGACACTCATGATTGATGGTGTTAATGTGAGTTGGACAGCCTTGGGATAATCTATGAACGTTTTTGGGATCGGTCTGCCGGAACTCATCGTTATTTTGGTAGTGGCACTGTTAATTTTTGGCCCGAAAAAGCTGCCGGAAATTGGCCGCAGCCTTGGCAAAACCAAGCGTGCCTTTGAGGAAGCCTCCCGCGAATTCCAAGATGAAATAAAACGTCAGACCGCTGCCCTAGAACAGGAACAGCAGGCCAAGGCAGAGGCTGAATCGCCTCGGGAACCTTCCGCTTAGGTGGCATGGTACTCCAGCCCTGCGTGATTGTTGGCCTTGGGAACCCAGGCATAGAGTACACTACAACTCGCCACAACATCGGCTTTCGTGTCCTCGACGCCCTCGCCCAGCGGTATCGGGTTGAGTTGACTCCGCAGCGGCGCTTCTTGGGGGAGGTGGGGGAAGCCTACATTGATGGTCAGAAAGTGCATCTCCTCAAGCCCACTACCTATATGAATAATTCTGGGCAGGCGCTCCATGCCCTCTTGAATTTCTATAAGCTACCCCTTGAGCGCACCCTTGTTGTCTATGATGATGCCGATTTGCCTTTGGGGCGAGTGCGCTTGCGCTTAACCGGCTCCACAGGGGGACACAATGGTATTAAGTCAATTATTCAACACTGCCATTCCCAACAGTTTCCCCGCCTCAAGGTGGGCATTGCTTTTGGCGATCGCCTGAAGCAACAAACCGGGCCGCGCAATGCCGTGCCCTTCGTTTTAGGACAGTTTTCGGCGGCGGAACTTGCCATTTTGCCCGCTGTGCTTGACTTAGCTGTGGACGCCATTGAGCTGAGTATTCGGTCGGGGGTGGAGGCGGCCATGAATCGCTACAACGGCAAAAGTATTCCCCTACCGCAATCGTGAACTGGAAACCTGTTTTGAAACTCTGAGGCGAAGCAACCTCTCAAGTTAGAGTAAAGACAGTTGTTGTCGGCGCAGGATCATGGACATTACTGAAAGCGTGCGCATGGCGATCGCCACCCTGAAGGCCAATCGGCTGCGCAGTGGGCTGACGATGCTGGGCATTATCATTGGCAATGCGGCGGTAATTGCCATGGTGGGCGTAGGTCAAGGGGCACAGCGCTATGCCGCCGGCCAGTTTGAATCCCTCGGACCCAATACGCTCTTTATTGTCCCCGGCACGCCCCAAGCCCGCAACCGCACCTTTAATGTGCCCCAAACCCTTGTCCTTGAGGACGCCAGGGCGATCGCTACCCAAGTCCCTACCGTCAAGGAAGTGGCGCCCCAACTCCAAGTCCAGCAACGAGTCACCTATCGTGGACGCAATACCAACGTTTTAATTGTGGGGACTACCCCCACCTTTCCCTCGGTGCGCAGTTTTACCGTGGCGCGCGGGCGCTTCATTTCCGAGGAGGATGTGGAACGGCATCGCCGTGTGGTCATTTTGGGGGCTGATCTGGCCAAGAAGCTCTTTATCAACGAAAATCCTGTGGGGCAGCAGGTGCGCATTAAGAATCTTTCCTTTGAGGTCATTGGGGTCATGGCCGAAAAGGGCGCCTTCCTTGGCAACAATCAGGATGAGGCCGCCTACATTCCTATTACGACGATGTCTTCCCGCATTGTCGGCCAGCGTTCCCCCTACGGGATTTCCTTGACATTTATCTCGGTGTCGGCCCGCGATGAGCAAAGCATTGATGCCGCCAAGTTTCAGATTACCAACCTGCTGCGGCTGCGGCACCAAATTGTGGATGAGGATGATTTTACGATTCAAACCCAAAAGGAAGCCCTGCAAATTATTGGCAATATTAGTAATGCCTTGACGTTGATGTTGGCGGCGATCGCCAGCATTTCGCTGCTGGTGGGGGGCATTGGCATTATGAACATCATGCTGGTGTCCGTGACGGAGCGCACCCAAGAAATTGGCCTGCGCAAGGCGATTGGTGCCACGCAGCGGGATATACTGGCACAGTTTATGATTGAGGCGATGATCCTGTCTGCCCTTGGCGGTTTAATCGGTACAGGCGTCGGTGTGGGCGGTGTCGTCCTAGTGGCGATGCTGACGCCTTTAGAGGCTGGAGTTGCTCCCCTTGCTGTAGCTCTTGCCGTGGGCGTTTCGGGCAGCATTGGTCTCTTCTTTGGGGTAGTTCCCGCTCAGCGGGCGGCGCGGCTGGATCCGATTGTTGCCCTGCGCAGTGTCTAACAGTATCCCTGGGAAATTTCAAATGGAAACAACAACCCTAGATTGGATTGCCGGTGGCTTGGCGATCGCCATTGCGATTGGTGGCCTGTTAATGATGTTTACGAATCTCTGGACGCGGCGATGAACCTGCGGCGAGGCTTGACCTACCTACTGTTGGGGGCGATCGCGATCGCCATGCTGCTTCCCTTGCTGTGGCTGGTCAGTACCGCCTTCAAGTCCGCCAACGAAGATATTTTTGCCTTTCCGCCCCGCTGGTTACCTGCCGAGCCGACCCTAGCAAATTTTGTAACTGTCTGGCAAACGCATCCCTTTGGCCGGTACCTGTTTAACAGTACGCTGGTGGCGGTTCTCACGGTGGCCTGCAATCTCCTAACCTCTGCCTTGGCCGCCTATCCCTTGGCGCGGCTTTCCTTTCGGGGGCGGGAGGCGATCTTTGCGACTATTTTGGCCACGCTCATGATTCCCTTTCAAGTCATTGTGATTCCCCTCTTTATTTTGGTTGTGCAGTTGAAGCTTCGGAATACGTACCTAGGGATCATTCTGCCAAGTTTGGCCTCTGCCTTTGGTATTTTTCTGTTGCGACAGGCTTTTATGGCAGTGCCCAAGGAACTGGAGGAGGCGGCTCGCCTCGATGGCTGCTCCGAATTGGGGTTGTGGTGGTTTGTGATGCTGCCGGCCATTCGCCCTGCCTTGGTTACCCTTGGCATTTTTGTGTTTATTGGCGCTTGGAGTGATTTTCTCTGGCCCTTATTGGTTGTGGATCAGCCAGAACTCTATACCCTCCCCATTGGCGTGGTGACCTTGGCGGGGACGTTTTCCTTAGATTGGCGACTGATTGCGGCAGGCTCTGTCATTTCAATTGTGCCTGTGTTCATTGTTTTTATTTTCTTGCAACGGTACATTATTCCCTCACACACCGCTGCCGGTCTTAAGGGCTAGATTCTAAAGCGGCGATAGCGAGGAGTCTGTTGGCGGAAAAAGGCTTGAATTTCAGCAGCTTGACCCAAGGCAATGACCGTGTCCTTTGCTTGCAAAGGCAGACTCAAGGGGGGATGGGTGACCAAGTTGCCGTTGCAACGGCGTACAGCCACAATAATGAACCGGCCTCGACCTTTTGCTTCCACTTCGGCGATCGCCAGACCCAACAGCGGGGATTCTAGGGGGAGGGTAAACTCTTCAATCTGGAGATCCAACTGGCTCAATAGCTCAATCAGATGACTGCGCTCCTCCTTCTCCTCCAGAAAATCCAGAACTGTCGGGCGAGTAATTAACTGGACAATGCGGTGGGCACTAATACTGGAGGGCAAGACCACATGATCGGCGCCGGCAAAGCGCAATTTGGACTCCGTGGCGGGTAATTCACCATAGGCCAAGATTTGCAGGTGGGGATTGAGGCGGCGGGCAATTAGGGTGATAAAGACATTACTGGCATCATCGGGCAAAACCGCAACGAGTGTGCGGGCACGATCCACGCCTACGGCCAACAGCTCATTTTCATCCATGAGATCGTCGCCGCGATAGAAAGGATGCCCTGACTGCTGAGCCAGCCGTAGTCGCTGCCGCTGGTTGTCAATGACAACAAAGGGGATTTCAGCAGCGGCCAGGTTCATTGCTAAAGTCCGCCCAAGGGAACCATAGCCGCAAATAATGACGTGATCTTTGAGGTGAGCAAGGTGGGAGGGAGGGGTCATCGAAGGGGACGGGAGCGGAGGGTGTATTTACGAATTAACTTGGGGGCATCTTGAACATGACCCAACAAGATCAATGTATCCCCCACTTCCACAAGAGGATTGTCGCGAGTCGAAAATAATTGACCATCACTCTTGCGCAGGCCGATGATGATAAATGCGCCTTGACCCCGCACCTCAAGTCCCGCCAAGCGCGTACCTACATAGGGGTAACTGGGGGTAATTTCCATTTCCTCTAGGCGAGCATCAATATGGCTTAAGAGTTCGTTGAGGGTTTCGAGATCGCCCGTTTGTTCGAGGAAATCAATGCGCGGTCGCCGAATGAGGTTGGTCATTTGGCTGGCACCAATTTTTGTCGGTAAAACGATGTGATCCGCCCCTGCCATGCGCAGCTTTGATTCTGTGCTGGCTAGATTGGCTC
>NZ_CALJEM010000044.1 GCF_938074695.1 uncultured Thermosynechococcus sp.
CGCCGAGGCGGTGTTGTTGCGCTTTCGCGATAAAGAGCAACGCGAAGCCTTCTACCGCTTCTTCCGCGAACTGGAAGAACTTTATGAAATTCTCTCGCCCGATACTTTCCTGCGCCCGTACCTAGAGGATTACCAGCGCCTGCTAGAGATGTACCGCCTGCTGCGCTCCGCCTACGAGCCGCACGTCCAAGTGGACAAATCCTTGTTGTGCAAGACTGCCAACTTGTTGTGCAAGACTGCCGAAATCGTTCAGCAGCACAGTCACGTCGGCGCCATTCGCGAACCGCAAGCGACCTACGAATTGGGGCCGGCAGCACTGCTGAACCTACTGCGTGCGGAAAAACCTGAAACGGTCAAAGTCTTCAACTTGCTCAAAGAATTGCACCATTTGGTAGACGAACAGGGGAGCACCGCGCCCTACCTGCTCTCGATTGGCGAGCGTGCCGAGGAAATCCGCCGCCGCTTCGAGGAACGCCAAATCGAATCAGAGCAAGCGCTGCGTGAACTAGAGGAGCTGGTGCGGCAACTCCAAGAGGCCGAAGAAGAACGCCGCAGCAAGATGGGCGATCTGTCCGGTCGCCCCTACGCCCCCCAAGCCTTTGCTGTCGAGTGGTGGCTGCGCACTCATCAAATTGACCCTGGGCAGGCGCTTCAGGTGGCGCAAGCGATGGAAACTGCTTTTGCCGAATTTCCCCATTGGATGAGCGATCGCCGACAGGAGGGCGACCTGCGCACCCAACTCTATCGCGCCTTGCTGGACATCGGCGTTCGGGATGTGGTTCCCTGGGCCGATGCCATCCTGAACCTGTTGCGGAAGGCCGCCGAATGAGAACTACCCCTTTCCCCGAATGGCAACCGTTGGAGCAAGCCGTGCCCCGCGACCTGTTCCACGCCGAGGTGGCGTTTTGGGCAAAGCGCATTGGCGTGACGCCGCGCGAGATTCGCATTCGCCCGATGAAGCGCAAATGGGGCAGTTGCTCCTCGCATGGGCGCCTCACCTTCAATGCCGACCTGCTGCGCCAACCCGCCGAGTTTCGCCGCGAAGTCATCGTCCACGAATTGCTGCATCTGAAAGTGCCCAATCACGGAAAACTGTTCAAAGTATTGTTTAGAGCGTACCTGGAAAGCACATCGGAAAGCTAGGAGACGGAGGTCAGGCTAGTGGGAATCTGAGTTTGAGCAAAAGTGGCTGGATTCAGTAGGACGAGGTGATAGCATTTAGTTATTTGTGTGCCTATCTCCCCCTACCGCATCATGGGTGCGCTTCTCCGGCAACGTTGGCACTTGCCACCCATTGATCCAGAGTGTTGTAATGCTCTAAAGCAGGCGCTGGGCTGCGATGTCTCCCTGGCGGAAATTTATCTGCGGCGGGGCTTGACGACTCCAGCAGCCCTACAGGCCTTTCTCAAACCGGAAACAATGGACTTGCCGCCTCCCAATGCGGTCTTTCCAGACCTTGATCTGGCGGTGGAATTGCTGCAACAGGCGATCGCCCGCAGGGAGAAGATGAGGATCTGTGGCGACTATGATGCCGATGGCATGACCAGCACAGCACTCCTCCTGCGTGCTCTGCGCCACCTAGGGGCGGACATTGACTATGCGATTCCCTCCCGCATGCACGAAGGCTATGGTCTCAATGAGCGCATTGTTCAGGAGTGCTACGACCAAGGGGTCAAACTTATTCTCACGGTGGACAATGGCATTGCTGCCCTCGAACCCATTCTGAAGGCACGGGAACTGGGACTGACAGTAATTGTCACCGACCACCACGAGGTGCCGCCGCAACTCCCCCCTGCCCATGCCATTCTCAATCCTAAATTAGTGGCTGCAACTTCTCCCTACCATAGCCTTGCCGGCGTCGGGATGGCCTATATTCTGGCATTGTCCTTAGCGCAGCGTTTAGGGAAGTGGCGGGAACTGGTGCGTCCGTTGCGGGAGTTGTGCACCCTGGGGACGATTGCGGATCTCGCGCCTTTGACCGGCGTGAACCGCCGCTGGGTGAAGCAGGGGTTACAAACCATTCCCACCTCGCCCCTTGTGGGTATTCAAGCCCTGATGCAAGTGGCGGGGTGTTTGCCCACAGAAAACACCTCCCTCAAACCGGAAGCCGTGGGTTTTCGTCTAGGACCGCGTATCAATGCCGTGGGTCGCATTGGCGATCCGCAGGTGGTCATTGAGTTGCTGACCACAGAGGATGCCGGCCGTGCCCAGGAACTGGCTGCCATTTGTGAGGCAACGAACCGCCGCCGTCAGGAGCTGTGTGCAGAGATTGAAGCCCAGGCGATCGCCCACTTGGAAGCCACAGGCTTTGATCCCCAGCAGGAATGGGTTTTAGTCATTGTCCGGCCCCACTGGCACCACGGCGTGATTGGGATTGTTGCCTCCCGCCTGGTGGAGCGCTACGGCGTGCCGGTGTTTATTGGCACCTATGAGGACGAGACCACCATTCGCGGTTCCGCGCGCGGGATTCCAGAGTTTCATGTGTTTCAAGCCCTCGAAACCACTAGAGATCTGTTGTTGAAATACGGTGGGCATCAAGCCGCCGGCGGGTTTAGCCTACGGGCAGAGCATTTGGCGCCTTGGCGCGATCGCCTGCGGGAGTTTGCCCGCACCTGTCTCAAACCAGAGGATCTGCGTCCCCTGGTAACCCTGGATGCGGAAGTTTCCTTTGAGCAACTGAACTGGGACTTTTATACTCAAGTGGAGCAACTGCAACCCTTTGGCAGTGAGAATCCCCAGCCCATTTTCTGTAGTCGCGGGGTCAAGATTCTCGAACAAGCGCCCATGGGTCAGCAGGGGGAACACCTAAAACTGACGCTGGAGCAGAAGGGTCAGCGAATGCTGGCTAAGGCTTGGGGCTGGGGACAATTTTTCCCGTTGCCCCCTTGTGTGGATATTGCCTATCACCTCACGGCTCACAGGTGGAACGGTGAAATCCAGTTGGAACTGGAACTCAAGGGAGTCAAACCTTCACTGGCGTGGCACCTTCCCGATCCACCGAGTCCCCCAATTCCCCAGTGGCACCCCCTGCCGCCGTTGACAACGCTCCTACCGCAGTTGCAGGACAATGTCTTGCTCTACGGCTATGGTCGCCCTGACATCCCCCCTCATTTGACCAGGGCAACAATTCATTACGATCGCCCCCGCGATCGCTGTCGCACCCTCATCCTCTGGTCGCTGCCTCCTTCCGTCACCCATTTGCGCTGGCTATTGGCCGTGGCTCAGCCCGAAGTGGTTTATGTGGGAGAGCAACAACCGGCGATCGCCCCCCTGACCTCCCTTCTCCTCGCCGTTCAAAATCATCTCAGGGAAACCCCCCAGATCAATCTTTTAGCCCTGAGTCAAACCTATTGGATTGCCCCTTGTACGCTGGTGGCAATCCTGCGCCACTTGGGCTATTGCTGTGAGGACTTTGCCCCCACCTTGAGCATCACCGAGGAACTGGCACGATTGCACCGTTGGTATCAGCTGCAGGCCAAGGATTTGGCACGACTTGCCCAACGGTGGGGATCTCCTAGTTCTTAAAAATTCTTAAAAAGACAACGACTTACAAATTGCCGCGACGCACTGCCAACAGGAAAATAATCATCGGTCCTGCAATGCCAATCATCGTAATCATGGTTAGTTGGGCAATCACTTCAAAGTTAATATTGCCCAGAAACTCAACAATACGATTCAAAATTTCCATAGGTTCTCCCAAATTATCAGCGGTGGTGAGTTGGTGATTTTATTTTAGAGCAGGGGGGAGCACACTTTACCCGTAGCCCCCTAGGTAGGCAATCCTCCCCCAAGCCTCGGTTAAACTGTTAGAAGCAGAATTCTCGAACATGGGTCAGCAATGGGTGTAGAGAAGCTCGCGGCCTTGCGCGATCTCATTGGCGAACTCGATCAAGCCTTGATTGCTTACTCTGGCGGTATTGATAGTACGCTCGTGGCCAAAGTTGCTCAGGATGTCCTGGGCGATCGCGCCGTGGCTGTCACGGCGGTTTCCCCTTCCCTCTTTCCAGCGGATCTGGAGGAGGCGCGCATTCAGGCGGCGGCCATTGGCATTCGCCATGAACTCATTGAAACCCATGAACTGGAGAACCCCAACTACGCCACCAACCCTGTGAACCGTTGCTATTTTTGCAAAAGCGAACTCCACGACCGCCTGCGGGAATTGGCCCAGGCGTGGGGCTATGAGTACATTCTCGATGGCGTGAATGCCGATGACCTCCAAGACTATCGCCCCGGCATTGCAGCGGCCAAAGAACGGGGGGTGCGATCGCCCCTTGCCGAGGTGGGCATTACTAAGCTAGAGGTGCGCCAAATTGCCAAATCCTTGGGCTTGCCGTGGTGGAATAAGCCCGCCCAGCCCTGTCTGAGTTCACGCTTTCCCTACGGTGAAGAAATTACCCTTGCCAAGCTGCAACGGGTGGGCAATGCCGAATACTACTTGCGCCAGCAGGGCTGGGAACTCTGCCGCGTCCGCAGTCATGGCGATACCGCTCGCATTGAGGTACCCCAGGCGCAGATTGTTGACTTTGTAACGATGACTAACTTGGAGAAGCTGGTGAGCCACTTTCAGTCCCTGGGCTTTACCTATGTCACACTGGATCTGGAGGGCTTTCGCAGTGGCAAACTCAATGCGGGGATGGGGCGCGATCGCTAACGCGGTTGTAGGGACTGAGACTTTGGAGAATTTCCCGACCATAGCTGCGTGCCGTGAGCCGCCGATCTAAAATGGCCACCAGCGTTTCATCCTGACGCACAGGGGCAAGGACCCGATCCAGTACCGTTAAGCACTCCGGCAAGAGATACTGGCGAAACCAGTCCTGTTTTTGTTGCTTGTGCCACTCAATGCGGGCACTCACCACCGCTTTCTCCGGCGAGGGCAAGGGGAGGGTGGTTATGACCAACAGCGCCGGGCAGGGTAACTGCGCTCCATAGCGCAGCCAAAAGGTCTCCCCCGTTACTAAAATCGCGTTCCTGTCAAGGGTTGGCGTCTCCACCTGTACCCGCGAACCGTAGAGGGCGGCCAATTGCGCGGCCAACTGCTCCCGCAGGGGAACATCAGCGGCGAGGATCACTGCCCGTTGATGGCCAATTGTGCCAATGAGATCGTAGAGGCGCCGCAGGACGGCCGAGGCAAATTCTGGAGTATTGGGCAGGGGCAAGTCTTCCGCAATTAAGAGCGTAATGGCTTCGCTGTGGCGATCGCTGGCAAATTTAACCGTCGTTTGGGGCGGCAGCCCCAGTTCCTGCTGCACATAGGCCAAGGGGGAGTCCGTATCTGGTCCGCTCCCAATGAGAACAAAGGGTGCCTGCGACCAAAGCCCCTGAAAATAGGAGCGGAAATTGAGAGGGTGGCCTTGGAGACTGAAGTAGCCCACCGTGGGATGGCGGCGTCCCCAAATCACCGTATCATTGCGGTTGAGGTAGTCACGCAGTTGCACCCATTGGGAAGGCAGCGCCTGCGGCCATTGATTAAGCAGCTCAAGGAGGGGTTGCTGCTCCGAAGGGGTGAGTAGGTAGTCGCCGTAGGGGTTGTGGGGTCGCTGAAAGAGGTGCTGTGCCAGCTGAGCATAGACTTGGCGAATGGCGTCGCGAGCACCGGGAATGGCCAGTTTCAAATGCTCCCAATCGCTGGTGGTAATCGTGCAGGTCGTTTGCTGCTGGATAATTTGGGGCAATGCTTCAATGCCATCAATGACTGTGACGATATTGGGATGGGCAGTGGCTTGGCGACACCAGTCCTCGAGACTCATCACGAGTACCCCCTCAAAGGCTGGCTGCAGACAGTGACTGTGCTGAATGGGTTTTGTAACCGCAAGAAACGTCAGCAGTTCAGGAATTTCTTGATGCAGCAGCCGGGTGAGTCGCTCTTGGGGCACCACTAGCAGGGCAGGCTCAGGATATAACAGCAGTGGCAGCAGATAACTCAGGCCATAGCGATGCTGCAACACCGCTCGCTGGCTAACCTGCAGTAAGCACCCCCGCCGCAGCCGCAGGGCACGGGCAACCAACCGCGCCAACGTGAGATGATGAGGCCACCGGCGATCGCCACTGCTGCGTAAAAATGCCCGTAATTGGCGGTGAACCTCTGCCTCAATCACAATCTGCTCACTGTGGAACAACAATCCCCTATTGTGGCACGTCAACTTTGATCCGGTTGTTGTTTGCGTCGCTGTTCAAGGGCAGTACGGGCTTCTTCGCGATCATCAAAGTGGACTTTTTCAGTTCCAAGAATTTGGTAGTCCTCATGTCCCTTACCGGCAATGATCACGCCATCGCCGGGAGCTGCAGTTAGAATTGCCTGCCGAATTGCTTGGCGGCGATCAACCTCAACAATCATTGGTGTTTGCGCCGGGATACCGGCAAGGATGTCCTCCAGAATACGGCGGGGATCTTCAGTGCGCGGGTTATCGGAGGTGACCACTATTTGATCCGCAAGCCGGGCAGCAATGGCACCCATTTGCGGGCGCTTGGTACGGTCGCGATCGCCCCCACAGCCAAAGACACAGATCAGCTTGCCGGGAATGAAAGGACGGGCAGCCTGCAATAGGTTCTCAAGGCTATCGGGCGTATGGGCATAATCCACCAGCACCGTTATATCTTGGTCTGGACTCAGGCGCACCTGCTCCATCCGCCCCGGCACGCCCGGAAATTCGCAAATGGCCGCCAGCATTGCCTCCAAGGGGAGTCCCACCGCTGCCCCCATGGCGATCGCCCCTAGGGCATTGGCCACATTAAACTGTCCCACCAACGGCGCATCTAGGGTGCCGCTACCAATAGGCGTGTGAATAGTTCCCGTCACACCATTGGCACGATAGTTGAGATTCTCAGCCCGAAAATCAGCCTCCGCCCTTAGGCCATAGGTCCAGTAGCCCTGCGGTGGCAACTGCTGTGCTAGGCGCCGCCCAAAGGGATCATCGGCATTGAGAATGGCTCTACCCTTGAGGTAGTCCGGCGAAAACAGCTTAGCCTTAGCCGCAAAATACTCCTCTAGATCGCGGTGATAGTCCAAATGGTCTTGGGTCAAATTGGTAAAAGCCGCCACCTCAAACTGACAGCCCCACACCCGATCCTGCGCTAAGGCGTGGGAACTCACCTCCATCACCCCAAACCGACAGCCCGCCGCCACCGCCGCCGCCAATTGTTCCTGAAGGGTCACCGCAAAGGGCGTGGTGTGACTGGCAATCTCACAGTGTCCCGGCCAGCGACTGTAGAGTGTCCCCAAGAGTGCCGTTGGATGGCCGGCACGGTTGAGCAGGTGTTCCACCAAATGGGTTGTTGTGGTTTTGCCGTTGGTGCCCGTGACCCCCAAAAGACGGAGCTGTTGGCTGGGATAGCCATAGAATGCTGCGGCGAGGCGACCACAGGCGCGTTCAATATCGGGCACTACAATCACACAGGCCTCTCCCTCACGGGGTTTAGCTTGAGGAGACACCACCGCAGCGATCGCCCCTGCTGCCAAGGCACTCGGCCAAAAATTGCCCCCATCCACGCGCGTGCCGGGCAGGCCAATAAACAACGAGCCGTGCTGACACTCCCAAGAATTCGTCCTCAGGGACTTCACCTCTTGATCGAGGGCAGGATGCTCAAAGTTGGCCGTAATCGCTGCCGCCCTCAGGAGTTCCCGTAGGTTCATCGCCGTGCATCTCCAGTGATAGGCCGTTTAGCGTATTGTGGCACTACGGCAGTCGCCTGTGAAAGATACAGAAATAAGTTAATTCCAGTCCCAAGAACACACGTGCCAGTTTGTAAAGTGTCTAGAGTTGCACTGAAACCGCATGGACGGGGCTAGATAGGCGTAATTGCTGAACACAGCAGGTGATGGGAGTTGCAGGCTGTCTCTTTGGACTCCTGTGACGATTTTTGCCCAAAGCTTGCCTTTTGTTAAAAATCCGATAATCTAGTTCATAAAAATCCAATGAATTAATCTTTTATTAAGGTGTGGGTGTTGGGTGATGAGTGAGTGGCACAAGTTAGAGTGGAACATGAATGATCAGCAATGGCAAGCGATCGCCAATTCTCGCCGCCAAATTGAGCAATCGTGGCATAGGATAATTCGTCAGGTTCCAGCCCCCTCCCGAACCCCCCCGCAATCCTCAGACGCGATCACCATGCCAGCAGTTTCCCATCCGCGTTCGATTCAGCCCATCGGCATTCAGCCTTGGCAAGCCGAATTCACCAAAGAACGCTTTGCCTCCCGCTCACGAGTTCCCCTGAAACGGTTACAAGTGGAACTGCCGCAGTTTGCCAGCCGTCGTTAGTGCACTCCCTTTATCTCAGATGAGAGGTTCATAACTGTTATGTGTGGCATTGTTGGTTATATTGGCCCACAGCGAGCGGCACAAGTCCTGCTGCAGGGGCTGCAAAAACTGGAATATCGCGGCTATGATTCCGCAGGGATTGCCACACTGAATGAGGGTGAACTTCTCTGTGTCCGCGCCAAGGGGAAACTCCAAAACTTGGCTGAAAAAGTCGAACAACTTGACATTGTTGCCCATGTTGGCATTGGCCACACCCGTTGGGCAACCCACGGTAAACCAGAGGAACACAATGCCCATCCCCATCGCGACAGTCGCGATCGCCTAGCCGTGGTGCAAAACGGCATCATCGAGAACTACCGCGAACTGCGGCAGCAACTCCAAGCGCGCGGACACACTTTCCGCTCGGAGACCGATACAGAAGTCATCCCCCACCTCATTGCCGAAGCGTTGCCTGAGACCCCCACCCCCAATGGCCTCCTAGAAGCGGTGCGTCAAGCCATCCATCAATTGAAAGGCGCCTTCGCCATCGCCGTTATCTGTGCGGATTATCCCGATGAATTGATCGTGGTACGGCAACAAGCCCCCCTTGTAATTGGCTTTGGCCAAGGGGAATTCTTCTGCGCCTCGGATACCCCAGCCTTGATTCCCTACACCCGTGCTGTTTTGCCCCTAGAAAATGGGGAACTGGCCCGGCTGACGCCCACAGGGGTGGAAGTGTATGACTTTGAGGGACATCGCCTGCGCAAAACCCCCCGCACCCTCAACTGGAACCCCGTCATGGTGGAAAAGCAGGGCTTTAAGCACTACATGCTCAAGGAAATCTATGAGCAACCGGGGGTGGTGCGCACCTGCCTAGAGGACTATTTACGCACCGATTGGGAGGTGGACAGTCCCTTTAGCCCGGTGCAGTTGAACCTAGACCCCGGCCTCTTGGAGAATCTTCAGTACATTCAAGTCGTTGCCTGTGGCACCAGTTGGCACGCCGGTCTCGTGGGCAAATATCTGCTCGAGCAGGTGGCCCAACTTCCCACCAGTGTCCAATATGCCTCAGAGTTTCGCTATGCACCGCCGCCCCTGCTCCCCAATACCCTGACCATTGGTGTCACGCAGTCCGGGGAAACCGCAGACACCCTGGCGGCCCTAGAGATGGAACTAAAACGCCGCCAAGGACTTGAGGGCGCTTTCGCACCTCGTTTGCTGGGGATTACCAATCGCCCGGAAAGCAGTTTAGGGCATCTGATCCCCCACCTTATTGATACCCGTGCGGGGATTGAAATCGGCGTGGCCGCCACAAAAACCTTTGTTGCCCAACTGATGGCCTTTTACTTGCTGACCCTAGAGTTGGCGTGGCAACGCCAGTCCTGCGATCGCCCCCGGCTTGCGGAACTGGTTACCGGCTTGCGCCAATTGCCGGCTCAGATGGAGCAAATTCTAGAAAGCCAAGAACGCTACATTGAAGCCCTTTCCCACGACTTTGCTGAAACCCAAGACTTTATCTTTTTAGGACGCGGGATTAACTTTCCCATTGCCCTTGAAGGGGCGCTCAAACTCAAGGAAATTAGCTATATCCACGCTGAGGGGTATCCGGCGGGGGAAATGAAACATGGCCCGATCGCTCTCCTGGATGCTAAAGTGCCGGTGGTAACCATCGCCATGCCGGGCAGCGTCTTTGAGAAAGTCCTCTCCAATGCCCAAGAAGCCCGTGCCCGCGATGCCCGCCTCATTGGGGTCACCCCCCTTGATGAAGCTGAAGCGCAGCACACGTTCGATAACCTTTTACCCGTGCCTGAAGTGGATGAGCTTCTTTCCCCCATCCTGACGGTGATGCCCCTGCAACTGTTGGCCTATCACATTGCTGCCCGCCGTGGCTTAGATGTGGATCAGCCCCGCAACCTCGCCAAATCGGTGACCGTTGAGTAGCTTTCTATTTCAAGCATCCAAGGGGCAAGGCAACTGCAAATTCCTGCCACCCCCTAGTCAAGTCAAAAAATTAAATAAATTGTAATTAAGTCAAATTCAATAAATTATCTTCTTCGTGGGTCGAGATCACACAATCAGATGTGGGATAGGCTGCACACAATAGCACAAACCCTGCATCTAGCTCTTTTGGCTTCAAAAAGGAGTGATCTGACTGATCCACCGTGCCCTTGATCATGCGACCGGCACAGCTGACGCAGGCACCCGCACGGCAGGAGTAGGGCAGAGCAATCCCCTGGGCTTCAGCAGCATCGAGAATGTACTCGTCAGCGTGAACCCGGATGGTTTTGTTTAGACCTCTGGCTTCATTGACAAGGGTAACACTGTAAACTTTGTTATGATCCCGCTTTGTCATTTAATTTCTCCTAAAAGTTACCTTTGAAGTGCCTCTCTGTCTGCTTAACGCATAACTTTAGAGCGATCGCAACCGCGCAAGCTGTTGTAAAAGGCATATCTTAATAAGTTGCATTTTAGCAAAGGGAATCGGGCAAGTGAGTGTTACACAGCAGTGTTTATACTTTGAAACCATTTATTAGAATGATGAAGCTTCTGACTTGAGCTAATTGCGGGTTTCAGGAGCAGGTGGTGCACCCTGCGGTTGACTGGGGGAAACCCCCGATCGCCAGACTGCTCCAACAATGATGGCAACAACCACAAGGGCGATCGCCCCTAGACCCAAGAGGCTGGTTTTTGATCCTTGGTTCTCTTTTTCATGGACGGTTTCTTTGTTGTTTCCTTTGGGTTCGTTGTCGCTCTCACTGGCCAGGGTGTCTTTTGCCGGTTCGGATTCAGGGTGCAACTGGGTAGCTACGGCTGCCACCAATTCACGGTTAGGGGTTCGCCGCAGTTCGCCACTGAGTTCCATGCCCACAAGGGTTTCCTTGGCTCCCCGCAGATCAGATTTAATGCTTTGAAAAGCAATTGATTGCAGATATTGGCTAAACTCGGTATCCGCCATGGAGAGCAGGAGATAGGAGGCCTTGGCTTTACGCCCAAAGAGAATGACATCGCCGTGTTGTAATTCATGGCTACTGATGCGCTTGCCATTGACAAAAGTGCCGTTGGTGCTGGGTTTGCCATCGGCATTGCCATCCACAAGGCGATAGCGATAGCTGGTGGTACCGGGGATAGGTACCCGCAGGAGAATGGCGTGCTGGCGGGAAACGGTTTCAAAATCAATCACAATGGCATTACTCTCATCACGTCCAATGGAGTAGGCCGCTGCCTCAAGGGCGATCGCCCGCCGTCCCTTAGCGGTATTCAAAATTAAGACGTGACGTTCCTGTTGCAGGCTATTCATGCGATGTATCCCCCGTGTTTCAACAGCCCTCAAGAAATCATCCCCCTTGCAAATCTGAATACCTCTCGCCTTCCTCCTTGGTTAAAACAGGAGCGTTACAAAACATGACACTTCCACAAGTGGTCTAGGCTGTGTGCTTACTTCTACCTTTGCCTGTTTTACCTAGGGTTGCTGTGATATTGATCACATTTAAGAGAGTTTTTAGGAAGCGCCACAAATCGTAACAAGTCGTTATCCTTAACCCCAGGGCTAGGAAAGCGGCCTAAAATTAATTTGGTTACTGTGGATTCAATGGTGCTTGGAGCTTATTCCTATGGCCACGGACTTTAATCGCGGCATTATGAAGTTTGATGATGCCGACAGCCCAGCGATGATCGCGATTTCTGCCGTTTTGATTCTGGGCTTTATTGCAGCTCTGATTTGGTGGGCACTTCAGACCGCCTACGCCTAGGGGAGCGATCGCTCCAAATGGATCGTGTGCTCCGTGAGGGCTTCAAAGGTTTCATCGTGACTGATGACAAAAAGCTGATGAAAACTCTTGAGGTTGCTGAGGCTCTCGGCCAGTTGCTGGCGGCGCAGCTGATCCAGATTGGTGGTAGGCTCATCAAAAAAAGCAATGTCGGTGTTGACAAGTACCCGCAACAGGGCAAGGCGCACCGCAAGGGCAGCGCACATTTGCTCACCGCCAGAGAGGCTTTTGAAGGGTCGCCAGCAGCCCCCTTCATTCATCTGAATCTCATAGTCCGATGTCCATTGAAGCGCCACATCAGGACGGTTAAGGAGTTCGCGCAATAGGCGATCGGCTTCAGCGGAAACCGTGTGCAGATAGGCTTCACTGACGCGAGGGCCACTTTTGTGGAAAATGTTGCGAGCCGTCTCAATTAGGTAGTGGTGCTTTTGGGCAGCCACAAGCTGCTTTAGGGTCTCTTCCTTTTGGGCAGCAACTTCGTCAAGATACTTGAGGGTTCCTAGGCAGTTTTGATACTGCTTTTCCTTTTCGGGAAGGGCACCTAAAAGCCGTTGGTACTGGCGGTGTAAGTTCTCGTAGCGATCGCGAACGGCTTCCAGAGCAGCCAAGTCAACGCCTTGCTCTTGGGCTTTGTACTCTGCTTGGGCTTTGGCTAGGGCGGCTTTCAACTCATTGGCAGCTTGGGTGGCTGTTCTGAGGGCAGCTTCATAACTCTCGACTTGGGCGGCCTGCTGCTGGTGTTGAAGATAAGTATCATAGCTGGCGCGGAGGCGAGCAAGTTCATCGCTGAGCTGTTGTCGCTGTTCCTCAAGGGAGGCGTAGTGTTGGCGTTCCTCATAGAGGCGGGTGAGGCGAGCTTGGAGGGTGGCCTGTTCGTTGCACAAACGCTCATAGTCCGCCTCCAGTTGGGGGGCTGCTACCTGCTGCTCTAGTAATAGTTGTCGCTGGGCATGGGGTTGACCAAGGCTGGCGCGTTCTTTGCGCAATTGGTTCAGGCGGTGTTCTAGATCAACAAACTCTTTGCTCAAGGGTTCGAGGAGTTGCCGGCGATCGCCCAATTGCCTCAGCTCCGCTGCCAAACGGCTGCGTTCCTCCTCTAGGGCTTGGGCTTGCAAGAGCGATCGCTCTGCGGCAGCAGCGAGGGCAATATCGGCTTCTAACTGTTCCAATGTGCGAGTAAGGGCAGGAATGGCTTCAGGATCGGTGAGGGTTCGGCGCAGCGCCGTCAGTTGCTCCAAGAGCCAGTGATAATTCTGCTGAAGCTGCTGCAGGGCCCCTAGCCCCCGTTCAATGGCGGTGGCCACCAAGGAAAATTGCCGAACAGCCCTGAGGTCGGCCATCGCCGCCGTGACAAGGGCATCGGTTGCCGTGGCTTGGCTTTGAGCCGTGTTGAGAATGGGATCAAGGGTGGCCGCAAAGGCATGGGCAGCGGTGGCGTGGTTGAGTTGGGCTTGGAGGCGCTCTCGTTCTGCCTGTTTGGCACTCAAGGTGGCGGCCAAAGGACGCTGTTGCTCTAGGGCTTGCACCTGTTGAGTAATGTCCTCAAGGCGGGCTTGCAGGGTTGCCGCTTGTTGTTTGAGATGGCGCAGGGCCTGATCTGCCTGCTGAGCTTGCTGATAGCGCGCCTCCAGGGGGGCAATTTCGGCATCGAGGGCCTCGGCAGCGGTAATCTGGGGTTCAAGGGCAGCCAGTTGGCCGGCAATGGTGGCGATCGCTTGGCGCTGGCTTTCAATACTGGCTAATTGAGTGGCAAGCTTTTGTTGCTGCTGCTCAAGGCTGTGGATTTCCTGTTCTAGGGCAGCTCGTCCCCGCAGTTGCCGCTCGAGTTCTTGGGAGCGCGCCTCCAGTTGGCGATAGCGATCCCAGGCGGATTGCAGTTGCTGGCACCGGGCTTGACTCTCGCGGGCAGCGGTCAACTGATGCTGGCGATCGCGACAGAGTTCCTCCTGCTGACGGAGTTGGGCTTCGAGGCGTTCGCAGGTTTGCTCAAGGCGGCTCAACGTTTCAACAGCCGCTTCGTATTGCTGTTTTTGGGCGGCCAAGGCCTGACATTCTTGTTGTAATTCCTCGCACCGCCGGCGATCGCACTCTAGCGCCGCCGCCAAAGCCATTGCCTGTTGTTCATACTGGGGGCGAGTCGCCAATTCTTGTTCCTGTAGAGCCAACTGGCGCTTCAGCGACGCCACCTGCTCTTGGGAGAAATTGACAAGTGCTAAGGCGTTATCAAAGGCTTGGCGATAATCACTCACCTGTAAAATTGGGTCAAAGAGTTGGCGCCGCTGGGCGGGTGGCTTGAGAAAATCCGCCGTGATCATTCCTTGGGGAATGCCAATGATCTGCTCAAAGAGATCCCTAAGGGGAAAGGCGCTCCGGATACCGAGGTGCTCCCGCAACCATGCCTGAACATCTTCACGCGACGAGAGACCCAAGTCTCCCACTTGGGGATCGTAAATGGAGTACCCCGTTTGCGTATTGCGCCGCACCACGTAGGAGCGACCATCCACTGCCGAGATAAACTGCACCGTGGCTTCGGCCCGCCTGGCCCCCCTGCGAATAATGGCCCTATTAAAGCCACTGCCATACCCAGAGGTGGCATCGAAGAGTACCCAAGCAATGGCTTCAAAAAGACTGGTTTTGCCCGCCCCATTCTCACCGCAGATGACGTTCACTCCCGGCAGAAACTCAAAGGTACGCTCCTGATGAATCTTAAAGTTTTTTAGAGTCAGTCGTTGAATCTCCACGCACTCTCTCCAAGAATGCCTCATGCTTTTACAAAAATTTACTCGGGCTTAAGTCTTTTTGAAAAAGTGGCCGTTGACCAATGACTTTTTTTTAGGCTGGAGTTATAGTCATATCCCTGTTTCCAGAGTCAATATCAGCCCCTTGGTGACGCCGAATTCAGCCCCCTAGACTCTTGAAACTGGGTAGCCTAAGGTGGGGGGGTGCGTACTTTTTCGGGCATACCTTGAGTGCCGAGGGCTGATGATTTCCACACTACTACTTTCCCAAAGGCAGTTGAGTTGACAACTACAGCATTCCACCGCGAGAGGATTTGAACCGTGGATTTATTACATAAGCAGATTTTGGTTCTAAGTAACAAAATTGATGCCCTGTACCAGATTGTTGAACAACTTAACCAAAAGGTTTCTAAGGCCCTAGAGGAAGGACGGCTCAAGCCGTTGCCAGCAACCCCTGCTGAGGAGCCTCCTCTGGCAAGACATCGCCCTTTGAGGAGTACCCCAGAGCACAAGGATATTCTAGTGGATGATGACTACCCTCAGGCACGCCAGCTCAGCGGCGATCGCCCCCTGAGTCCAGAGATTCAAATTCAACGGCTCACGGCACAGCTCACCGCCGCCTACAACCAGATTGCTGCCCTTGAGGAGCGGTTGCTTTCCCACCACAGCCATAGCCACTGAAGGATGAAAACTCAGCCCCTGAGGTCAGCAAGTACCTGCTGTCGCCATTGGGCATTGCGGTGGCGATCGCTCCTAAATTCTAAAAGGCGTATCTTGGGCCAAGGGGTTTGGCGAAGCTGCGCCTCTATATCCGCCCAGTCTTGCAGGCAGTGGTAGGGAACGCCGTAGGCGGCGGCAAGGTAACGAAAATCCACCTGCTGGGGGGTGGCAAAAAAAGCCTCAAAGGGGGGATCAAACTGGCGAATGGGCAAATGCTCAAAAATGCCGCCCCCCTGATTATTGATCAGCAGCACCGTGAGACACCCTTGAAATTGAGGGGTGATCAGCCAGCCATTGGTATCGTGCAAGCAGGCCAGATCTCCGGTGATCAAGAGGGTGGGTTGACCGCGATGGGCCACCCCTAGGGCGCTGGAGAGGGTTCCATCAATGCCGTTGGCACCGCGATTAAAGTAAAAGCGATGGGGGCGATTACCGGCACGCCAAACACTCTCGACATCCCGCACGGGCATACTACTGGCCACAAAAATTGCCGTCTGCGTCGGCAGCCACTCTGGCAGGTGGTAAATTAATTTGGCTTCGCAAAACCAGTCAATGGTCTCAAAAAGCTGCTTTAGTTGCTCCCGCAACCGTTCATCCTGCTCTTGCCAGTCCTTGAGGTAGGGGTTGGCGGGCAGGGGGTCGGGGGGGCAGTCCACGTCTTGGGGAGCGATCGCCAGCGTCTGGCAGCGGCCATGGAGGGGATTGTTGTTATCCCCCGTAGGCTCCAGGCACCAGATCAGGGGATCGCAGGCACTCAGCCACTCCCGCAGGGGCTTACTGGTGGGCAATGGCCCCAGTTGAATCACCGCTTCAGGGCGCAGGCGTTCCCGTAGGAGGGCATCTCGCAGTAGTAGGTCGTAGTGGGCAATGCTGTGGGGCAGTCCCCGTGCTGAGGAAAGGGCATCGGCAAGCACCGGCCACTGGAGAAACCGACTCAGGCGATCAATCGCAGCAGCTTCGGCCACGGGATTCACGGTATGACTAGGTCCTGCAATAATCACCCCCCGCTGGATTTGTTGCCATGTTGGCCAAGGTAAAGGTGTAACGGTGCGAGGGTAAACAAAGGGTTGCACGTGGTCAAAGAAGTGCTCTGGCAGCGTTCCTTGAAAATTGGCCTCCAAGCGCAGGTCAAGGGGGTCTCGCAGGGGAATATTCAAATGCACCGGCCCCGGATCTGGCCAGAGAGCGGTTTGCCAACTATAGCAGAGGGTTTGCCGCAGATAGGGCAACAGGGGGAGTTCCGGCAGACTTAGTTCGCGATAGTGACGCACCGCCCGGCCATAGAGATGCACCTGATCAATGGCTTGCCCCGCCTGGCAAAAGCGCAATTCGGGGGGGCGATCGGCGGTCAGGACAATTAACGGTAAATGACTTAGGCTGGCTTCAAGAATTGCGGGGTAGAAATTGGCGGCAGCAGTGCCTGAAGTACAGACAAGGGCAACCGGTCGTCCCTGCTGTTGGACTAGGCCAAGGGCAAAAAAAGCCGCCGAGCGTTCGTCAAGAATCGGCAGAGCTTCAAGATGCCGATGGGCAGCAGCCGCGATCGCCAGGGGGCCAGAACGTGATCCCGGCGAGAGAACGACTGTCCGCAAGCCTAGACGGTAGAGGGTTTCAAAGAGGACGCTTGCCCAGAGGACATTGAGATTTTCCGTGAGAATCATCCATCAATGCGCCAATCTTGAAAAGTTGAAAATTAGAGTCTGCCTAGGGGGATTGCCCGTAGGGACTAACCAGTATGACACAACTGCCGCAGGGCAGCTTTGCAGGTAACCTAAACAGGCCTAGGTTTGAAGCGGGCAGTCGGAATCGAACCGACAACTTTAGCTTGGAAGGCTAAGGTTTTACCATTAAACTATGCCCGCAATCCCAAGGAATACTACACTAACATGACCTTGGGGCGATCGCAAAGGGCAATCCTAGGGAATGGTTGCCATCTTCACGTCGTTGCGATCCAAAATGCTTTGGAGTTCCTCAGCGTCAATCGTTTCTTTTTCAATGAGGACTTGGGCAATTTGGTCAAGGACATGGCGGTTGTTCACCAGTACCTCTTTGGCACGACGATAGGCCTGTTCCACGAGGTTGCGCACTTCGTCATCAATAGTGGCAGCCGTTTCCTCAGAGAAGTCCCGCTCCGCCATAATGTCGCGGCCCAGGAAGATATTCCCTGTTTGCCGTCCCAGAGCCACAGGCCCTAGGCGATCGCTCATGCCAAAGCGAGTGACCATTTGCCGCGCCACCCGTGCCACCTGCTGCAGGTCGTTCGAGGCACCCGTTGTCACCTCATCTTCGCCGAACACAATTTCCTCAGCAATGCGACCGCCAAGGGCTACGGCCATTTGGTTTTGCAGGTAGGCACGGCTATAGAGGCCAGAATCCATCTGATCCTCATTGGGGGTAAACCAAGTGAGACCCCCCGCCCGCCCGCGGGGAATAATGCTCACTTTTTGGACGGGATCGTAGTCGGGCATGAGGGCCCCCACCAGGGCATGACCCGCCTCATGGTAGGCAACTAACTTTTTGCGGCGATCGCTCATGACACGGTCTTTTTTCTCAGGCCCGGCGAGGACGCGATCAATGGCATCGTTAATCTCATCCATGGAGATTTCGGTGAGGTTGCGTCGAGCCGCAAGAATGGCTGCTTCGTTGAGCAGGTTCGAGAGATCCGCACCCGTGAAGCCGGGGGTACGGCGTGCAATTTTCTCGAGATCCACGTCCTTAGCAAGCGTTTTGCCACGGGCATGGACTTTGAGAATATCGAGGCGACCTTTGTAATCGGGACGATCCACCACTACTTGGCGGTCAAAGCGACCCGGACGCAACAGGGCTGCATCCAACACATCCGGACGGTTTGTGGCGGCAATAACAATAATCCCGGTATTGCCCTCAAAGCCATCCATTTCCGTCAAGAGTTGGTTGAGGGTTTGCTCCCGTTCATCGTTGCCACCCCCTAGACCGGCACCCCGTTGGCGACCGACGGCGTCAATCTCATCAATGAAAACAATACAGGGGGCATTGGCTTTGGCTTGCTCAAAGAGATCCCGCACCCGTGAAGCGCCGACCCCCACAAACATTTCCACAAACTCAGAACCGGAAATTGAGAAGAAGGGCACACCGGCCTCACCGGCCACCGCGCGCGCAAGGAGGGTTTTACCAGTTCCCGGAGGGCCTACAAGGAGAACCCCCTTGGGAATTTTGGCTCCCACTTCAGTAAAGCGATCGGCATACTTGAGGAATTCCACCACTTCGCCCAGTTCTAGCTTGGCCTGATCAATCCCCGCCACATCATTAAAGGTCACTTGGGTTTGGGGTTCCATCTGTACCCGTGCCCGGGACTTACCGAAATTCATGGCTTGGTTGCCAGGCCCCCCTTGGGCACGCCGCAGGAGGAAAAAGAGCAGTACCAACAGACCAACGGGAACGAGCAAGCTGCTGAGGGCGCGGAACCAAAAGCCATCATTGCTTTGGGGCAAGACGGCGATGTCCACGTTGTTGGTCGTAAGAATGTCGAGGAGTTCAGGATCATTGGGAAGATTGACAAGAACCCGCGTGCCATCTTGGGTTATGGCTTGAGCTTGGGAGCGGTCAGGGGTGATACTGACTTTAGTGATTTGCTTACTTTCGACCTGTTGGATGAATTCACTGTAGGGCCATGTTTGCTTGGTCGTGGGTTGGCGATCAAAGAAGGCCGTGGCCAGAGCCAGCACCACGATTCCCAGAAGAACGTATAAACCTGCGTTTCGCCATTGTTTATTCACCGATCGCCATCCTCCGCTAGGAAAAGTGAAAAGTCTTTACATAAGTTCATACTAACGCATTCTTTCGCAACCCTAGGTGAGCAGTTCCGTGGTTAAGATCGTCAATATCCATGATAAGCCGTCAGAAAATGCTCGATTTAGACACCTGCTACCGGGTACTGGAGTTAGAGCCGGGGGCGACCCTAGAGGAAGTGAACCGGGCTTATCGGGACTTGGTGTTCATTTGGCATCCCGATCGCATCCCCAAGGACAACACACGGCTAATCGAAAAGGCACAAGAGAAAATTAAGCAATTTAATGAGGCGCGAGATCAACTACGGCGGCATCTTGCTAGACACAGCAGCCAAACCTCCCAGTGGGCTGCCAGCCAGCGGCAAAGCTATCATTCCTCACCGCCGCCGCGCTATCCATCCAATCCCTACACCCATCGCAGCTCTCATGGGAGCCGTGAGCAGCAAACCACACAGCACACCTATGGCCAACCCTACAACCATTCCTACAGCAGCTATCAACGCCAAAGAACCGCTGCCCCACCCCCCCCAGAGCCACCACGCACAACGCCTCCCCACAAAGATATGTCGGGGGTGAACTTACAGGGGGCAAACCTGAGCGAAAAGGACTTTGAAGGGCGCAACCTTAGCCATGCCAACCTCAGTTATGCCGATCTCAGTGATGCCTTTTTGCATCGAGTGATTCTCCACCGCGCCAACTTACGCCACGCCAATCTCTTTCGTGCCAATTTACTGCAAGCGGATCTCAGCTATGCTGACCTACAGGAGGCCAATCTCATTGGCGCTGACTTGAGTGGTGCCGACTTGCGAGGCGCTGATCTGCGGGGGGCAAAAATGAGTCAGGGCAACCGTCTCTTGGTGAAGCTGACGGGCGCACGTCTGACAGGGGCAATTATGCCCGATGGTCACGTCCATACCTAGGCCTGAATCACGCCCTTGGAACTGGGAATCTGCTGACTGCGACGGGGATCAATGGCGATCGCCATGCGGAGGGCACGGGCAAAGGCTTTGAAGGTGGCTTCAATAATGTGGTGGGAGTTCAGGCCGTCTAATTGGCGGATATGCAGCGTCATGCGGCTATGGTTCACCAAAGCAACAAAAAACTCCCGCACCAGTTGCGTATCATAGGTGCCCACCCGCTGCGTAGGAATCTGTAATCCATAGCTAAGGTGGGGGCGTCCCGAAATGTCTAGGGCCACTTCCACGAGGCTCTCGTCGAGGGGGGCAACAAAGTGGCCAAAACGATGAATCCCTCGGCGATCGCCCAAGGCTTGATCCAAGGCCATCCCCAAGGTAATGCCCACATCCTCATTGGTGTGGTGGTCGTCAATATGGGTATCCCCCCTGGCCTGCACGCGCAAATCCACCAACCCGTGGGAGCAAAGCTGATCCAGCATGTGATCTAGAAAGGGAATCCCTGTGTGATTCTCCCCTAGACCGGTGCCATCAAGGGTGAGTTCCACGTGAACTTGGGTTTCTTTGGTCTGGCGATCAACCGTGGCTTGACGCAACAGAGATCCATGGCCATTGCCGAGGAGAGAGTCATTCATGCAGCACTACTGACGCGGTTGGGAATTGGCAGAGGTGGCTGGCGGTGGACTCGCCGCAGGCGTTCCCGAAGGAACTACCCCCGTACGCGGAAAGGGCACATCCACAAAGCCTAATTCTAGCAATTGCTGATAGGCCTTTTGTCCCAGTTCGCGGGTGGGGTTTTGGCTGCGGATAATTTCCACTAAAAGGGGCACTGCCAGTTCGGGTTGGTTATTGGCGCGATAGACCAAAGCCAGTTGAAAAGTGGCTTGATCTCGCAGTTGCGCTGCTTCTAGAGCACGGCGACGGTGGCTATCGGCAGCCGCAGTATCAATGCCCAAAAAGCTAGAGTTGAGGGACTGGTAAAAGTTTGAAAGTTGGTTCATGACTGTACGGGCTTCCAATAGCTTGCGAGCGGCGACGGCATAATTTTGGCTATTAACCGCGGCGGCAGCTTCATCCATCAAGCGCTTGCCCCCCTCAAGGGTATAAATTGAAGAACTGGGTGGGGGGGTGGGATTGACAATTTGGACATTGGGGCTAGCAGGCCGATTCTGAGCAAACACTGCCCGCGGGAGTACCCCTAGGAGTAACACCCCCAAGAGCAGGGATGATTTCGACCGGTGAGCAAACGTATTTAGGGGCATGGTGCGAAGCCTTTACTTAAGATAGAGGCAGTCAAGGGGATAATGAACAGACAATTAACATCGCGTATCTTACCATCAAGTCATGACAGCCCGTGCAGCATTCTAAGTTCCAATTCTCCTCAACACTGAGGTTAGGGCCATGGTAAACCCCATTCCTCAGGGGACAACTGTCTATGATGCCATTCGTGAACGGCGCCGCCAATTGCAAAATAAACGCCGCTGGCGGCAACTGGCAGGGCTTTGGCGTACCAGTGTCCTTTTGACCTTAACGGGGGGGTTGGTCTGGGGGTTGACATTGCCGGACTGGATTATCCGCCGTTCTGAGCAAGTGGTGATCCGCGGCAATCAACTATTGAAAACGGAAGCGTTGCAGGCACAATTGCCCCTTGAGTACCCTGAGTCCCTGCTGCGTTTGCGGCCACGGCAGATCATTCACACTTTGGAAACCACGCTACCCTTACAACGGGTAACAATTGCCCGCCAACTCTTTCCGCCAACCCTGATTGTTGAAGTCCAAGAACGCCAACCTGTCGCAGTTGCCACCTGTAATCAATGCTGGGTAATGAGTGAAACCGGACGGCTGCAAGGGCCTGCCAGTCGCTGGTTGGTGGATGGTCTTGGATTTGTTGCCCCCCTGAGTAGCTATCGGGCTGGTGCCCTGAAACCGATGCCCACCCTCCAGTTGCAGGGGTATTTTGTCCCCGTTAAGGATCCACCGCGTCCGCAGACAATGGCCGTGGATGGCGATCGCCGCCAGCAGTGGCAGCAGATTTACCAAATTCTCCAGCAGCAAGATTTACCTCTTACAGGTTTAGATTGGCGCAATGAACAGACTCTAATTGTCCAAACCCCTCTTGCGCCGGTTCACCTTGGGGTAGTGCGATGGGATAGCCCCACCTTCAAAAAACAACTCAATGCCTTAGCCAGTCTTAGGCAGCTACCCCAGTACTTGGATCCTCGGCAAATCGTCTTCATCGATCTGGTCAACCCCGATGAACCCTTAGTGCAACTGCGGCAGCAACCGACACAACAGCCCCTTGCGCGCAGCAATTAAGGGGCAATAGCACAGCATAATAGAGAGGTTAGCTTGGAGTGGCCTGTCAATGAACCCCCTGAAGTTCGGCCCAATCCTCCGCCGGTGGGTGATGGTGCTCAGCGCCCTTCTACTGGTGAGTTGCACGTCACTCTCCTCAGTGGCTGACACCAGTTCAATTCCAGGAGCACAAAGCCCAACCCCTATGGCCAATTTACCCCGACTCAATGGCGATGCAACAGTGGTGCTGACGGTCAACGATCGCCCGATTACGATTCAAGTAAGGGGGGATGCTGCCCCGATTACCGCCGGCAACTTTGTGGATTTAGTGAATCGCGGCGTCTATGATGGCACGATTTTTCACCGCGTCGTTCGTGAACCCCGCCCCTTTGTGGTTCAAGGGGGGGATCCCCAGACCAAAGACCCCAGCGTGCCGCCGCAACGCTACGGCACCGGTTCATTTATTGACCCAGCGACGAATCGCCCCCGCTATATTCCCCTAGAAATTCTAGGTCAGGGCAGCGATACCCCCACCTATAGCCAACCGGGCAAAGTCTCACCCGTTCTGAATCATAGGCGCGGTGCGGTGGCCATGGCGCGATCGCAACTCCCCGATTCGGCCTCAGCTCAGTTTTACATTGCCCTTGATCAATTGGATTTTCTGGATGGCAACTATGCGGTCTTTGGCTATGTCACCGAGGGCATGGACGTGGTGGACACCATCCAGCAGGGCGATCGCCTACAATCTGCTAAAGTTGTGGCCGGTTTGGAAAACCTACAGCAGCCATAGCAGAGCGACGGCGAAAGCGTTGCCGCAGGGCGGGTAGGAGTCGTAAACACAGGGCATAGGTAAGCAGTCCGGCAATCACGCCCACCCAAAGACTGCCAAAAATCAGAATCATTGCCATTTGCCCCCCCTGTTCTAGGAGCTTTTCCCAAGACTGCCATTCACCCAAGGATAGGGAAGGCTGCCCCATGAGCCACCAGCCCACCTGAAAGTTAAACCAATAGAGGGGCACATAGGTGAAGGGATTGCTCACCCAAGTGGCAAGGGCGGCCAACGGCTTATTGCCCCGCACTAGGAGCGCTACACTGACGGCAATGAGCATCTGACCCCCAAAGAGGGGAAGCATGCCGGCAAAAACTCCTGCCCCAAGACCACGGGCAATACTTTCGGTGCTACTGTGGGAGCGCATCAGGCGCAAATAGTGATAGCGCAGCGATCGCCGCCAAGCCTGCAGCCAGCGGGGCTGTCGAGAGGGCTGAGGAAAAGACAACCGCATCATAGGGGAGTTTCGAGAATGTCCAAAGGTTGGCAAAAGGGGTGAACGATGGTCTTTGCTTAGCAGTTTGACATATTTTACTTAGACAGTGCTAGGGGGCGTATTTTGGGGCTTGCCCAATCCCAGTGCCAAAAAGCCAAGGGCGATTACCATCATCACACTGCTTTGCCAAGCAGGCGCCACCCCACCCCAGCGATCAAAGACCCACCCTGCCCATGCGGGCCCGGCAATTCCGGCCACACTTTGCAGCGATTGGCTGGCGCCGATAATTTTCCCCTGATCTTGATCTCGCACCCGATTGGAGATCACGCCCCGCAGGGAGGGCAACATAATGCCCACCCCAAAGGCCAAACCCACAACGCACCCATAGAGGAGTGGCACACTCAGGCTGCCAACACTGGGAACGGCGGCAATCCCTAACAAGGCCAAGGCCACGAGGAGGAGTCCCCCCCAGCTCAAACGTTGCTCGCCAAACCGAGGGATCAACGAGCGAATTAAACCCGCTTGGACAATCGTACTCACCACGCCAATAATGACAAAAATGATTCCCGCCTGGGCGGGTCCCCAACTCAGTTGCCGCTTCAAAAAGAGGACAAAAATACTAGTAAACCCCGCAAAGGCAAAGTTAAAGATAAAAAAGGCCATCAGCAAGGCTTGCAGTGTGCGTTGATTGAATAGCGTTAACCACTGCTGCTGCAGGGCAAAGCCCTTTAGGGTTAGGGGCGATCGCTGAGTTGCAGGCAACGACTCCGGCAAGATGAAATAAGCCAAGACTACATTGGCTAGGGCCAAGGCGGCGGCAAACCAAATTGGTAACTTGAGGTCAATCGCTGCTAGGCTGCCCCCAATCGCCGGCCCAAAGATGAAGCCAATGCCAAAAGCTGCCCCCGTTAAACCAAAGTTCTTGGCTCGATCGGCCGGGGCGGAGGTATCGGCAATATAGGCCTGAGCCGTTGAAACCACGCCTCCCGTGAGGCCATCAATAATTCGCGAAACAAAGAGCAGCCAAGGTACCGTAGCCACAGCAAAGAGAATATAGGAGAGCGCAGTGCCGGCAATGCAAATCAGCAACACCGGACGACGTCCCCAGCAATCGGAAAGGGCACCCAGGAGGGGAGCAGCCATGAATTGGGCAGCGGCAAAGGCAGAAAATAGCAGGGTCAGGCTCAACGCATCAAAGTTAAACCGCTCCACAAAGAAGGGCAAAATGGGGAAAATGAGACTCTCACCCAAGCGGTCGATGACAATTGTGAGCAGAACAATGAATAATGGTGAGCGCAAGTTGATCCCCATTGATGTGATACGTCCCCATGTAATGGATGCCTGACCTATCGGGTTTTGACCCCCAGAAAAAGGCAGTACAATAAAAGACTACAACTTAACACAATACAGCCCTTTTCCCACTGATCGAACCAAAATATCCTAGCTAATGAGGTGATGCAACCCATGTCTGCTTATATAGACTCGTTGAAGCGATCGCTTTTTTTGACCCTGATCGCTCTGCTCGTATCGTTGACCATTTCATTCTTAATGGCACTCTAAACTCATCCTGAAAATCATTTATCATCCTCTATCAGTAATCTGAGTTGAATAAGGTATGGCCACCCATTCTGCCGCGACGCCGCCACCGCTGCCCCTTTGGGTCATGTTTCGTTTGGGTCTCTTTCAAATGGGACTGGGAATGATGTCAATTCTGGTGTTGGGGGTTCTCAACCGCATCCTCATCAAGGAATTGGCGGTGCCGGCCACATTGGTGACGCTGACGATTGCCATGCATCAATTTGTCTCACCGGTGCGGGTCTGGTTTGGTCAGCTCTCCGATGCCCACCCCATCGGGGGCTATCATCGCACGGGGTATGTCTGGGGTGGGGCTTTGGCCTTTACCCTCGTCACCTACGCCATTGTGCAAGTCATCTGGCGGGTGGGGGAAAGCTTAGATCAGATGGGCTGGAGTCTGGTTACCCAAGGCTGGATTGGCCTGCTGGGGTTGCTTTTTGCTGCCTATGGCATCTGCGTAAGCAGTAGCTCGACCCCCTTTGCTGCCCTGCTTGTGGATGTCTCCGAGGAGGAAGATCGGGGCAAATTGGTGGGGATTGTTTGGTCAATGTTGACGGTGGGGATTGTGGTCGGTGCCATTCTCAGCAGTGTGCTGTTGCGGCAGTTGGAGCTGGATACCCCCGTTGAACTCCTGCAACAAACTGTCAATCGCCTCTTTTTGGTGGTTTTGACGGTGGTTTTCGCTCTGGCGATCGCCAGTACTTGGGGGGTTGAAGCCAAGTATTCCCGCTACCATGTGCGCAGTCGTGCCTGTGACAACCCTGAAAACATTACCCTTGGTCGTGCCCTGAAGATTCTCACGGCTAACTCCCAAACCTGGCGCTTTTTTCTCTTCCTGGTCCTCATGACCCTGAGTTTATTTATTCAGGAACCCATTCTGGAACCCTTTGGCGGGGAAGTCTTTGGCATGACAATCGCCGAAACCACGCGTTTGAATGCCTACTGGGGCATAGGCACACTGGTGGGCCTCAGTTTCACAGGATTTTTCATTGTGCCCCGCCTTGGCAAGATCCGCACCACCACCTATGGCTGTTGGGGGGTGGCCTGGATGTTCTTGCTGTTGATCATTTCAGGTGTCACGCGGCAGGTGTGGCTCTTTCAGTTGCAACTTTTTCTCTTTGGTATTGCCGCTGGAGTAACGACGACGGGTGCCCTTAGTCTCATGCTGGACTTAACAGCCGCAGAAACGGCAGGGACATTTATTGGCGCTTGGGGCTTAGCGCAGGCGATTGCACGGGGATCAGCCACCGTTGTCGGTGGAACGGCTCTCGATATTGGTCGCCAACTGTTTGGCGTGCCGCTCCTTGCCTATGGCTTTGTCTTTTGTCTGCCGATCCTGGGAATGCTGGCGGCCGTCTTACTGTTGAAACAAGTGGATGTGAGTCAATTTCGGCAACAATCTCAGGTGGCGATCGCCAAAGTCTTGGCTGAAGACTTGGAATAGAATTACCTACCAGCGGGCAAAGAAGGAGAAGTCCAACTTGCCAAAGTGGGTGACATGGGCGATATTAAAATGCTCTAGGCAATTTACCAGCCAGCGCACCTTGCCGCGACTAAAAGATTGATAGTGGTTAAACAAGATGGCAAAGCGTTTTTCGAGATAGGGCTTCACCTTCTTGCTGAGAAGAATAATCTTGAGCAATAGGCCAATTGTTGCCACCGTACCGATATTGTTGAGTAAGTCAACAAAAACCAAATGGTTGGGATTTTGGGCACTCTCCACCACTAAGTAGTGGAGGGTTTGGCTACAGGTGCGGACAATGGTGAATTCATTGAGAGGGTGGGGCTGCTGAAAGAGGGGCAGCGTTTCTAGATACTGGTAAAACCGCTGACGAAAGCGACCTCGTCCCAACTCCACGGTGGTGTCTGTTAAGTAGTGGAAGAAGGCATCCCGAAAGTCGCGGGTGGATTTCAGGCGTTGCAACCGCTGCTCAAATTGGCGAGCCAAGTCGCGATAGGTGTGACGGCCATCCACCTTACCGACAAAATGTTGAATCGAGGTTTTCACTTCCTCCGTAGAGAGTAAGGTGGGATTTTTCACCGGTGGAATATTCTGATGCCCCTGAGCACGGCGAAACTCACCGGTGAGGTATTGACTCAGGTTCATTTCAAATTGTTGCGTTGCTTTTTGCTGAAACTCTTGAATGTAGCGCAGTTCTTCCGGTGTTGTATCATCTCCCACAAGACAGTGGTTGTACAGATAGGGATAGCGCCGAATCAGGGTTGCAAGGGGGCGATCGCCATTTTGCTGAATTTGTACAGGATCTTGAGCATCCTCTTGAAAGAACTGGAGGAGCCGCTGGAGTTTTTGAAAAGCCTCACTTTCTAAGTAATCCTTGAGGAGCAGCCGCAACTTACGCACAATCGGTGCCCGGCTTAGACCCCCCGCCGGCATCGCCACAGGGGTTTGGAGCATCGCCAGAAATTCAGGCACAGCCCCTTGGAACAAAGGATGCAACTGCCAGCGGTTAATCAAAATGTGGCAGCAGCGGTTTATAAAAGGCCGGAAATTCTCCGCCACCTGTGCCCCTGTCACAATCCGATCCATCGCCTCTTGAATCTGGCGATCGGGGTAAGTGTAGCCCATGAGGAAAAGGGCACGAAACCGTTCAATAACTTGCTCTGGACTCTCATGCTGCACGCATTCCAGCAAGTGGTCGTAAATGAGTTGGTAGTCGTTTGCTTTGATCCGTGTATTCATAGGGGGTGAGGCGCTTTTAAGCCACGCCGCTAACGACTGTGCTGGAATCCAGAAGCATGACTGAGAGCGTACAGCATACTTATATCGTAGAAGGCAAGGTAAGACTCTCCTGTAATCGAAACCACAATTTTTAAGTGATCTCAATCACAAGAGTAGCCGTACTCCTGCTCTCTACAGGTTGAGTACAGCCTCAGCGACCCCGATACCCCGAAAGTTGAGCTAAGCCCTCTAGGGGATAAACTCCTTCATAGCGTTTGCCATTGATTTCCCATGTGGGGTAAGCACGAATATTCGCCTCTTTACAGAGTTCTGGCTGAGGATTAGTGCCGCGAGGATCACACTCAATATAGTTAATGGTCTTAAAGGCGCTGCCAAAAAGTTCTTTTTGCTTCATACAAGCGGGACACCAGTAGGCGCCGTACATCTTGGCATTGATTTTCTTTAGGTGGTTTGCCAGCCTTTGGGGAAAAATGGCCTGACCGGTTCCCTGCGCCATAACAATATCAGGGGATTGAAAGACGGGCAGCCGGGGAACAAAGGCGATCGCCAGCCCCATACCCAAGCCACACAGGAGATAGTGCAAGGAATTTTTCATCGAAACCCATCCACTAATCCGATATAGTGTACTGCATTCCACACGGTGCCAGAGCTAAAGACCCGGAGACACGTCTTGTAGTTCCCTTATTCTACTGAATCCTAAAATTAGTGATCAGTGATCCGCTGGGCAGCAAGCCTCCCCCTACCGCTGCGCGGGAGCAAGCTAACAGGGCTGTGTATCGAGGACTGGCAGGTGCAGAGGCAGGGACACTGGAGCAGCCGGGCAGACACGTTCGGGTCAAGTCTATCCTCGATCAAGGCTGGTTCGAGTTCCGCCGCCAACTGAGCTACAAGCTGGCTTGGCAGGGCGACTGGTTGGTGGTAGTGGCACCCTAGAACACAACTCGCACCTGTCCGTGCTGTGGTCATGTGTCAGGGGACAACCGCCAAACACAAGGGCGGTTTTTGGGCGTGGCATAGGGTTTCGAGTCCAGTGCCGATTGGGTCGGTGCATCAACCTCCTGTCTTACGGGATGGAAATCCGGCGAGAGAACCCGCATGGCCTGGGGATCGAACCGCACGGGCGGTGGGAAGCAGGAACCCGTCGCAGTGAGTCAAGTGTAGATTGATACCACGCTTGGGTGCAGTACTTTGGTCTTCAGGCTGGGGAGGATGTCAAATGGATGTTTCCTCCCCCTGTGAGATGTTCTCTGCTTAGATTGCCTAGATCACAAATGTGGCTCCATCCCCTTGGGCGGCTTGCCAACTGCGGGCATCAAAGTACAAATCTTCTAGGGAAATACCGGCCAAGGCATCCTGCAGTTTTTGGTGCAGACGTTGCCAGAGACTCAAGGTCACCCAATCCGCTGTGCCATCTTCCGGTTGGGGGGGGTGCAAAAACAGGGGGGTCGGCGACTCACCAACGGCAGTGAGAATGTCCCGCAGGGAAATGGCGGCGGGGGGACGGGCAAGTTGATAACCCCCATAGACACCCCGCAGCGATCGCACCAAGCCTGCGCGCCGCAATTCAATCAAGAGTTTTTCTAGGTAGGGGGCAGGAATCTTTTGCCGCTCAGCAATGGCACGTACGGAGGCAGGCCCATAGTTGGGCAATAAGCTCAAATCCAGTAGCGCCTTGATACTGTAGTGGCCACGGGTGGTGAGGGTCACGCTGCTTTACCGATGGTGGTAATGTACAAAACTGCCTCTTCGGGGGGAATGCCCAGAAGATCGTTGACCTGATCGTCAAAGAAACCGCCAATGCCACTGACCCCTAACCCCAAAGCGGTGGCGGCTAAATTCAGCCGCTGTCCGAGGTGACCGGCATCCATGTGCAGGTAGCGATAGGCCCGTTCCCCATAGCGGGCGATCGCCCGTTCCAGATTGGCGGTATGGAAAATCACCACTGCGGCATCGCGCCCCAGATCTTGATTGAGGCAGAGGAAATGCAACTGTTCTTGAAAATTCTTGAAGCGAATCTGGCGCAGCTCATGCTCGGCCACAGCGTAGTAGTAGCAGCCCTCCTCGAGATCCCTGACCCGCGTCACCGCAATAAAGGTTTCCACCAAGGTCAGGTCAAAGAAGCTGGGGGCTTCGTCCAGTCCTTGTTCGCGATAGTCCTGAGGATGGTAAGCAAAGGTGAGGAGAGCCGCCAGTTCATCCCTCTCAATCCCTTGGCCACTGTACCGCCGAGTGGAGCGCCGCTGAAGCATGGTCTGCTCAAGAGCGGCTAAATTGTCTTGCCAATGAATGAGGGGTTTGCTCAAACTTACCCGCAGGCCAAAGGGGAAGTTATATTTACCGGGGGCGGGTTCAGCAGGCACTTCCATACTGCCTTTGGCAACGGTTGTTTCTGCTTTAGCCATGCCGTAGATAATCTCACTGTTGACCAGAGCACTGGCACGGTGACAGGCCTTGAGCAACTCACCACTGGCGATCGCCCCGTAGTCATAGCAGGTGGCAGAGGGTAAGGCAGAGGGAAAGGGGGGTAAGTTTTCTTCCACTTCTAGCAAATTGGCAAGAGCCACCACCGCCAACACCCCCTCCTGCTCCGGATTGAGATAGAGGAGTTCATTCATTTGGGCATCCACAAAACCACCAATGCAGTGAGCGCGAAAGTCATTGATATTGGCGGCCAGTTCCACATTCCCCAAAAGATGCCCAATGTCGAGACAAATGCGGCGATAGGCGCGATCGCCATAGCGCCAAGCGGAACGATAGAAAACCGCGGTGACAATCAGGGCAACGTGCGTCCTTTCCAACGCCGGATGCCACAGACAGGCAGCCTGTAATGCCGACCAAGAGTAGCTTTGCCACACCTGCCCAAGGGCATGGTCTTTCACTTGGTAGTGGTAAATGCCGGCGGGAATGGCGGTATCGTTGCGCGTGAGGAGATAGATCTCCGCTGGATATAGCCCACCGGCGGAGGGGGCTGCCCGCATATAAAAGGGCTGATCTGGATAGGGAACCACCCCGGTAATGCCATAGCTACAGTACAACAACCGTGAGAGTCGCTGCCAATGGGGGTGGGCTGTTCCCTTCTCAGGTTCTAAAAAGGGCTTTAGGGAAAAGGAATGACCCAGAGGATAGGTTTTGAAGGGGCTGGGCTGGCGACTAAAATCCAGCGGTGTAGCCTGTTGGGCTAAGTTTTCAGGGGCATACTTGGTGCGTTCGTGGTAGTGCTGTGCCAGAGAAAGCGGTTGAACCCCCATTGTGGTGCCTCACCAAGTTAAGAAAGCATTAAGGAATGTGAACTTGGCCAATAACTTCCCGTACAGTCAAAAAGGTTTAGGTAGAAATACTTAGTCACAATACACTCTATACCATACCATTATGGCCAAATTGAGCAATGAGGAACTATTGGCAGCCTACGCAGCGGGGGAACGGGATTTTCGAGGAAGGGATCTGACGGGTCTGAGTCTCTTTGACACCAACCTGAGCGAGGCCGATTTTAGCAACAGTAATCTAGAGAATGCCTATTTGCCCTATTGCCAGTTAAATCGCATTCAGGCAACGGCTGCCAACCTCCGCCACAGTGAATTAGGGGATGCTCAGTTGTATCAAGCCAATCTGACGGCAGCGAATCTTGAGGGCGCCAGCCTGGTGCGAACCAATTTGCGGACGGCCAATTTGGAACGGGCAAACCTACAAGGGGCGAATCTGCAGGGGGCGGATTTGCGCTATGCCAATTTACGACAGGCGAATCTGCGGGGGGCAAACCTGCAACAGGCTAATTTAGAGCAGGCAGACTTAAGGGAAGCGCAGGTGCAGCGTTGTAACTTTTTTCGGGCCACGGGCGCCGATCTATCGGTTGCTGTGTGCGATCGCACCACCATCTATCCCGATGGCTATTTCTATCCCTGACTGAGGGTAATCAAGGTAACGGGATTGAGGGGCTGGAGGCGGTGGCCTTGCCCGAGGGGAACCGAGCGGCTAATTTGCACCTGCAGAAGCTGGGGGCGGAGTTGATGGGTCTGACACCACTGGAGAACTTGGCCTTGGTGTTCGAGGGTGGCGATCGCCAGTACGAGACGCCCACCGGGTTTCAACTGCGACCAGCAAAAGTCTAGATTGGCCAGTAACTGAGCACCACTGCCGCCAATAAACACGCGATCGGGTGGCGGTAAGCCACTGAGGCACTGGGGGGCTTCCCCTTGGAGGGGCAGGAGATTACCGAGGCCAAAAAGTTTGCGATTGCGTTCAATGAGTTGAAAGCCGATGGCAGTTTTTTCAATGGCATAGATGGTGGCTTGGGGGACAAGGCGAGCTATTTCCACAGCTACACTGCCGGTGCCGGCGCCCACATCCCAAACGGTTTCTACAGTCTTCGTGAGAGCCAATTCCGCCAAGGCCAGTACCCGCACCTCCCGCTTGGTCATCAAGCCGGGGCGATCGCTAAACGTGAAAAATTGATCATCCCCTAGGCCAAGAATAGGCTGTTCCCTGGGGGGCAGGCGCTGGGGTTGCCGCAGGAGCACCACCAGATTCAAGGGATGGACGGGCGGCAGTTCCCTCACCGGTTGGGCTAAGTCCCAGGGGAGAATGGCTTCGTCTTCGCTCCCAAGGGCTTGACACACCCACGCCCGATAGGTCACAGGCAGGTGCAAGGCTTGGTATAAGCGGCTAATGGCCGCAATATCGGCTTCGCCATCGGTATAAATGGCAATTTTTGCCACCCCCCGCTGCAACAGGGGCACCAACCCCGCCAAATCGCGACCATGGGCACTGTAGATGACCGCATCTTGCCAAGGGAGCTTGAGCCGGCTAAAGGCCAACTGCACCGCACTCAGGTGGGGATGAAACGTCAGCTGCTCGGGGGCAAAGACTTCCAAGAGCCAGCGTCCCAACCCGTAAAACAGAGGATCGCCACTGGTGAGAATGACCACCTGGGGGTCAGAGGTTGTTGCCAAGTGGGTTTGTATCGCCTTGAGAGTGGCATGAAAGTCCCGTAAAGAGAGGCGGGGGGTGTCTCCCTCTGGAATTAACTGCAAATGGCGATCGCTCCCCACCAAGAGCGTAGCCTTATAAATAATTTCCTGAGCTATTTTCCCCAAGCCTGCCAGACCCTCTAGGCCAATGCCCACCACATGAATTGGGGTCACACCGGCTCCTCGCTATAGGCCAACTCTAGGAGGGCATTCACAATTGCTGCTGCCACAGGGGATCCCCCCTTGCGACCGGCAACGCGAATTTGGGGCACAGGGAGTTGTGCCAAGGCAGTCTTTGACTCCACCACGTTGACAAAGCCCACGGGAACCCCAATAACGCCCGCCGGAGGTACAGGGGTCTCTTGCAGGCGATCGCACAGAGCCAAGAGCGCCGTTGGCGCATTCCCGATTACAAACAGACCAGAGGGCCATTGTTCCCAAGCCCGAATCATTCCTGCGGCGCTGCGGGTTTGACCAGCAGCAGTGTGGCTGCCATCATCCAGCGCGGTAATAATTGGGTTTTGAAAGGTACGGCTGACCATTGTTTGAATACCCACACTGACCATGGCCACGTCCGTAATAATCGGCACGCCTGAGCGCAAAGCTTGAGTCATGTGGGCGATCGCCCCCGGCGAAATTTCCAACAGTTCCTTTAACTCAAAATCGGCGGTGCTATGGATCATCCGCCGCAAAATTGCATAGCTAGGGGGATCGAAATTGTGAGCGCCGATCTCCCGATCAATGATAGCAAAACTGGCCTCGGCAATGGGATGTAGCAAAGACACGGGACTTTTGATAGAATAGCAAAACTGCCTAAACTAGGAGAGATGGCCGAGTGGTCGAAGGCGCAGCACTGGAAATGCTGTGTGGGGCAACTCACCGAGGGTTCGAATCCCTCTCTCTCCGTTCTAAGTTTATTACTTTGCTTGTACTTGAGGGCGCCCCTTGCAAGGCGGCGGAGGGAAGTAGCCGAGCTAAAATTAAGGAAGAAACTCAATGGCAGTCATCGCATAGCTAGAGGGTTTAAGGGTCTAAGTTCTACCGCTATCGAGGGGTCTGGATGATGCGTTTCTCCTCACTTCCTTTGGTGCTGATGGTTGGCACCCTTGCTGCCGCACCAGCCGTTGCAGATTCCAATGCCATTGGCACGATTCAGGTTAGCCCTGACTTGCGATCGGCCCTGCAGTCGGCAGCAGATTCTACCGCAACCATCAACGTCCTACAACAGGTGCGAGATAAGGTGGAAATTGAAAACAGCCTAGAGATTGCCCCTGTACCGCCTCGCCCTGCTCCCCAAGTATATCGGCAATTTGAGGAACCCCGCCGCCGCGGCATTGGTTTCCGGGTTGGCATTTAGCGGGGGCTGGCAGCCTGCTTGGCAGCATGAAGCTGGGCATTGTGTTGCTGCAATAGGGCTTGAGCGGCAAGGGCATCTAATCCTGTCCAATGCATGAGCAGGGCACGTTTCACTTGGTAGCCACTGCGTTCAAGGAGATCTGCTGCCGCTGCGCGGTCAATCCCTGTGAGATCCGTAAGAATCCGCAGGGCACGATCCAAGAGCTTACGATTTGTGACCGCCACATCCACCATGCGGTTGCCATAGACTTTGCCTAACTGCACCATTACGCCGGTGGAAATGATATTCAGTGCCATTTTTGTGGCCGTACCGGCTTTCAAACGGGTGGATCCCGCCAGGAGTTCAGGCCCTACCAGCAGACGAATGTCAATGTCGGCAGCCCGCTGCACCTGCTCCGAGGGAACGCAGGCGATAAAGACCGTCAGTGCCCCCACTGCTTGAGCGGCATCGAGGGCGCCATGCACATAGGGAGTCGTGCCCCCGGCGGTAATGCCAATCACCACATCTTGGGCAGTAATCTGGCGATCGCCCACCACCGCCACCCCATCCTCGTAGCGATCCTCAAGGCCTTCGGAGCTGCGCACAAGGGCTGCTTCTCCCCCCGCCAGAATGCCCTGCACCAAATCAGGAGGGGTACAAAAGGTGGGTGGACATTCGACAGCATCTAAAACCCCCAAGCGACCACTGGTGCCTGCCCCCACATAAAAAAGCCGACCTCCTTGGCGGAGACGGTCTGCGGTGGCGGCAATGGCTTGGGCTAGAGCTTCCCGCGCTTGGGCAATTGCCTTTAGGGTCTGGGCATCTTCGCGATTAAAGAGATCAACCAGTTCTAGGGGAGTGAGCTGATCCAGATGCTGGCTGGCGGGGTTAACCTGCTCGGTTAAGAGATGGCCACGATTGGGGAGTTCTGAGTGGGCTGTCATGGCCGTGCTGAAATTTCTGCCATTTCAATCACGGTGCCCTCGTAGTCCTTCACAAGGAAATTGAGGGGGCGATCGCTGCGCAGTTTGTAGCGCAACTGCCGCCGTTGAATCCGCTGCAACAGGAGTTCCAAGCACTCCCGGTCAAAGCAGACATGGCGCTGACGGTTGCGTTCCCCCTTGCTGGCACCGCTAATCACGTGCAGTTGCGTGTTTTTCTTGAGTTGGTACCATAGACCATCACTGGGGCTAGGGCGCTTGGGGCTGCTGTAGCTCAAAGCCGAGGGCACATAGAGGGGATCCAGCGAGGCCACACCAAGGGTTTGCTCATAGTTGTAGTAATAGTGCAGCGGCACCTCGGCAATGGGTAAGTTTAACTCCTGCTCGTAGAACTGCTGCGCGTGCTCCAGATCCGAAACCATGATCGTATAGACTTTGGGGGCACTGGACAAAAAGAGCCACATTGCCCCTGCGTAGCCCATCAGCAGCATGATCATGATCCCTTGGGTGGAGAATACCCCATCCCAGAGACCATCCAGCCAAGCAAACAAAGGAGGAGTCAACAGCATGCCAATGTTCTAGAAAAGTTTCCTTTTATTGTAGTCAACAGAACTCATCCTAGGTTATTCATCGGCAAAGATATAGTCGTAGAGTTCTTCGGGCTGCGGCTCAGGACTTTCCTCGGCAAAGGCCACCGCATCCTCGACAATGGCTTGTACTTTTTGCTCAATGGCACGCAGATCTTCGTGAGTGGCAAGTTCTTGCTCCACAAGGTAAGCACCCAGCTTTTTGATGGGATCGCGCTTCAGCCAAAATTCTTTCTCTTCTTTGGAGCGCAGTTCATCGGGATCGGCGAGCGAGTGACCGCGGAAACGGTAGGTCAAGGCTTCAATCAGGGTAGGGCCTTCACCCGCACGGGCACGGGCGATCGCTGCCTCGGCTACGGTGCGCACTGCCAGCACATCCATGCCATCCACTTCCTCGCCCACCATGCCAAAGACCTTGGCCTTCTTGTAAATTTCCGTTTGGGAGCTGGCGCGCTCATGGGCCATGCCGATCGCCCACTTGTTGTTTTCCACCACAAACAGAATCGGCAATTTCCAGAGTGCCGCCATATTCAAGCACTCAAAGAACTGGCCATTATTGGTGGCACCATCGCCAAAGAAACAAGCTGTAACCTGATCAGCCTGGGCATCGCCCATCACTTGACGGCGGTACATCGTCTGAAACGCGGCGCCCAGTGCTACGGGAATGCCCTCAGCTACGAAGGCAAAGCCCCCCAAGAAATTGTGCTTGGCGGAAAATAAGTGCATTGAGCCACCTCGACCCTTGCTACAGCCTGTGGCCTTGCCAAAGAGTTCGGCCATCACCTCACGGGCAGGAACACCGGCACTGAGGGCATGGACGTGATCGCGATAGGTACTGCACACGTAATCATCAGAACGCATAGCTTTGATCACGCCTGTGGAGACAGCTTCTTGACCGTTGTAGAGGTGGACAAAGCCAAACATCCGCCCCCGATAGTACATTTCGGCACACTTATCCTCAAAGGTGCGCCCCAGTACCATATCTTCATAGAGCATTAACCCTTGCTCGCGGGTAATCGCAGTTTGGGGAATGGACAAAGAGGGCAGACTACGCTCTTGAACCATAGCAGGCAGTGATCAACCTAGGGTAAACGCCGTACCAACAGGGCAAGCCGCCGTTGGCATCCCCCTATTTTACTCAAATTATGCCTGCTAAATAGAGGATTCTTTTAATCAAACTAAATCAGTCCCCCTGCCCCTTGCTGCTCTGCGCTTGCTAAAAAGTCCTGTAGATCGCTATGGGATTGCCAAGGCAGTTGCCAAGCCTCTTGCCGGCTGCGGCTCCAAAAGGAGGTGGGAGAGATGTGGGCGGCAGCCATTGCCTGTGGGTTAAAACGTTGTGCTAGGGCCGTTTCAGTCACAGATTGCAGTGTTTGAGGCCGAGCCTCTACCTGCCGGCGATTGAGGAGACGGGGCGCCCTCTCCGGCCAGTCTTCAGAGGTAACTTCTGTTCCCCCTTTGGGGGAGTAACACCTAACTGCCCAAAAGGAAGGCAATGAGGCACAAGCCATAGAGGAGACCAAACTTCACGGCATTGAGAATTTCGCCAAAGAGCGTCTGCCGCAATTTCCAGCGATCGCCATAGAACAAGGCACTAACCACTTCAGCAACAATTACCACAATGGAGGAGGCGAGAATGTCTAAGTAACCCAGTTGACCCGCGCTAGAGGAAACCGCCAAGCCTAAAAATATGCCAAAGAGAACCGCAATACTGAGGGTTGCCAGCCGTCGCCACGGATTTTTTAACTGCTCCTGAATTCCAGCGCCCAAGCGATCAAGCAGGGTATTGAGGCGGGTTTGCTGCATATACTCAAGATGGGCTAAGGTTGCTACAGTGGGCAGAAAGTCAATGCTTGCCAGTATATGCTAAGTCGTGTTGCCGATGCGCTCTATTGGTTAAATCCCTACATTGAGCGGGCGGAGAATATTGCGCGCTTTGTTGATGTGGCTCTGAACTTGAAGAAGCGACTGGATTTGCCCATGCGCCTTTTGAGTCAATGGCATCCTGTGGTATCAATAACAGGGAATTTGCCCTTTTTTTCTTTCAGGAATACTATGGCATTACTACTGCCGAAAATGTGATTCGCTTCCTTCCTTTTGGCAATTGATGGGATTCTTCATCAAGGCATGCATGAGTTCCTCGAGCACGTGCAGCAGCAGATGAATGAAGTGGATAGGCAGATTTTTCAAACGTTCTTTGCTTTAGGGTCTCTATAGATTGCCTAGGGTAACAATTTTAATTGAGCTGAGGCTAGAGCGGCCGTATTTGTTCCTGTCTGGGGCGATCGCCCCCTGGTTATCTGATCTAGGATCCCTAAAAACGGCCAACAAAATTAGAGACTTCCCTAGGGCTGACGGTGGGCTTGATGCTGCCTGAGGTATTGGCGCCCGTTTTGAATCACCGCTAGCATTTCCTTGAGCTGGCGTTCCATTTCCGCAAGGGTGCGATCGGCATAGGCATCGGCTTCCTGTTGCCGCTCTTGGCACTCCTGGCGGGTCAGTTGGCGCAGATGGGCGAGTTCTTTTTCCGTGTTTTGCCGTAGTAAATTGATTTCCTCAATCGCACGCTGGCGCATGAACTCCACTTCTTGCTGCACCTGCTGGCGGATTTTCTGGGCTTCTAGTTCCGCTTGCTGGCGAATCCGCAGTTCATCGGCAATTTGGGCAGCGCGTTGCTCTGCGGCGCGGATAATTTCTTGGGCACGGTGCTGGGCTTGTTTAATGATCTCATCTCGCTGATTGAGAATCCGCTGAGCCGTTGTGACCGATTCAGGAATGACCTGCTCAATTTGCGCTAAATGGTTAAGGAGCTGCTCTTCGTCAATGAGCTTGCGCCCCGTCAGTGGGATCTTCGTCCCTTCGAGAATGATCAGTTCTTCCAGCTTTTGCAGTTGTTGCAGCAGTTGCAAGGAGGTCGAAGGAACATTACAGGCCTCGTTTACTGCAGTGTTGGTTGAGATGGGATCGGCGTTTGAGTAAAGCATGCTTCTAAATCCTTGGCAACGGTGGCTGGTACTAGATGACGAACATTACCGCCAAATCGGGCAATTTCTTTTACTAAGCTACTACTTAAGAAACTATACTCATTGGACGTGGTGAGGAACACGGTTTCAATTTCTGGCCAGAGGCTTTTATTCGTGTGGGACATCTGAAGTTCATATTCAAAGTCCGACAGAACCCGCAGCCCTCGCAGGAGAACCGTTGCCCGTTGCGATCGCGCGTACTCCACCGTCAGGCCATCAAAGGCATCCACCCGTACATTTTTCAGGTGGCCTGTTGCCGCCTGGACTTGTTTGATGCGTTGGCTGACGCTAAAGAGAGCTTTCTTCTGGGGGTTGTGGGCGATCGCGACGATGACTTCGCTAAACAGACGAGCCCCCCGCTCAATAATATCCAAGTGCCCTAGGGTAATGGGATCAAAGCTTCCGGGATAAACAGCAAGCATAAGCAGCTCAATGACAAGATGAGACGTTAAACAGCATCGAGGGAATGCGTAAGACGATCATCGCCGATTTCTAGGAGCAGCGCATACCCTTGCTAGATCGGCAGACCCTCCGCGATCGCTCAGAATTTTTTTCAAAAGCACTGTATCTTCACTATCGGCTCTGCAACCAATACCCCCAAGGGAAATGTAATGATCCCTACACCTGTGCAGAAATAGAGCAACTGCAATTAATAAAAATTTAATGTAAAAACTGTAATCGCAATATAAAAAGATAAATTATTATTACAACTTTACCGACATCAGCTGTAGTCCTAGCTACCAAATTTCGGCTTAATGTAAAGTATTGTAAACAGTTTCTTAAATTTTGCAGTGTCATGTAGTGGCTATGTTACAGAATGGTGACTGAACAACTGTTTGTATCAGCCAATACTTGACGACCCCAGATCTCAGCATTTATAACAAAAATGTATTTGATAAAACGCACACTTAAGGTTCTTTTCGATTGGAGGGCACACTTTGATTTGAATACAGTAAATTAACCTCTAAACCTAAAGTGATTGGTATTCCCGGATGATGATTAGTTTTTTGAATAACTATTTAGTTTTATTAACTCACTTCACTTCCCCAGCTACTGCGTTTGTTAAATAAGTATTAAGCGCCATCCTTTATTTATTTTCTTTTTGCACATCCGAAAGTACGCACATATCACGTGCCTCTCCGCTTTTTGGTGCTATGTACCGTCCTGATTATGAGGGTTCCTGCTATGAATATTTCCCCGGTTAGTCGCCACTATTTGCGGCGCTTACTAGCAGAACATCCCGCCATTCAGTCCTATGTGAACCGTGACACACATCCACTGGGCATTGAGGAAAAATACCTAGAGCGTTACATCCACTTAGATCATTTAACATATCCACAAATTAATCAGCTAGAATTTCTCATTGAGTTACATCAAAAAATAAAGGTTAACGAGCCACATCAAACCCACCAGCTTAAACAGATTGAGCAGAAAATTTTTGACCTCATTGGTCTTGAATTGCCTGTTTCCCACAATGCCTTAGCGGATTTGATGTCTTTCTTTAGTCAGGTTGCGGAAACCCAAGAGCAGATCCCTAGGCGCAGTGTGAACTATGAATCTGTAAACCTTGCTGACTACTACGAATACTGTCGGCGAATTACAGAAGTAACAGTGCGCTACCTTGGCAAAATGATTGTCACTAACTATTGGCTATTGACACAACCCCGTGAAAGCTGGCTGGCAAAAATTCAAGTAGATCAGTTCCACAACCGTAACTTCACGCCCCATGATCAACTTTTAACTAACCATGAAGCAGAAACCTTGCAGCGATGGATTCGTGATTTTATTCAGCATTGCTGTCGCGTGCTGCCCACGCTGCCGCGCCTTCTCTTGGCAGCGGGGATTCCTTCCCACTTGCTCTACGAGCTTATTCGTTGATCCTTAGGTGATGCCTAAAACTGGCTTCTTTAGAGGGAGACAGAAGATATAAAAACAAATGATAATATCAAAAAAATATCTTATCAAAAAAATATCTTGGTGTGTTTCCTGTTTTGTTCAAAGTCGGAGGTTCCTATGAACATGTCAATTTCTCCTTTTGCTCGCTACTACCTAAGAAAGCTACTGTTAGCTCAGCCAGCCCTTCAAGACAAAGGGAGGAATTGCAGGAACAATGGAGAAGAAAGTGCCGATGCTTATCTTAAGCTAGAGCATCTAACTCATCCACAAATCAATGAATTAGAATTCCTTGCTGAATTACATCAAAAACTTAAGAATAGTGAGCCATCCCAAAGTGAGCAACTGCAAAAGATCGAGGATAGAATTTTTGAATTGCTGGGCATCCAGTTGCCGGTTTCCAACAATGCCTTGACGGAAATGATGGCATTTTTTAGCCAAGTGGCCAATACCCAAGAAGGTGTGGATTCATCCACAAAAATTTCCACAAAAACTAATAAAGCAACAACCTTAGAAGAATACTACCGGTATTTTCAGACTATCACCGCCGTTGCCGGCCGCTACCTTGGCAAAATGATTGTAAAAAACTATTGGTTGGCTACCCGTCCACAGCAGAGTTGGCTTGCACAAATTTCGGTGGAACAGTTCCAGAAGCCTGACTCCCCTCTGCACAGCAGCAATCAACAGTTAACTCCTCAACAGCAGAAAATCCTTCAAGAGTGGATTTGTCAATTTATCCGTCAGTGTTCTCGTATCTTGCCCATCTTGCCTCAACTCCTGTTGGCAGCCGGCGTACCCCCCTACCTATTGTGTCACTTGGTTAATCCCACAGCCCCTAAGGCATCAGCAACTGAAAGGGTAGAAGTAGGTTCCTCAGGCAAGGAGGAAGTAGCATTGCTAACTCCGAGGCCTCTCCATAAATGACACGCTGCCGACTGGGAAGATCAATCGCCAGGGAAAGGGGGAGGTTTTTCCCAGAGTGCTGCTCAACGATCAGAATCTGATTCCGTCGTTTGCTGGCGAGGGCATAGCCGAGTTCCAACGCAATCGGAGGGGGCAACTGGCCATTCTCAGCCGCTGTGCCATCGGCGATAAACAGGAGCGAGCGACGCAATTGCGTAATCACGGGACGATCCAAACGCAGAGGAGCAGTATCTGAGCGTGGGCTTTCGACTACTTCCAAGGGGAAGCGACTGGGAGTATTGGTTACAAATGCTTTGAGGGCGGTGCGAATCTCGTCGCTACTGGGGCTATCTGCGGCACTGAAAAAGAGGGTGGGCTCCAAGTAACTCAGGCGATCGCTCTTGATGAAGTAGATTTCGTGACTAAGGATATCAATGTTGGCGATTGTATAGCTGCCACTCCCTTCAATGTAAAATTCCACTGTTTCGCCAAGGCGATAGCGCTGAAACCACTCCGAGCGCTGGACTGTTGCTAAGTCATCGAGAAAATCTGCCCGCAATGCTGTTTTCAGCAAGCTACTTTTATTGAGCCGTAGATCGTGGGGGCGTTGCTCGATCTGGTCGAGGGGTTCATACTGCGGTAGGTACCATGCCCGCAGCACAATAATGGCCATTAAAACATTCCAAACAGAGACTGCAAATAATAATAAACCATGGGTAGATTGGGTTCTACGGATGTAGGAGAGAGGCAATGACAGCAAAATTACTGCTGGTGGACGATGAACCGGGGGTGCGCGAGGCGGTAACGGCCTATTTAGAGGACAGTGGCTTTGAGGTGACGGCGGTGGCCAATGGTCAGGCGGCTTTGGAGTACCTAGAGACCAATGTACCCGACCTGATTATTACAGACATCATGATGCCGCAGATGGATGGCTATGCCTTTTTGGAAAAAGTACGCCAACAGCCCCATCTCAACCACATTCCTGTCATCTTTCTCACAGCGCGCGGCATGAAGCGCGATCGCATTCAGGGCTATGATGCTGGCTGTGATGCCTACCTAGCCAAACCCTTTGACCCCGATGAACTGGTGGCCATTATTAAAAATCTGCTGCGGCGCCAAGCGGCTGCTCGCGATGAGGCAGAACCCAATTTGGCCAACCTCGCCCAACAAATTGCCGAACTGCGGGCAATGCTCGTCCAACAGGGCAAGCGCAATCCCACTACTCCCCCGCTTCAACTGGATCTCACCCCCCGCGAAGCCAGTGTCCTGCAATTGGTGGTCAAGGGACTAATGAATAAAGAAATTGCCAGCCAGCTCAATACCAGTGTTCGCAATATTGAAAAGTACGTGAGTCGCCTCTTTGTAAAAACAGGCACCAGCAGCCGCACAGAACTTGTACGCTTTGCCCTTGAACATGGCTTAGCTGACTAATTTAGAGGGAGGGATCATTTTGCCAAAACCAGTCGGCAATGCCGGGCTTGGCTTTTTCCGTTGCTGTGGGGTTGAGGAGGATAATGGCTTGGCGGAGGTGGGGGGAGAGCCGTCGCTGTACCCGCTGGGGAATGCCATCCCCAAAATAAACGTGACCCCGACCCGTCAACACCACAATCAGGCGATTAGGATCTTGCTGATGATGCTTGGCAATGACTTTGGCCATCGTTTCATCCCAAAGGACTTGGGCTTGGTAAAAAAAGTCAAAATTGAGACTGTGACTCACCCCTTGATGGGCAGCAGTAAAAATTTCCTTCAGGCGATCGCGATAGGCGGTGTTGCTTAAATCAATGTCCGTCAGGGGCGGAATATAGCGAAAATCGTCTCCTTCTAAGCTCCTTAGGCCTTGACGGGCCACTTGGCGGGTGATTTCGCTGGGGGTATTGAGGGCAATCAGGGGAATTTGCTGCTCCTTGGCAAAGCGAAAAATCGGCGCATACAGCGACCAAGGAAAGCCCCACCGCTGGGCGTATTGGGTTTGCTCCAGCAACTCCATTTCGGTAATCTCACCCGCAATGTAGGCATCGAGGGCAGCTTGAAACGGCCGCTGAATCATTTCAAGGGCGATCGCCAGTGGGCGACCCCGCCGCTGTAACTCCTGCAAAATTTGTACTTGTGCCTGATGATCGGCCACCCTATCGTGGGTCTCACCCAAATAGAGGATGTGTTTTTGCTCCCAGTCGGCATAGGCTCTTTGCACAGGAACTGATTCATTGCCCCGCCAGACCTGCTGCGCCTTCACACTGCAGGTTCCCGCCAAAAAGAGGGCGATCGCCAAGCTCAGTGCCAAGGGATGCCAAGACCGCCACACCGCTAAGCGACCCACACACCGTCCAAGGGGGGATGCCAAACGATAAAATATCTGCCAAGATCGAAATGGAGTCGTTAACGATGTGGTAACGACAATCATCTTCTGTGCGTTCCCCATTGGGTTCAACCCCGTTATCCAACCCTGAAACACCTATGCAATCTCCCTATCCACTTAAACTCAGTGACCCTGCGGCCAGTGACGTCAGTTCCACCCATCCTGAACTGAATGGTAACGCACTGGTGAAATCGGAGACGACCTCTACAGAAGTGGTGAAGGCGGAAGTTCGCTTGAGTGACCCCCGCGCCGAAGCACTGCGGCAAATGTTGGAACGCCATCGCGGGACGCGGCAGTTGATTATTCTCCAAGATTTTCCTGACCCCGATGCCCTGTCTTCGGCCTGGACCTATAAGCTCATTGCCGAGCAGTTTGAGATTCAGTGCGATATTGCCTACGCCGGTGCCCTCAGCCATCAAGAAAACATTACCTTGGTGCGGCTGACGGGGATGCCCCTTGTGCGCTGGTCAGTGCAAGGGACGAAAAATAAGGATCAGCGGGACTGCTCCTGCTACCAAGGCTACGTCCTCATTGACAACCAAGGCACCACCAGTCAATTGCTCCCCATGGTGCAGGAGGCCGGCCTACCGGCGATCGCCATTATTGACCACCACAGTCTCCAAGAAGCTATTCAAGCCGAGTTTACAGACATTCGGCCAACGACCCGCGCCACGGCAACCATCTTTACCCAATACCTGCAGGCGGGACTGCTCACCCTCGACAGTAGCAACCCGGTTCACGTAAAATGCGCCACTGCCCTCATGCACGGCCTACGCTCCGACACTGATTGCCTGAAACAGGCGAAAGAAGAGGACTTTCTGGCAGCCGCCTTTCTGAGTCGTTTTATTGATTATCAACTGCTGAACACCATTTTGCAGTCCCACCGCTCGAAACAGGTGATGGACGTCATCGAGCGATCGCTAAAAAATCGCTCCATTCACAACAATTTCTCAATTTCTGGCGTGGGCTATATCCGCTATGAAGACCGCGATGCCATTCCCCAAGCGGCTGATTTCCTTGTTACTGAAGAGAATGTTCACACCGCTGTCGTCTATGGTCTGGTTCACGACGAAGATGAAGAGGTGGAACTGATTATTGGTTCGCTGCGCACGACGAAAATTACCCTAGATCCTGACGAATTTATCAAAGAGGCCTTTGGTAAGGATGGCCAAGGGCGTTTCTTTGGTGGGGGTCGCTCCCAAGCCGGCGGTTTTGAAATTCCCGTGGGCTTCCTGTCGGGTCTCAATGAAAATCCAGAATACGCTAAACTCAAGTGGAGTGTTTACGATACCCAGATTAAGCAGAAGCTCCTCCACCTCGTTAATCCCAAGAACAATGTCCTCCACGGTACGGAGTAGGGCACTGTTCCCACTCCTCAAGTTTTAGGCCTTTATGAGGGAACTAACGGTCTTTTTTTTCCGCCACGGGATTGCGGTTGAAGCGGCGGTCTTTGAAGGCAGTGATGGCGATCGCCCCCTGACGGCCAAAGGCGAAAAGAAAACCCAGCAGATGGCGCGGCGGTTGCTGGATCTGGGCATTGAGGCAGAACTCATTCTCTCCTCACCGCTGCTGCGGGCACGGCAAACGGCAGAAATTCTCCTTGAAGTGGGGGTTGCCCCCGATTTAATGATTTCTGAGCTGCTGGCGCCGAGTGGCAGCTTGCAGGAATGGCTCCATTGGCTCAGTCACTGGCGTCAAGAACATGAAGGGCCTTTGATTGCCGTGGGTCATGAACCCAATCTCAGTCACTGGGCAGAACTGCTCATCTGTGGCAAAGCCTTGGGGCACATCCAACTCAAGAAGGCGGGCATTATCGGCCTGAAGGTGCCCGCAACCGATCCCTTGGGGAATAGCCAACTCTTTTGGTTGACACCTCCCAAGTTTTTGCTCAACAGCAATGGGATTGCCTGACTACAGGCATCTTGCCGATGCTGCGCCATCCCTCTCCCTAAAGCGACAAAATAGAAGTACGGCCTGCCACAGGATGGAACTGTGAATTCTGAGTCGAACATTACGGCGCATTTACCCCCACATCTTCTCCGTTGGCTGGATGCCTATCAGCGGGAGCATCAATTTCCTAGCCTTGAAGTGGCAATTGTGGACATTGTTTGTAAGTTTTATGCCCAAACGGAGCGTTTGCCTGAGCGAGTGGCAGAGTTAGAGCAACAGGTCAATGCTCTTAGCCGTGAAGTAATTCATCTGCGCCAACAACTGCCCGAAACCTACGATCGCCTGCGGGAGCAGTTGGCAGCGGTACGCCTCAGTCATTCTGGCATTCTCCACAATTTGCGCGATCGCCTCGAAGCCTTAGAAGCGGAAGTCTTTGCCAATCCCCCTAGCGCTGCTGACGCAGAGGCTGATAGTTGAAGAGTTCCTCCAAGGTAGCAAGCAAATCAACTTTTACAAACGTGATTTGATTCTCGGTATTGAGGCCAAACTGCCAGGCCACATTGACACTAAAGAGAGGGAGTTTAGCTTTGCCCACTAACCGATAGCAGCGCTCTGTTCCCTCTTGTGCCAACAATTCTCCTTTGCGGGGTTCTGCCCGCATACCCGCGGCTTCAAGGTGGAGATAGTGGGCGATCGCTCCCCGCCCAATGACCGGCTCCTCAAAGGGCGGATAGAGAACTCCCTCCTCGGCAAAGAGGGCGGCCACCTCTTCATAGCGTTCGTCATTGAGGGCAGCAAAATAGGCAATCAGCGTTGGCTCATCAATGCCGAGAAGGGGACTCCCTTGAACAGAATGGGGCATTCTTTAACATCCTCAGTGGTTTGAAGCGAGATAAAAAAGGGAGCACGTTGCCCCCTTGTGTAACCCATGGCATCTTCATTAGACAGCAAGCGGATCCACACCCATGGCGACCACGGCATTCCGCAGGACGGTAATTTGTTGACCAAAGTCAAGGGCTTTGATAGCTTCAAACACGCGCTCGGCATCGCGGCTGAGGGTATAACCGGGGGGCACGGGCACCACAAACCCCTGTTTCATCAGTTCTGCCAATTGGTACCAGAAGGCGAGCTTGGTGTTGGGACTAAAGACGCCGTAGGCGCGGGTGAGAGGGGTATCCACATTGGCCACCAAGTCACGCATGAATTGCAGTTGATCATCAAAACTGAGTGCTTTGACCTGATTGAGCAGCCCTTCCGCCAGTTGTAGGCGAGCCGTGCCGGGGGCGGCGGCTGTAATCGAACGACCCGTTTCGGTGTAGATGAACCACAGAAGGCCTAGTTTGTCATCCACGCTCAGGCAGTTGAAGAGAGTGGTGACCTCTTGCACCGCTGTGGCCAGTGTTGAGGGTGTGAAACGAGTATCGGTTGTGTAGGTCATACAGCTTCAGAGAGATTGAACGTCTAGCAGGTTGCCATGCTTATCTCTGCCTCCTAATCAAGAGTATGTTACATATCTTCATAAGTTGCAACAGAATTTTATAAATACCGCCAATAAGTCTATTTTATAGACTCCCAGAATAGATTGAAATAAATACTTTGCGACAACCTTCCCGAGGGCAAAACAGGGGGTTGCTTTGGAAACCAAGGCAAAAAGATACCCAGAACACACAGAGGCAACTGTTACAAATGTTAGGATTGCTTCTGTTTTCAGAAAATGATGGCTGTGGCTCGACCAACCCTTTACGTGGCAATCACCAATCATGGTTTTGGGCATGTGGCGCGGACAACGGCCCTGGTGAATGCCATTCGCCGTCAGGTGCCGGATCTGTTGCCCTTAATGGTAACGGCTGCTCCCTATTGGTTGTTGCAGACAAATTTGGAGGGGGAATTTATTCATCGTCCCCGTGCCCTTGATCTGGGGGTGGTTCAGCGGGATAGTCTGCACATGGATTTGGCGGCAACCCGTGCCAAGCTTTTGGAACTGCGGGCGGCTGCCCCTGAGTTAATCTGCGCAGAGGCCGAGTTTATTCGGCAAAATCGGGCGCAGTTGGTCTTAGCCGATATTCCGCCATTGGCTGTCGCGATCGCCCATGCGGCCGGCGTGCCCTGCTGGATGGCCAGTAATTTTGGCTGGGATTTTATCTATCGCTCCTTTGGGGATGACTTTGTTGAGATTGCGGATTGGGTGAGTGATCTCTATAGCGGCTGCGATCGCCTGTTTCAACTGCCCTTTGCTGAACCGCTAGCGGCCTTTCCCCACAAGGAACCCGTGGGCCTGACGGGAGCCGAGCCGCGCTTTGAGCCGGCGGAGTTGCGGCAGCGCCTTGGTCTTGTGACCCCCCGCGATCGCACGGTTTTACTGACCTTTGGGGGGTTGAGTCTAGAAGCAATTCCCTATGCGGCCCTTAGGGACTTTCCCGACTGGCAGTTCCTCACCTTTGACAACACTGCACCGGCGGACATGCCAAACCTGATCAAGCTCTGTGGTCGTCAACTGCGTCCAGTAGATGTCATGCCCCTCTGTGGACGGGTGGTCTCCAAGCCCGGCTATGGTACCTACGCAGAGGCTTGTCGCTTGGGGGTACCCGTGGCAACGATTCGCCGTGATGATTTTGCTGAAGGGCCAGTGTTGGTAGCGGGATTACAGGCACACCACTACCATCAAATCCTGAGTCATGAAGAATTCTTTAGCGGCAATTGGCAGTTTTTGCGGGCAGAACCGCAGCCGCCCCAAGACCCGACTCCCCTAGACTGCAATGGAAATTCTACAATTGCCACCGCCGTTGCCTATTATTTGAATAACCATTCCTACTCGTCACCGTGAGTCTTTTTGGATGGCGAACCGCCTCGCCGCTAAAAAAGGCGTGGCAACTCTATCAGCAACAGGACTGGCAGGGGGCACAGCAGTGGGCACGCCAGAGTGTTCAGAAAACCCCCCAGCCAGAAGCCTACTATCTTTTGGGCTTGAGTGCAGAACAATTGGCGCAACCCCTAGAAGCCAAAAGTGCCTATGAACAGGCGATCGCCCTTGATCCGTGGTATGCCCCTGCCCACTATCGGCTGGCCATTGTGCTCCACGATGTCCTTCAGCAGCCGGCCGCGGCTCTGCCTCACTATCAGCGTGCCCTTGAAGTTAGGCCGGAGTGGGTAGAAGCCCACAGCAACCTGGGCAATGCCTATCTGGATTTAGGAGAGACTGAGCAGGCGATCGCCTGTTACCGCCAAGCCCTGTCTTTGAATCCCGACTTGCCCACGACGTTGTATAACTTGGGACTGTGCCTGCACTCTCAGGGGAAACTCACAGAGGCCAGTGCTTGCTATGAACAGTCCCTCTTCCTGGAAGCCGGCCAAGCCGATGTCCACAATAACCTGGGCAGTGTCTATCTGGAACTGAAAAACTATGAGGCAGCGGTTCGCCACTTTCAAGCGGCCCTGAGCGCCAATCCGGAACTGCTGGCCGCTCTCTACAATCTGGGCTATGCTTTGCAGCTCCAGGGGAACCTCGCAGCGGCGCGCGATCGCTATCAAGAAGTCCTACTGCGGGACAATAAACATCAACAAGCACTCCTGCAACTGGGTCAAATTTGCCTCAGCGAAGCCGACTTTAGCGGAGCAATTGGTTACTACCAACGCTGTCTGAGTCTTGACCCCCTCAATGCCCCTGCCCACGCCGGCTTGGCCACCGCGCTTCTGGAAATAGGCAATCCGCAAGCTGCCCTCCACCACTTTCGCCAAGCGGTTGCCTTAGACCCCCAAGCGGCAGACGTGCGCCTCAACTTTGCCCTGGTGCTGCTACTCTTGGGGCACTTTCAGGAGGGATGGCGAGAATACGAATGGCGCTGGCAGCAACCCAGCGGTGGCTTGCGCACCTATCCGCAGCCGCGCTGGCAGGGTCAGTCTCTTGAGGGAAAAACGCTTTTTATCTATAGCGAGCAGGGGCTGGGGGACTGTATTCAGTTTGTGCGCCTCCTGCCCTTCATGGCGCGGCGTGCCCAACGGGTCATTTTTGCCGCTTATCCACCCCTACTGCGTCTTTGTCAGACGTTGCCGCGCATTGAGGTGATTAGCACCGAGGACACGCCTCCTCCTTTTGACTATCACACCCCTCTCCTGAGTCTGCCCCGCTACTTGGGCATTGATCAGGATCACTTTCCCAAGTTCAAGCCCTATTTCCCTTTGCCGGCCCACCCACCCCACAGCATCTTTCATGTTTCTAAACCTCGGATTGGCCTAGTCTGGGCAACCCGCAGTCAAACGCCAAGCGCGGCTCGGCGCTCCTGCGCTCTTGAGCACTTCCTACCGCTGCTGCGGGAATTTGATGTTCAGTGGTATAGCCTGCAAAAGGAGCGATCGCCAGAAGAAGCAGCACAACTGCAGCAGGCGGGGGTGATTGACTGCCAGTCCTATATGGGGGATTTTCTGGATACGGCGCTTTTAATCCAACAATTGGATGCAGTGGTTACAATTGACACGGCTGTGGCTCATCTTGCCGGAGCGCTGGGGAAACCCCTGTGGATTCTGCTGCCCTTTGTGGCCGATTGGCGGTGGCTTTGGCAGCAGTCGCGATCGCCTTGGTATCCGTCAGCGCAGTTAATTCGTCAGCCGCAGCGGGACGATTGGCAAGGGGCGATCGCCCAATTGCGCACTGCGCTTCAAGCGCGCTACCCAAGGATCAGCCATGGGGTATCCAATTGAGGACAAATTAGTGATTGCTGTGGCCTCCAGTGCCCTGTTTGATCTGACGGAGTCCGATGCAGTATTCCAAAACGAAGGCACGGAAAAATACCGCCAATTTCAGCGGGAGAGGAAATACGATGTGCTGCCCAAGGGGGTGGCATTTCCCTTTATTCGCCGCTTTTTGAATCTGAATCGCGCCTATCCCGAGCAGGAGCCAGTGGAGGTGGTTCTCCTGTCCCGCAATGATCCAGATACTGGTCAGCGGGTCTTTTACTCAATTCAACACTACGGTCTGAACATTACCCGCGCCGCCTTCTTGGGCGGAAAATCTCCCCATCCCTACATTCCTGCTTTCAATGTGTCCCTGTTTCTCTCTGCCAATGCAACGGATGTGCAGCAGGCCATCAAAGCGGGCTATCCGGCGGGCATGGTCATTCCTTCGCCGATTACCGACCATGAAGAGGATGCCGAGTTGCGTATTGCCTTTGACTTTGACGGCGTACTGGCGGATGATGAAGCCGAGGCCGTATTTCATCAGGGGGATTTGGAACAATTTCATGCCCATGAACTGCAAAAGGCCAACATTCCCCACAATCCGGGACCATTAAGTGATCTGTTTAGGAAACTGGCCGCCTTTCAACAGTTGGAGATGGCCAAAGAGCAGCAGGATGCCAGCTATCAGCGGCTGTTACGGATTGCGATTGTAACGGCACGCAATATCCTTGCCAGTGAACGGGTGGTCACCACCCTCAATAGTTGGGGCGTCATGCCTGATGAAACCTTTTTCCTTGGCGGTATGGAGAAATTACGGGTGCTCAAGCAACTCAAGCCACATATTTTCTTTGATGATCAATTGACCCATCTAGAATCAGCAGCGGGTTCAATTCCCTCAGTACATGTCCCCTTTGGTGTTCGCAACTGTGACATTCTCCCTCACTAAGTCAAGCTCACTAGGTCAAGGGTGCAGTGCTATCGTGGCAGGATCCTTGCGGCATTTATTATGGGCAGACCTGAGGCCCATTCATCTGGACAACCCAAACATCTAGCTCGCGATCATCAAGTTCAAGTTTGCCACCGGCAGTAACAACGCTGCCCACCCTAAGAACGCCATTGCGCAGGGCAGATTTTGCAGACATCGAGTAGGGCGATCAACATTCCTGCCACCACTAATGCCAATATCAACCAACGCAATCACATGGCACACGTCCTCAAATATAATTGTTTTCAACAATTTGACCGGCGATCGCCCTTGGAGGTTCAGTCGGAAAGTTGCTCCTCTCCCAAAACAAATCGGCCAAGTCAGCCTAAAATACACACAAAAAAAGGTCAGTGTTGTTGCCACTGACCCTTGCATAGATAAGGATGAGTCAGGTTTCTAGGAGTACATTGCTAATTAGCGGGGAACAATGACAGGACGGACTTGAACCCCCCAAGAACCTAGCGTACCCGCATTACAACCCCCTTGGCGCCCGATTGCCCCAATTTGAATTGGGTGATTCCCCTGTTACCAGTTGTCACCAATGGGCAAAAAGGCTGAACGGTTGGGGCCAAGGAACTCCGTTTCGACCCGCTGTCCCTGACGATTGGTGGTGAAATATTTCACTTCCGAGCAGTGGGTAGCAGGCGCGGTGACCTGTAGGGCGTAATCAAAGTTTGGGCTTTCAGAGGTGAAGTTATAACGAGCCATTTGGTCGCAAATTTGACCACCACCATTGCAGTTAACGATAATCGGGGGATTGGCTTGGGCTGCTGTAGTAGCAACCACAAAACCTGAAACCGCAATACTGCCTACTGTGACCAACCGGCGGCTGAAGGAGTGGAGAGACATTGGAAGCTCCTATAGAGTGGATACTCCGATTATTAATGGCAACCCTGTCGCCGCCTAAGACCTCAATCACCGGTAGATTGAGAGATTGATCACAAGACGATAACTCTTCCTTCCTCGCGGGAAATGGATGGAAAAACTGCTAGGCCATTTCACGAACATGGGGCTGGCCGTCCACAATCTCACCGATTAGGATGACGTCGGCCACATTCACAAAAAGGCCGTTTTCGAGAACGCCGGGGATGTTGTTAACGGTTCTCTCCAGTTCCGCGGGGTTGGCAATTTCGTCAAACTTAACATCAAGCACAAGATTGCCTTGATCGGTAACCACCGGGCCATCTTTTTTCACCCCCATGCGCAGCTCGGGCTGCCCCCCAAGGGCTTTCAGGGCGCGAGTCACAGGAGCTACGGCAAAGGGTAACACTTCCACAGGCACAGGGAACGTGGAACCCAATTTCTGCACCAGTTTACTGCTGTCCACCACCACCAAGAACTGATCGGCAAGGGAGTCCACGATTTTTTCACGGGTATGGGCTGCCCCACCTCCCTTGATCAGGTTTTTGGCGGGATCCACTTCATCGGCGCCGTCAATGGCGAGGTCTAATTTCTCCACGTCATCGAGGCTAAGAAGGGGAATGCCATACTTTTTAGCGAGGACAGAAGCTTGAAACGAGGTGGGCACACCGGCAATGTTACTCAGTTCTCCACTGCGCAGGCGATCGCCCAAAAATTGGATGACAAAGGCCGCGGTTGACCCTGTGCCCAAGCCGACAATCATTCCAGACTGCACGCGATCGGCAGCGGCTTT
>NZ_CALJEM010000045.1 GCF_938074695.1 uncultured Thermosynechococcus sp.
CATGCCAATCCCCTCGAAGCCCGTGGCATCAGCACTAAGTGGTCGGTGGAGTTCACGTTTGCCCAAATCCATGGCTTTGGCAGTACTCGGAACATCCTAGAATTGGTGACCCGTCCCCTGCGGCGCCACCAAGCCCTTGCAGGACTAGGCTGGCAACAACCCATTGCCAATTGAGAACAAGAATTCCCTTCGATTGTACCGAGAGGGAACAAGCCACACTCAGAAGCGCTGCTGTGGTGGCTGCAGAATTTGGTTTTGTACCTCAGGTGGCATACTGCCCGGTGTTGGCGAGTACTGATAGCCAAACCCCGCATTCTGTGTATCATCAATGATCTTCGGTGTCACCATCACCACCAGTTCATTGCGCTGGCGCTGATTCTGTTCCCGCCGGAACAACCGCCCCAACAAGGGAATGTCCCCTAGGATCGGAACTTTTGTCACTAGCGACCGATCCTGATCCTGGATAATGCCCGCCAGCATCAACGTTTGGCCATCGCGCAGGCGAATCCGCCCCGACTCCATCCGCCGCTGCGAGAGTAGAGTACCAATGGATCCTGCTGGTGCACCGGGGAAAATAACATTATAGATACCTGCTGGCGCACTCACCTCTGGCGACAATTGCAATGTTACAAAACCGTTGTCATCAATTTGCTCCACCGTAACGTTAAAGATAACCCCCGCCGGTCGAATAATCGGCCTAATCGTCTGAGTTGCGACAGCGGCACCGCCCCCTGTACCAGTTGTCTCGGCAGTCGATTCTATACCAGAGAAAATCTCCTGAGTGAGGTTGACTTGAGCCGCGCTCCCCTCTTGAATGACCAGCGTAGGATTGGCTAAGACAACAGCATTTCCCGTCTGAAGAGATAACCGAAGTTGGGCAAAAAAGTCACTGAGGAGATTGCCCACCGGACTATTTATTGGAAAAGCTGTTAAACCAGCCGAAGACGGTGTTGTTCCACGAAGCACGGTGAGTCCATCGGGGCTAAAGATAGCCCCCCATAACGTACCACCGAAGTTTGTGATTAAGTCAATATTGGCTACACGACTACGCAACAAATTAACATCAATAAACTTGACATTCACCATCACTTGGCGCCTGCGGACATCGTACTGTTGCAAGAGTTGTATAGCCATCTCTACCTTGCGCGGGGGGCCGATGAGGGTAATTGTGTTTGTGCGGGAGTCAGCCACTGCCTCTAGACCAGCCAATAGTGTTCTTCCTTGCCCCCCCTGTTGACCACCACTGTTTGCACCATAGGCTTCCAAAATTTCTAGGCCTCCCCGTTGCTCTTCATTTTCTGTGGTAGTTAGCTGCCGGTTCAGGGAGGTCTGAGCCGTTGTTGCAGCCGCTGCACCACCACCACCGCCACCACCGACTGTGCCACCGGTATTTGCAGAAGAACTCAGCGTCCGGCTAATTGTACTTTTCAAGGTGGCGCGCAATTGATTGAGGCGAATCGTGCGGACAATTCGGTTTTGGGCATCGGGGGGTAAGTCTTGCCCCACAAAGATGGTGCGGCCTTGGCGATTAGCTTTGAGGTTGGTGACCCGCAAGATGTAGTTGAATACGTCTTGAACAGATTCATTCTCAATATCCAGGGAGATTGTGACACCGCCCGCTTGTCCACCGGCTTCGGGGAAAACAACGTTCATGTTCGCTGCACGTGCCAATAGAGAAAGAACCTCCCGCACTGGCGCCTCCCGCAGCAGTAGGCGGGGGATCCGTTCATTGGTGCCCAGTTGGATGACATCCGGATCGGCATTGAGAGGGCTAATGAGCATATCGCCAACGGGGGGCGGTACTGGCCGCGGTAGAAAAGGCGGCACAGGATTAGGGCCAGGGGGCATGGCCATGGGTTGACCACTAGGAGAAACTTGAGGACCAGCAGGGCCTTGAGCCGTAATGAAATTAATCTGCAGGCCGTTGCGTCCTTCGCGAATGACTTCACCAATGGGGGCAGCACTGATGCCATTCACGGTGACGCGGATAGTTTTGGCGTCCAGTTGCACCACTTCGACGGAGGAGATACCGGGGGCAGGGTTATCTTGGCGGAAGGCCCCCCCTTGGGGTAGGCGCAGTTGGCTATTCGCAATATCTGCGATGGAGGCATTGCCGCGATTGACGGTAAAAACCGCTGGCCGTAAATTCCCCTGCACATTGAAGAGGAGTTGGATACCGTTAGCAACGGTTACAAGGCGAATGCCGGTAATTTCAGTGGCTGCTGCCCAGGTGGACGTTTGACTTGCAGCAATGAGGGCTGTTGTGGCTACCCCTAAGCCGAGACGATGTAAAAGCTGACTCATGATACTTAACTCCTCACAAATGCCACCAAACTTACAAAAAGAGAATGCAGCTCACTTCCCGAAGACTCTACGCTAACTTTTCAGTTACTATGTCCTATTTCTGTTGCGGTTGTCCTTGCTGCTCACCTCCTTGGGGCTGCCCCTCTTGGGGGGGTGGTGCCAGAGCGGCAATTTCCTCAGGGGTTAGGGGTACATAAGACATAAGCTTAAACGTGGCAATCACTTCACCGGGCTTATCGGCAACTAATTCCATCGTCAGGTTGTTGATGACCAGGAAATTTTGTTGCCGATCAATTTCCTCCATGACCTGGATGATGCTGGGAAATGGCCCTTGAACTGTTATATTGGTAGTCTGCCTTTTTAGTTTGGCATTTAATTCGGGGCCAAGGGAGCCATCTTGGACAATTCCTGAAGCTGCACTATCGGGTTCAAAGGTATTAAGTCGAGCACCGCTTTTGAGGATAAGCCGGCTAATGTCAAGGAGAAGGGTGTCCAGGGCTTCTTGAGTGGCAAATAGCGATCGCACATCACGGTTTTCCTGTTTGGCGCGCTCTAAACCTCTGACTACATCATTGAGTTGCTTAAGGAGCACTTCCCGCTGGGATAGCTCATTTTCCTGTTGGGTAATTTCCTCCTGTAGCTTGGCGGCTGCCTCGAGCTTAGGGGCAATTAAGAGATTGCCTAAATAGACCGCTAATCCCAGCCCTACTAGGGCAATCAGTCCCCCGCTGACAACAGGTGTCAGGGTAATACCAAAGACCGTCGGATAATTCGGTGCGGATTCTTCAATTGGGGAGCCGCCAAAATCACCGGTTAGAGTCATTGCTGCACCACTCCTTTCTCTTTGAGGAATCGAATGCGCGCCACCAGTCCTTCGACACCATTGGCGGCAAGTTCTTTAAGGAGTTCCGAGGCCGGCACGCTGGCGATCGCGGTTTTGATACTGAAAGAAATCTGTCCTCCTGAGTTTCCTTCATTTTGCTGCCCCGTACGCTCGGCTTTAATTAACTGGGTGGCCTTTTTGTCAAAGAAGGGGGAGCGATTTTGCAAGAGTAACAGAAAGTCACTGACTGCCTCAAAGGAGGCGGCTGTGCCTTCAATCGTTAGCTCTTGGCCGGTTTGCCCACCTTGGCTAATTCGCCGAATTTGCACTTCCGCTGGCGTTTGCACCGCCATGCTCCGCATCACTGCCGACCAAGGTTTGACTTGATTAAATACAGTGGCAAGAGCTTTAGTTTCCGCTGAGATTTGCTCCTGCTCTTTTTTAATTTGATCCATGCGTTGCAGGTCTGGAGAAATGGCTGCGAGGCGATCCTGAATGCTTTTTTGTTTATTCGCCAGTTGTTCTAGCCAAAGGTTCGCACCTACGAAGCCAACCACAGCCAGACCCACAAAAAAGACAGCAGCTACGACCCCAATAATAATTGGTACATTACTCATTCCTTGGACTGGCGTTGCCGAACCCGCCACGCCCCCAATTGCAGGGCGTTCTTTAAGGAGGTTAATCTCAATTGAGTACATCGGGAGTGCTCCTAAGCGCCACGCAGACTAAGACCAATCACCGTGCCTAGGGCAGGGCGTTTTTCAGAAGGAATCTCTT
>NZ_CALJEM010000046.1 GCF_938074695.1 uncultured Thermosynechococcus sp.
TCCGACGGCAGCTTGAGTACAAGGCAGCGATGCGTGGCGGGCAGGTGGTGGTCGTTGATCGCTTCTTCGCCAGCAGCAAGAGCTGTTCGACCTGTGGGTACGTGCTTGATGTCTTGCCGCTGTCAGTGCGTGAGTGGACATGCCCTAAGTGTGGTGCAATCCACGACCGCGATGTGAATGCAGCGAAGAATATCTTGGCATATGGACTAGCCATCCTAAGTGGCTCTACGGCGAGTTCCGCCGGATGTAAAGCCTGTGGAGAGGAAGGCGCTGGCCGCTACCAGACGGTAGCAGCGAAACCGGCCTCGGTGAAGCAGGAAGCAAGCAGCCCCGTAGGGGTCTTAGCAAGTAATGTCTAGATTTGCATAGGTATTGCAGAACGGTGTCTAAACCAAAACATGGGCGGGCGATCGCCGGTCAAAGGGGCCAGTTCGACGGCCGGGGCGCGGGGAACGACCATTCAATGGCTCAAGGTGCAGCCGATAACCGACATTGCGCACGGTTTGAATCAGGCGCGGCTGCTGGGGATCCACTTCGATTTTCTTACGCAAAGATAAGATATGCGTATCCACCGTGCGGGGGTTCTCAATACTTTCTGGCCAAGCTCGCCGCAGCAACTCCTGACGACTTAAAGGCGTGCCTCCCATTTGGGTGAGGACATAGAGTAAACTAAATTCCTGCGGTGTCAAATCCACCGGCACATTGCGAACCACCACTCGCCGCTGCACTAAGTCCACCTGTAACTCACCCAAATTCAGGACACTCGGTAAATAGGGGCGTGCTCGCCGTGCCAAGGCCTCAACTCGAGCAAGAAATTCCTGCATCCCAAAGGGCTTGGCCAAGTAATCATCGGCACCTGCCCGCAGCGCTGTCACCACATCCGCTTCCTCCTCGCGGGCAGAAAGAACCAGAATTAAAGGAGTACCTTGATAGTGAAGCCAGCGGCATAGTTCCAAACCTTTGCCCTCCTTCAAATCCAGATCTAGAACGACTAGATCGGGATGCCGCAGTTGAAACACTTCCTGCCCCTGTTGACAGTCACCGGCAAGATGAACGATGTGCCCCACCTGCTGTAGGTGCCAGCCAAGGAGAGAACGCAAGTGGGGGTTACTTTCAATAATTTCAACGTGCATCACCATGAAGACATCCCCACAACAACAGCGGAGTAAAGAGATTGGGTTCTATATCTTTGGGAGAATTTGTAAGAAGAGACAACGGAAGGGCAATGGCTAATCAATTGAATGCTAATCTAGCAAATTTAATACCTATGATTTCGTAACGACTAATACTTTAGGGTTTTTTCTTGTTCCCAATGTAGAAAATTCTGCTGCTTCTATGAGTGACACAATAAAGTGAGATTTCTAAACAAGCGGTATGGCTGTACCGATTCTTGAACTTTCGGCCGCTGACGGTTCACGACAGCAAATTCAATTGGGGCGCGATCGCCTGCTCATTGGTACCGACCCCCAAAGCCAAGTAATTCTGGTTGGCGAGGGGATTTCCCGCCACCATGCCTTAATTATTCCAAAGGAGACGGGTTATGAAGTGGCGGATCTGGGCAGCGCCAGCGGCACTTTTTTGAATGGCACGAAGCTGCGGCCCCGCACTCCTGTGACTCTCAAGGCGGGCGATCGCCTGCAAATTGGGGACTTTGAAGCCATTTTTGATCCCGACGGCATGGTGACAACGCAACTACCGAGCACCGTGGTCATGGGGGCTGCCAGTACGCCGATTTTGCAGGTGGCGACACCCCACTGGTTGCAGGAGTTTCCGCTGCTGAAGGAGGAACTGGTTCTCGGTCGAGATCCGAAGGCGGACATTCCCATTGACCATCCTTTTGTCTCTTTTCACCATGCCAAGCTGGTGCGATCGGGGAATCACTACAAAATCGTTGACTTGGGCAGCAAAAACGGCCTCCACTGGCGCGGCACAACGATTAGCGAACACACCTTGGCACCGGGGGATGTGATTCATGTGGGGGAATCTCTGCGCCTGACCTATTTGTTGATGCCCGCCACCCAAGTTGTCGAGCAAACCCGCCCCCTGCAACTGCGCGATCGCCAGCAGATTCGCCTTGGCCGTGACCCCAGCAACGATATGGTGCTGGATCATCCTGTGGTCTCGCGGTTTCATGCCCGCCTCTACCTTGAGGAAGGACAATGGTACATTGTCGATCTCGACTCTGCCAACGGTACTTTCATCAATAACCAGCGCCTTGAACCCCGCAAACCCGTGCCCTTACCCACGGGTGCTTTGGTGCGGATTGGCCCCTACAGTTCGCTTTTTACCCCCGACGAAACCATTGTTCCCCACAACGACAGTGGTAACCTGCGCCTCGATGCCATCCACCTCAGCAAAACCACTGCCAAGGGAGCAAAGCTCCTGCAAGATATTTCCCTTTCAATTTTGCCCCGTGAGTTTGTAGCAATTGTTGGTGGCAGCGGTGCCGGTAAATCAACGCTCCTCGATGCTCTCAATGGCTTTCGTCCTGCCACGGGGGGCACCGTACTCGTCAACGGCCATGATCTGTACCGCTACTTTGGCACCTATCGCACCCAGATTGGCTATGTGCCTCAGGATGACATTATCCACAGCGAGCTAACCGTGGCTCAGGCCTTGGACTATGCAGCCCGACTGCGCCTACCCGCTGATTTTAGTGAAAAAGAGCGACAGGAACAGGTGAACCGCGTTCTTCGGGAACTGGAGTTAACCGCTCGCCGGGATGTCTTGGTTAAACAACTTAGTGGAGGCCAGCGCAAACGAGTATCCATTGGTGTGGAATTGCTCACCCGCCCCAGTTTGTTTTTCTTGGATGAGGCCACCTCTGGCTTGGATCCGGGGACGGAAACACAAATGATGCGGCTGTTGCGCCAGTTGGCGGATCAAGGGCGCACGATTTTACTCGTTACCCATGCCACCAAGAACGTGATGCTCTGCGATTTGGTGGTGTTTTTGGCACGGGGCGGCCACCTTGCCTACTTTGGGCCACCGGACCAAGCCCTCAGTTATTTTGATGTTCAAGATTTTGATGAAATTTACCTCAAGATTGAAAGCGAACCCAATCCAGCGGTCTGGCAGCAACGCTATCGCCAGTCCCATCTGTACCAAACCTATGTGGTGGAGCGGCAGCGCCCCCTCAATGTGGATACGGCGGCAACACGGCAAATCCAACCCCAACGTCCGAAAACCACAATTCCGCAGGTGGCACCGTGGCGGCAGTGGTGGATCCTCACCCAGCGAAACTTAGCCATTTTGCGACAGGATCGGGCGGCACTCATTCTCATGCTTTCTTTGGCACCGATTTTGGGAGCCTTGGATTTTGTTCTCTGGAAGCCCACGATTCTCGATCCGAAGCAGGGGGATGCAGGGCAGGCATTTACGATGGCCTTTGTCACTGTGTTGATTGCGGTGATGGTGGGCAGCTTAGCCACGATGCGCGAAATTGTGAAGGAACTGGAGATCTATCGCCGTGAGCGGATGGTGGGATTGGGGCTGTGGCCCTATATTTTCTCAAAGCTTGCTCCGGCGGTGGTGCTGGCCCTGTACCAAGCAGCGATCTTCTTGGCGATGAAGTTTTGGGCAATCGATCTTAGCCTCGGTTTTGGGGCGATCGCTGGCTTGTATTTAACCCTTTTCCTGGTGACCTTTGGCGGCATGGTGATGGGGCTACTGGTCTCTGCCCTCTCACCAACTCAAACCGTAGCTCCCCTGTTAACAATTCTCTTTTTGGTGCCGCAGATTACGTTTGCCGGCGCCATTATTCCCCTGAAGGATCTAGGGGATGTGGGCAATCTGATCAGTGATGTGACGTTGACCCGCTGGAGTTATGCCAGTGTGGTATCCCTCTTCGGCTTTGGTCAGGAGGTGGCGCGGGATGCCTGCTGGCAGCAAACAAAATCTGAACGGCAGAAACTGAGTCGTCAAGCCCTAGAGCTGTGTCCCTGCTTTGACGAGAACCTCTTTCGACGTTGCCGCTTTCCGGGGGTGCGCAAGGAATACCACCCTGCGGTGGATGAACCTGAACCCCCACGCCCTCCTGACCCCGGCGATCCGCCAAGTTTGCCCAATTCGGTCTTAGAGTTTAATCAGGCCTATCGCGATCGCGTCGAGGAGTACAATCAACGGGTCAAGGACTATCAAGCAGCCATGGAGCGCTGGCAGGATACATTTGCCCGCTGGAAAGAGCAGCGAGGGCGGGCGATCGCCAGTGGCGAAGCCCTCATTGATCGCTTTTGGAGTCTTCAGGGGCACACCTTTAACGCTAATGTTACCGCCAATAACCTGCGCTTGGGGGGCATTATCGCCCTGATGCTGGGGCTAGTGGGGGTCTTTCAAAAACGCAAGGATGTTCTTTAGGCTACGAAGTGCCCAAAGGCTCGGCTCACTGCCCCTAACGCCATGTCAATCTCCGCAGCACTGACAATCAAAGGTGGGACAAAACGCACCACCTTGGGCCCTGCCGGCACCAGCAATAGCCCCTCCCCAATGGCCGCCTTTACAACCTCCGCAGCGGTCAGGGGGATGTCGGGGTGCAGTTCGAGACCGTTGATCAGCCCCCAGCCGCGCACTTCAGCAATGAGGTGAGGATAGGCCGCTTGGAGTTGACACAGTCCTGCCCGCAGTTGCTGCCCGCGATCGCGCACATTTTGCAGAAGATTCTCTTTTTCAAGGGTTTCGCACACCGTGAGGGCTGCCGCCGTGGCCAAGGGGTTACCACCAAAGGTGCTGGCATGATCCCCCGGCTGAAAGACGGCACAAAAATCCTTGGCAATCATGGCCCCAATGGGAATGCCCCCCGCAAGACCTTTGGCAGTGGTGAAAATATCCGGCTCAACACCGAGGGTTTCGTAGCCCCACAGGGATCCGGTGCGACCCATGCCCACTTGCACCTCGTCAAAGATGAGAAGAATGCCCTTGTCGGTGCAGAGTTGGCGAACCTGCTCAAAATAGGTGCGATCGCCGGGGCGAACTCCCCCTTCCCCCTGTAAAGGTTCTAAGAGAATAGCTGCCACTTGGGGTTGAGGGTGATCCAAGGAAGTCACGAGAGCTTCCAGGGCGCCAAAGTCGTTGTAGGGCACATAGGCAAAGCCCGGCACCAAGGGGTCAAAGTGCTGCTGGTACTTCGGCTGACCCGTCGCGGTAAGCGTGGCGAGGGTGCGTCCGTGGAAGCTGGCCTGCGCCGTAATGATGATTGGGCTATCAATGTGGCGCACGGTATGGGCGTATTTACGGGCCAGTTTAATCGCGGCTTCGTTGGCTTCAGCCCCGGAATTACAGAAAAACACGCGATCGCCACAGGAGTGCGCCACCAACCACTGCGCCAGTGCCCCCTGCTGGGGAATGTAATACAAGTTTGAGACGTGGTGCAGCGTTTGCATTTGCCGACTCACCGTCTCCACCAAAGCTGGATGGGCATGACCGAGGGTACAAGTGGCAATTCCCGCCACAAAGTCCAAATAGCTGCGGCCTTGATCATCCCAAACGCGGCAGCCTTCCCCGCGCACGAGCGCAATGGGAAAACGGCCATAGGTGGTCATCACCACTTGGTCAAAGGCATCGGTTCTGAAGGACGTTGGGGGAGCAGTAACCATTAACCTTTGGATTCACAGCAAAAGCTTCCTGCTATCCTAGCATCTCCCTCTCCCTGTGGCAGAGGAGTTCAGAGTCTTTCTATAATTAGTGCCTGTTGACCCCTAAGGATTGCTTCGGTACACTACACCTAGTATTTAGCCATTGCATCCTGCCCCTATGGTGCAAAATCCTCCCCGTCTCCAAACCGGCTTCCCCGCCACAGTCCTCACAGCCTATCCCGTGTTTTACCGCACCTACAGCCGCCAAAACGAAGCAGGTGAGCGGGAGACGTGGCAACAAGTGTGCGATCGCACCCTCCAAGGCCTGCAGGAAGTGGGGCACCTCACCGCAGCAGAAGTGGCGCTTCTGAGGGAAATGCAGCAGGACTTGAAGGCACTGCCCTCTGGCCGTTGGCTGTGGGTGGGGGGAACTGATTGGGTGCGCCAACCGCAGAACTTTTCCGGTGCCTACAACTGCACCAGCACCAATGTGGTGGACTGGGAGTCCTTTGGCCTGATGATGGACTTGGCCATGCAGGGCTGTGGCACAGGTGCTGTCCTTGAGCAAAAATACATTTCCCAGTTGCCGCCCATTTGCAATCGCCTTGAGGTAACTGTTGTCGGCCAGATTGGTCAAACCCCCAAGGCAGCGCGCCAAGAGCAAACCACGGTGACCCTCATGGGACAGACCTGCCACATCAAAGTGGGAGATAGCCGCCAGGGCTGGGTGAAATCTTACCAAACACTGCTTGAACTGGCGAGCAACTCGCAACTGGGGGGAGCCGTGCAGGTGATCATTGACATTAGCGATGTGCGCCCCACAGGAGAGCAACTCAAGGGGTTTGGCGGGGTTGCCAATCCTGTGAAACTTCCCGACCTGTACCACCGCTGTGCCGCACTGTTGAATGCAGCAGTGGGTCGCCAATTGACCTCGGTGGAGTGCTGTTTGCTAATTGATGAGGCAGCCGTTGTGGTCGTGGCTGGCAATGTCAGGCGATCGGCGGGTATGCGTCAGGGGGCAAGTGATGATCAGGCTTTTGCCCAAGCCAAGCAAAATCTCTGGCAGCAGGATGAACAGGGCAATTGGCGCATTGATCCAAAGCGCGATGCGCTGCGCATGGCCAACCATACCCGTGTCTTTCACACCAAGCCTACTCTTGAAGAATGCATCAATGCGGTGCGCAGTCAGTTCTATTCAGGGGAAGGAGCCATTCAATGGGCAGGGGAAGCCGTAGCCCGTGCCAATGCGGATATTTTGGTTAGCCCTGAGCAAAAGCGCAACTTTCTAGAAGCCTATAGCCGAGGAGAAGGGAGAGCCTATTTGCAGTCTCTACTTGCGGATGTAGGGGAGAAAGAACTGACCCATCGCTTGGCTCGCTATGGTCTTAATCCCTGTGGTGAAATTATCGGCAGTGACTTCCACTGCAACCTTGCGGAAATCCACCTCAATCAAATTGATCCAGCCGACACCTTGACCCAAGAAAAAGCCTTCAGAGCCGGCGCGCTTTCAGTTGCGGCTCTCCTCAACCATCGCTTTACTGTCGATCGCTATCAGTACTCCCGTACCGTTGATCCCATTGTCGGTGTCAGCTTTACTGGACTCTTTGATTTCTTTGTCCAGGCCTTTGGCGTGCCATGGCTGGAATGGTGGGCCGCAGGACGACCCAATACAGCTCAAGGGCAGGAGTTCAAAGCCCAAGAAGCCGACTTTTTGCAACGCTGGCGACACATTGTCCATGAGGCCGTCTGGGAGTATTGCGATCGCCACGGCCTGAAACGCCCCAATCGCTGTACCACCGTCCAACCCTCCGGCACTAAATCCCTGCTAACGGGTGCCTCCCCTGGCTGGCATCCCCCCAAAGCCCAACGCTTCATTCGCCGAATTACGTTCCGCAAAGGCGATCCGGTGGCCATGGCCTGCTATGACTTTGGTTACAACATCATCCCCTCCCAGTCCGATAAAGATGAAACTGGGAAACTTCTTGACGATCCCTTTGATCCGCGGTGTACGGAGTGGCTGGTGGAAATTCCCGTTGCCGTTTCTTGGGCCGATCTGCCGGGGGCAGACGCGATTGATATTAGCCAGTTTTCCGCCTTGGCGCAGTTTGACTTCTATATGCAGGTACAGCAGCACTACACCACCCACAACACCAGTGCCACTATTGAGCTGCGGGAACATGAAATAGAACCCCTTGCGAACGCTATTTACAACGCTATTCAAGAGGATCAAGGGTATATTTCTGCTGCCCTATTGGCCCGTTTTGATGCCCATGAAACCTTCCCGCGTCTGCCCTTTGAACCCATTAGCAAAGAACGCTACGAACAGGAAGTTGCGGCTGTGGCGCGGCGCAAGCGCGTCAATGATTTTCACGAGGCCCTCTCCCGCTATACTCAGCCCCTCATGGAAGCAGGCCCTGCCGGCTGTGACTCCGATAAGTGTCTGAGGTCTTAGGAGAAGGGGGCAAACTCGCCCCTCTATTTAGGTAACTTTGTAAACCAATTCTTCTTAGCGCGATCAAGCTGCCCCTGAACCATACCAGAAACAATACTAAAGTCTGCCCCAGAAATATCGGCACCTGTAAAGTTTGCTCCTGAAATCGAGGCATCCAGAAATTTGGCTCCCCTTAAATTTGCCTTTGTAAAGTTGGCCTGCACCAAATAGGCACCGCAAAAATTGGCATCGCTGAGGTTAGCGCCTTGGAAATTGGCTTCCCGTAAAACGGCATTGGCAAGGATACAGCCCTTCAAATCTGCATTTGTAAAATTGGCATTGGCAAAGTTGGCACCCGACAGATCCGCATTGCGGAGAACCACATTGGAAAGATCCACATCTACAAAATCCCGCTCTCCCCGTTTGTAAGCTGTCAGAAGTTGTGACGCTGTCATCCGTGGCGTGACTTTAGCGCGTAGGTGTTGACCCGAGCCTGTGCCGACAACGGGCGGCCCCCCCGCTTGAGTTCCGGTCGTTCGCAATTGTCGCAATCGAGCTGCTTGGGCATTTTGGCTCACAAAGGAAGCATAGCTAGCGCGCTGAGTTGTCTTTGGAGTCCGAGGCCTGCCTTGACTAGGCGGAGCTGAGAGGGCATTACTGAGATCGTCATCCTCTGGGGCAACGCTAGGGATAGCTGCAGCGGATGTTTGCTTGGACCCCAAGAGTTGTAAATCTGCCAAGACATCCATGGCACTTTGATAGCGGTTTTTCACCGCATCCTCCAGCATTTTGTCAAGGAGAGCAGCAAACTCAGGGGAGATAGTTTTGACGTACCGCTTCCACTGCCATTCACCGGTGCGTGGATCCCGTTCAATCTCCTTGGGTGATTTACCGGTGAGGAGATAAATACAGGTGACACCCAGGGCGTAAATATCGCTGGCATAGACGGGGCGCATCGCCATCTGCTCTGGCGGCGCATACATGGGAGTGCCCACCGCAAAGCTAGTAAATGTAGAAAGCTCTGGCGCATTTTCTATCATTGCCTGGGTCACTTTGTCTTTGACGGCACCGAAGTCAATGAGTACCAGTCTTTTATCAATATCGCGACGGATGAGGTTGGCGGGCTTAATGTCGCGGTGAATCACCCCATTTTTATGCAGGTAATCGAGGATGGGGAGCACCTCCTGCAAGACCTGCTTTACCTCCTCTTCGCTCTTGGATCCAAAGCGCTTGACCTCCTGTTGAAGCGTAAGACCCTCCACATATTCTTGGACTAAATAGAATTCATCTCCATTTTCAAAATAATTAAGCAGACGTGGCAGTTGGGGGTGGTTGCCAATTTTGCCTAGGGTGGTTGCTTCCCGCAAAAAGAGTTCCCGCGCCATCGCCAAGATATGGGGTGCAGTGGCAGCGGGCCGCAATTGTTTAATCACACAACTGGGGTTGCCGGGTAGTTTTGTATCAACAGCAAGATAAGTCGTTCCAAATCCTCCCCGCCCTAAGACTTTAATTGCCTTGTATTGATCATTCAGCAACAGTTTGCTGCCACAGGCTTGACAAACCTCTACATCGTCAGGGTTGTCTGGTTTGACACAGTTCGGGTTTAAGCAGTAACTCATAGGCAGCCAAGGAGATGAACAGCAGGTTCAACAGGAAGGGAAGGAGGATAGGATACCCCGTTTTAGGTCAAAGCTTACAGGTAATGTGCCCCCACCGCTAGGATGATTCAGTAGTTTCGACAGGACGACTCCGTACTTCTACGATACTCTTTTTTCTTTGCCTTACCCTATCCGTAAAATTACGGAAGTTTGACCCAGCGGGCGGCACGCCCCGCCGTTTGGGGGGTTAAGGATAGGGCAATCGGCACAGCCGTTCTATAACTTTGCTGTCGGCCACCACCACGCCGACCTACGGCAGGACATGCCGGAAGCGACGCCTGGGGAGATATGAGCAGCGGATACGCCCTCGGCCTAGGAATCTACCAAAGCGACTTAAGCTGGGCTTGAGCGCCGCAGGAATCCCCGGCCGGGGGGGATGTCAATGTTTTGAGGGTTGTCTCCCAGCCTTGTGAAAAGCGCCTTCGTTATGATACAAGGGTAGCACTTCATCATCCCTGCTGTGGCTTTGGCTATGACTTCCCTTGTAACACCTGATTCTAAAAAGTCCCTGTGGGATCGCCAGCAGGTTTTAGCATGGCTGACGGAAAATGTGCCGGCACCCCGACTCCAACATATCCTGCGGGTAGAGACGATGGCGGCGGAGCTGGCTCTACACCACGGTTTGGATGTGGATCGCGCCGCTTGGGCTGGATTATTACATGATTTGGCGAAATACTTTCCCCCGCAGCGGTTGTTAAGGATGGCACAGGAGGCGGGGCTACCTATTACGGACGTAGATGCAGCAGATCCCCACTTGCTCCATGCCGATGTGAGTGCCTTGGTGGCGCGGCAACAGTTTGGTATTACCGATGAGCAGGTTTTGGCAGCCGTGGCCAATCATACTTTGGGTCAACCGGGCATGGATGCCTTAAGTTGTGTCGTGTTTCTGGCGGATAGCTTGGAGCCGGGGCGGGGTCAGACAGCGGAGCTAGAGGAATTGCGCAGGGTAGCTCAGCGAAATTTACAGGAGGCGGTGTGGCGGGTGTGCGATCGCACGCTGTTGTGGCTGATTGATCAGCATCGCTTAATTCATCCGCGCATGATCCTCACCCGCAACTGGGCAATGCAGGTGGCGCCAGCAAAACCGAAAAAGAGTGA
>NZ_CALJEM010000047.1 GCF_938074695.1 uncultured Thermosynechococcus sp.
AGAGATTTTGCAATTGCTACAACGACTTTCTAGGTTGCCGCCCCAGCTAGCTGGCATTGAGAATTCGCTGCACAATTTGCAGACCCGTCACCGCCTGCCAGCCAAAGAGGATGACCAGAAACAGATTCAAGGTCATGTGCAAGGCACGAGCCACTTCACTTCCCTTTTGCATAAAGGGGGTTAAGCTTGCAGAAATCGCAATCAGTGCCGTCATTGTGAGTCCGACAATTAAGTGCGGCCCCACAAAGAGTTTGCCATTGTTGATGTAGGTGACCGCCATGCCGCCAATCGTGCCTGTAACCATCAAGGCGAGTAAGACAGCGCCAACTTGGTGGTGTTTGAGATTGACCTTGGATTGAATTAGTGCTTTCTTTTCCTCACCGCTGAGGGAGCGCAGGCGCCGCGTTTGAATTCCCAAATACATCGCATAAAGCGTGAGGGCAAACAGCACCCACATCAGCACGGGGTGGGCAAAGGTAATTACTGGCTTAAGAGGCTCAGGAATTGCAATCATTGTGTTTTGAACAGAACTCGGCAGGCAAAAGTTTGCTTCTCATATCCTAATACAGCCACTTTCTAAAATAGGGATGCTGCCGAGCCTGCAGCCGTGTTGACCGGTGTAAGAGGCAGGAGAGGTTGATCGGCATTCCCCCTCTGACCTTCAGCAGGCAAAGCGTTAGACTGAGAGCAGAACATCTCCTTGCTGTAGGTCAATCCTTGGGAACACAATTTATGATGAAAACTTTTTGGCAACGTCTCAAATCCGTTACGGCAATAGTGGCAGTGGCGGTCTTGATTGCCCATCTGGTGCTTGACAGTGGTGCCGCCTGGGCAGCTCGCAGTGGTGGACGTGTTGGGGGTGGTTCCTTTAGTCGTCCGGTGCCCAGCCGTTCCTACCGTGTCCCCCGCAGTGATTACGGCTATGCCCAGCCCGTTCCGGTCTATGGCGGAGGTTTTGGCTTTCCCTTTCTGATTCCCTTCTTTGGTTTTGGCGGTGGCTTTGGCGGCCTCTTCACAATCCTTGTGATCGGTGTCCTTGCCAATACTTTGATCTCTGCTTTCCGCAACTTCCGCACCAGCGGCGATGACTTTGAGATCGACGCAGATAACCCCACGGTCTCGCTACATACCCTGCAGGTGGGACTGCTGGCTCAAGCCCGTGAACTTCAAGAGGAGCTAAATCAACTAGCCCTCACCGCCGATACCCAAAGTCCCGAAGGCCTGACCAAGGTGCTGCAAGAGGCAACCCTTGCCCTCCTGCGCCATCCCCAATACTGGGTCTATGCCCACGCCAGTAGCCAAGAAACAAAACTGCTACAAGCGGAAACTGCCTTTAACCAACTGGCGCTGGCAGAGCGGAGCAAACTCAGTGCTGAAACCCTGTCTAACTACCGTCGTGAGATCCAGCAGAGGGCGATCGCCCCTGGGCTGAGCAATGATGTGGGTGAATACATTGTCGTGACTTTGGTGGTGGCTGCCACCGGACGCTTGAAACTGCCCACAGTCAACAATGACCTAGAGCTGCGGCAGGCCCTGCAACAGTTGGGAAGCATTGGCAGCGATCGCCTACTGGCGGTTGAACTGCTCTGGCAACCCCAGGCAATCGGGGATACCCTCACTGCCGATGAATTACTGATGGCCTATCCCCAACTGAAGCACCTCTAGACTCCCTAGACCCCCTGAGCTGCCAAATGTACGGCGCCCCGCAATCCCACCTCAGGATTCGTAATCACAGCCACGTACAACTGCTCCATCAGGGGGCGAAACCGTCCTTTATTCACAAACCCCCGCAGAAACGTGCCATCGGTCATTTTCGGTAGAATTTTGGGGGCAATTCCCCCGGCAATCAACACCCCTGCCAAGGGCAAACTTTTGAGGGCAAGGTTGCCAGCCTCTGCCCCATAGGCCTCCACAAACATTCGCAGGGCCTCTGCACACAGGGGATCCCCGGCAAGGCCGTATTCGCCAACTACAGCAGCGCGATCTTCTGCCTCTGCCATTGCTGCGGCAACTGCGGCTGATTCAGGAGCAAAGTTGACCCCCTTGAGGTATTCGTAAATGGCCACCAGCCCCGCCCCAGAGACCACCCGCTCCACGGAGACTCGCTCGTAGGTTTGCCACAGATAGCGCAATAGACCAATTTCCTGTTCATTGCGCGCTGGAAAGTCGGTGTGGCCGCCCTCTAGGGGCATCACTTGGTAGCGATCGCCCTGCCAAATCAGCAATGCCTCCCCCAAGCCAGTACCGGCTCCCAAGAGGGCAATGGGCGCTTGGGGACGCCGAGGCCGCTCCTGCAGCACAACAAAATCCGTCGGCGGCAATACCAATGCCCCATAGGCCACGGCGGCAAAATCATTGAGCAGCGTCACCCTCGGAATCTGCAGTGCCGTTCCTAATTCAGCACCACTGACCCGCCAGCCCAAATTCGTCACTTGAGCCACTTGGTCAATCACCGGACCCGGAATCCCCAGACAGGCTCGCTGCGGATGGGCAGGACTCGTCTTGAGGAACGTTTGCAACAGAGTGGTTAAGTCAGGAAAATCGCGGCTGGTGTATTTAGCCCTGTGGAGGAGCTGCCACTCACTGCCCACCACCTCCCATAACTCGACAAGGGTTTTTGTGCCCCCCACATCGGCGCCGAGAACAACGGTCATGGCCCACCTCTGGCTATGGAATGCTATGGGCTAAGACCCGCTGCATGACAAGGGCGTAGGCCTCTTCAATGGCGCCCAAATCCTGGCGAAACCGATCTTTGTCGAGGATGCGCTTTTCAGGATCGGTTTCCTCCTGATTCCAAAGGCGGCAACTGTCGGGACTAATTTCATCGGCTAAAAGAATCTCCCCCCTTTGACTGCGGCCAAACTCCAGCTTAAAGTCCACCAGGGTAATGCCACACTCAGCAAAAAAGCGACTGAGGTGAGTATTTACGGCCAAGGCCATTTGCGTTATCTGCGCCACTTCCTCATCCGTGGCAATCTGCAATAGGCGCAAGCGATCGCCCGTAAGCAGCGGATCCCCCAAAGCATCATTTTTGAGGTAAAACTCCACGAGGGGAGGATTGAGTTCTAATCCCAAGGGCAAGCCCGTCTGGCGACACAGGCTGCCCGCTGCCCGATTGCGCACCACCACCTCAAGGGGAATGATCTCTACGCGGCGAATGTGCATCTGATTGGGCGCCACTTGGGCAATAAAATGGTTGGGGATGCCCTGGGCGGCCAAATACCGAAACAAATGGCTGGCGATCGCGCAGTTCATCACTCCCTTGTTTTGGATTGCGCCGCGCTTCTGGGCATTAAAGGCGGTGGCCTCATCCTTGAACTCCGCCAGCAGGATTTCTGGATCTGCTGTGGCATAAATAATTTTTGCCTTGCCTTCGTACAAGGGAGAGAGTTGAGTCATAAAAAACGGTGCGTCTAAAAGCCAGATCTAGCCTAGCAAAGGCCGTCCCCCCATCTACGGAGCTTACTGTAGGATAATCGCAATAGCTAAACCCCTCTGGGGCAAATTGACAGAGACTGACGGCAGGAGATAGAGAGCGATGCCTCACCTCAGTAATCAACAGGCAGAAAAACTGGCAGAAATTGGTGCTTTCCTCCGCGACAGGCGACTAGAACTGGGTCTGAGCCTCGAGGAATTGGCCGCCAAAACCTTTGTGCGTCAGTCAATCTTGGCAGCTATTGAGAATGCTAGCCTAGAGGACTTACCCGAACCCGTTTATACCCAAGGATTTATTCGCCGTTTTGCCGATGCCCTTGGTCTGGATGGCAAAAGTGTAGCTGCCGCTTTTCCGACGCTGGTTGAACCGGCGGAGCAGTCCCCTCAAGCCAGTGTCTCTAGGGGCGGTATGGGTTGGCAGTTGCGGCCGCTTCACCTGTACCTCATCTACTTTGCCCTGGTGGCAACGGCGGTGGCGGGATTGGCCTATCTTTTTCGTCCTCAAACCCAAAGCATTACCGATTTAACCCCTGCACCTACCCCCACGGCGGCGGCAACCCCGACCCCTCGTGCCACTCCTGCTGAAACCGTCGAGGTCAAGTTGTCCCTCTCCGAGGCGGCATGGCTGGAGGTGGAGGCCGATGGTCGCGTCGTCTATGCCGGGATTCTGCAGTCGGGAACAGAGCGCCGCTGGCAAGCCAAAGAACGCCTGATTGTGCGTACTGGCAATGCGGGGGCTGTCAAGGTGAGTGTCAATAATGGGCCGTTCCAACCCATGGGGCAACTGGGAGAAGTGACAGAAAAAGAATTTTTGGTGAGTCAGGCCACAACGCAGACCCCAACCACGTCAACAGCACCTGAGCACACTGTTGCCAACTAGGTCACCCTCCATGGCGGCAGCAATCACCTATCAAGTGGGGGGAAGTTTACCCACCACCTCAGCAGTGTATGTGCGACGCCAAGCAGATGCCGATCTGTTGGCTGCCCTCACCGCTGGGGAGTTTTGCTATATCCTCAATTCGCGGCAAATGGGCAAATCTAGCCTGCGGGTACAGGTGACCCACCAGTTGATGACCATGGGGTACCGCTGTGCCGCCCTCGACATCACTAAGATCGGGAGCCAGAATATTCAACCGGAGCAGTGGTATGCCAGCTTTGTCGGCGCGCTTATTCAGGGATTTCAGTTAACCGAGGTGGTGTCACTGCGCTCTTGGTGGCGCGATCGCCAGCTGGTGTCGCCCATTCAACGCCTCAGTGACTTTGTGGAAACGGTGTTGTTTGCCCACACCCGTGAGCCTCTCGTGATTTTTATTGATGAAATTGATAGTCTGTTGAGTCTGCCCTTTTCCACCGATGATTTCTTTGCTTGGATCCGCGCTTGTTACAACCAACGCGCCGATTATCCCGAATATCGGCGCCTAACCTTTGCCCTCTTTGGGGTGGCCACGCCGGATCAACTGATTCAGGATAAGCAGCGCACCCCCTTTAACATTGGCTGTGCCATTGATTTACAGGGGTTTACCCTGAGGGAAGCCACACCGCTCCTCAAGGGCATTGCCCACCTGAGCGATCGCCCCGAACAACTCCTAGCGGAGATCCTCCACTGGACCGGCGGCCAACCCTTCTTGACCCAAAAACTCTGTCGCCTCCTGCAACACCGCGGGTCATTTATGCCGGCATCCACCCTCGGCGAGGAATTAGCCCGGTTTGTCCAAGACCATATCCTTCAGGATTGGGAGCGGCAAGATGAACCAGAACACCTAAAGACCATTCGCAATCGCCTACTGGCGGATGAACAGCGCAGCGGTCGTCTCTTGGGACTTTACCAACGCATCTTGGAAACGGGAGGTATCCCCCTCGACGGCAGTCATGAGCAGCGTGCCCTTGCCTTGACAGGATTGGTGTGCCAGCGCCAAGGTCAATTGCAGGTGTTTAACCCCATCTATGCCCAAGTCTTTGATGCGCAGTGGGTAGAGCAACAGTTGGCCCGCTTGCGCCCCTATAGTGAGGAATTCCAAGCATGGTTGCGCTCCGGCGGCAGGGATAGCTCTCGGTTGCTGCGGGGACAAGCCTTGGAGGAAGCCCTGCTCTGGGCCAGTGGCAAAAGTCTCAGTGACTTGGATTACCAGTACCTTTCTGCCAGTCAGGAGGCCAATCAAAAGGCCATTGAAGACACTCTCCTTCTCGAGCGCCAAGAGAAAGCAGCAATCAGTGCCGCCAACCGCATTTTGGAGGCAGCGCGTCATAAGGCCAGTCGTCTGACGCGGCGCGCCCTGATGGCTCTGGGGGTGGTTTCGCTGGTGTCCTTGGGGGTGGCAGCAATTTTGGCCAAGACCCATGCGGATTTACAGGCCACTCAGGCCAGTTTAGCCCTTGAGCAGACCAGTAATGATCTTCTAGAGCAGTTTCAAAGCCAAGAGTTGCCCGCCCTAGTGGCGGCCATTGAGGCGGGACGGGAGCTGCAGCGCTTGGTGGGCGATCGCCCCCTCAGGGACTACCCCACGACCCGTCCCCTCTTTGTGCTCAATGTTTTTCTGGATCGCATTCGGGCGCGCAACCAATGGCACAGCCAGCACAAGCCCCTCGTGGGAGCCTTTCTCAGCGGCGATCGCCAGGTGTTGAGCATCAGTGAAAGGGGGGTTGTGGAATTTTGGCAGCCGACGGGGAAGCGGCTGGGTACCCAGTCCCTGAACATTGGCGCAGTGAAGTTGGCGCGGCTGAGCCTCGCGGGCGATCGCCTAGGGCTGCTCAATGAGAAGGGGGAAATTTCCCTGTGGCGCGTTGAGCCGCAAAAACTGGTTTTTGAGCGGCGTTTGCCTGCTCTGCCCATCAACAACTTTCGCTTTAGTCCCAGAGGGGAGGAGTTGACCGCCACCACCACCACAGGGGATATGCTGCGTTGGAGCATTGCGGGGGAACTGCTGACAACGATTCCCACCCTGAGCCAGAGGGTCAATAGCTTGAGTTATGCCATCAGCGGCGATCGCCTGGCCACCGCCGATGAAGAGGGCTGGATTCGGGTTTGGTCGCCCCAAGGTGAACTGCTGCAAGCTTGGCAAGTCCAAGGAGATCTGCCGGTTCCCCAAACCAGTTTGACGTCTCTGCGCAATGGTCAACTGGCTACGGTGGGCAAAGATGGCACCCTCCGCCTTTGGCATCCCAAGGGACAACAAATCAATCAGTGGCGCGTTAGCTCAGCCCCCGTCTATTTTGTCGGCACCTCTCCTGTGGGGTATCGGCTATTGACCCTGAGCACTGATAACACACTGCGCCTCTGGCAGCCAACGGGTGAACTGATTGCCGAGTTGCGCGGTCATGAACGCCTGATCAATACGGTAAGTTTTAATCCCACCGGGGCGGTTCTTCTCAGCAGCGATCGCGGGGGACAAATGACCCTCTGGTTCCTTGATCATGGCCGCACGGCGGAGTGGGTTGCCAATCAAGAAAGTATTTGGACGGTGGCTTTAGATCCCCAGGCCGCCACAGTGGTGACGGGGGGCAAAGATGGTCGCGTCAAGCATTGGCGACGGGATGGCACCCTCCTAGCAGCCACCCCCGTCCTTGATCCAAAAGGGATTAACCAAGTGCTCTTTAGCGCGGATGGTCAACAGGTGGCGATCGCCACCAAGGGGGGTAAACTCGTGCTCTGGAACCCCAAGGATCAGTCGCAACAAACATGGCAACTCCCCAGGGCGGTTTCCCTCTACACCGTTGCCATAGATCCTCAACAGCGCTATTTGGCAGCGGGTGATCAAAAGGGCACCCTCTATTTGGTTGACCTGCAGCACGCGGGGAAAATCCAAGAGCGCAAAACCGAAGGGGAAATTTGGAGCCTCACCTTTCATCCGCACCTCCCGCTGCTGGCCAGTACGGGGTCTGCGGGCGCGATTGACGTCTGGGATTTTGAGGGCGATCGCCTTGCCTATCGCCTGCATCCCGACGCGGGATGGTTGGCCAGTCTTAAGTTTAGTGCCAATGGCCAACTCTTGGCGGCGGCCGGGGAAAGTGGCTCCGTCTATCTGTGGTCTATGCAGGGCAAACGTCCCCCCAAGCCTCCCCGGGTATTTCGTGCTCACCAGCGCAGTATTGTCAGTCTTAGTCTTAGCCCAGACGGTGAAATGATTGCCACTGCCTCCCCCGATCGCAGTGTGCGGGTTTGGACGCAAAGGGGCCAGCTGGTGGCCCTCCTAGATCGCATTTCCGCAATTCCCTACAGCGTTGATGTCAGTGGTCAAGACAGGCTCTATGTGGCGATCGGTACCGAGGACGATGAAGTTTTAATCAGTCCCCTAGATAGCTTGGGGCAGTTATTGACCAGCGCCTGCGACTGGCTTAAGGATTACCGTCAACAAAATCCTGCTGTGCCCCCCCTTTGTCCCTAAACACTGGCAAGGGAAGCCAGGGGGTTAGGCACTTCCTCGCTGGTGAATTGCCCCATGAGCACGTACTCCAAGCGCAGTTTCAGCCACTGGATAAATTGCCGGTTGGTGGAGATAATGGCAGCAGCCGGCTGAGGACAGCGGGCTTTTTGTTCAGCAAACTGGGGCTGCTCTAGAAAGGCGGGCTCGGGCACCAGCCAAAAATCAATCTCTTTACCCTGCTCCCGATAGTAACGTTGTCGCTCGCGAAACACTTCCTCAAGGGGTTCTTCCTCGGTCAAAAACTTTTTGCTTGCGAGAATGTAATAGTATGTCGCCATAGGGATCTATGCAAAACCACAGTATATTCTGTCCAGTCCTCAGCTTAGCATGAGGGAACCCCTACCTCCATAACTCTCTACTTCTGAGGTTTCTGGTTGGAGCGATCGCTCCCTCTAGCCCATGCGTCGTGATTCCCTGTTTTATCAACTCTTTGCCCAGTTGCCCCAAACCTTCTTTGACCTCTTGGGTCTAGACTCTTCTGAAGGCTACCGCTTTGACTCGATTGAACTCAAGGAAACCACCTTTCGCATTGA
>NZ_CALJEM010000048.1 GCF_938074695.1 uncultured Thermosynechococcus sp.
GCACAAATCGAATTAATCCTCCCTACCCCTACTCTACTTGTGATCCATGGCAAGGTAGGACTTCGTTCCTTAATGCCAACCGTCCAGAAGACAGACAAGGCAGACCATTACCACCAGGGGAATGGAAGCGGGAAGGATACCCAGGCATTAGAGAAGCTGAAGCACCAGTAGAGGTTAACAAAAATGGTATTCCCACTCATAATGGCCAGCCGCACACTAACTTTCGCAACTTTAACGAGGGTGGTCGCCAGCTTATTAATGCCGCTGATACGCGTGTCAATGCCGTCATTGTCAGTGGCATTGTGCCCTCGCGGCCTAACCAGTCCTATGGTGGCATGCACAACTTCCCGCGGTTTTTGGAAGACTGGGGGGGTCAGAAGAATCTCTGGATTCAGGGTTCGTTTATTCAACTCAACTTCTCTACCCAAGCCACAGCTCCCTTTGACCAGGACCAGTGGGAACTGAATGAAAACTCTGATTCACGTTGCAGGAATGTGAACACTGCCTTTAACTGTCCTGCCACAGGTGCTGAGCTAATTCGATACTACGGCGCTCCCACTCGCCGCTGGGGGTACGATGTGGCGCTGCAACTGGCGCCGGCGGGGCCTGTGGCTTCGCGCTTTATCTCTCCTGGCCGTCAACGCAGTGAGTACTTCACTGAACTGCCAGCAGATGATCCCTATATCCTGCGCTTGCGCTGTGCCCAACGTCCCGAGGGCATGGGCGATGGCCGCATTGATCCGGGCGTAATCAATTGTCCTGCTTAAGCGATGGAGGTAATCTCTCTATGGGTCTTCGATTGAAGCGGCAGCAACACCCCGATCAGGGTCTGACGCTGGTAGAATGCATTATCGCTATTCTGGTGGTCAACTTAGGAGTGGCCATGCTGGCAGCCCCGCTGCTGATGGTGGCAGCCACACGGTTGCGCAATGACCGCATTAACCAGGCCACAGAGCTAGCGCGTGCCGAAGTTGATCGACTGCGGGTAATGATGGAGCAAGGGATAGAAATCCGCAGAACCACAGCCGGTGTGCTACCCCCTGAGAGTTTTGTGCGCCCAACCCCAACCCTTGGCCAAGCAGATCGGCTTTCTGCCCAGCCCCCCCCTGATAGATTGGTAGATTGCCCTGGAAATTTAGGCTTGCCAACCAATGCGACTCAAGCCTGCCGCCGTCGTCTCAACAATACAGAGTTTGCTGTGCAGGTGTATCGCGGTCAACTGACTGTGAATAATGCTGACTTGGTGTTGGCCTATCCGGTGCAGGTACGGGTCTATAGTGCGCAGGCTGTTCCTGTGACCGCCTCAGAAACCCCAATTAACCAAGAACCAGCGGCAATGACCAGTTCACTTGTGGGAGCCGAGACGCGCCCCTTGGCAGTGTTGACAACGGAAATCATTCGCAGTGATTCTTCACAGACACTGTGTCGCTTAACCAACTGTTCCTAAGGAGATTAGCCGATGAAACTCTGGCAGCAGCGGCAGAAAGGTTTTACCCTTGTGGAAATTTTAGTGTCCTTAGTGATGGCCTCGGTCATTGTGGTCTCCTTAGGGGCGCTCTTGATTGATATGCTGCAAACGGAAACCCGCGAGGCCTCCTTGAATCAGTTGCGCCAAGATCTCAAGGCAGCAATGGATATGATCAGCACAGATCTGTCGGAAGCGGTGTTTGTCTATAACGGCAACTGCTTAGCGGGCAATGGGGGGCAATGCGGTACAGGAACTCGGAGTCAGCCGTTGACCAACTTTTTGCCGCCGTTTCCTAACACAATGAATCCTGTGCTGGCAATGTGGATTCTTGAACCTGTGCCCTACGACCAAAACCGATTTGGCAACGGTAACGTGATTCCGCAAGATTGCAACATATTTTCAGGGGACCTGCGAACTGATTGCATTGCCCTGAGAAATGGGCGTCGTGCTTACACATTAGTGGTGTACTATCTCGATACAGCCCCTGATCCTGTGTGGCAGGGTCAGGCGCGGCTGCTTCGCTACGCACTGCGTAAATATAGAACAGTGACCAATAACCGTCTTGAACTCAATCAAGGTTACGTTGAGCCAAGTGGCTTTACCAACTTTGCCCAGTGGCCAATTAACGTGAACACAAACGCAAGTCTGCAGGGTGCGCGACCTATAGCCGACATGGCGCAAGCAGTGGTGGTGACAGACTTTATTGACCTCAATTGGGATAATGAGGGTGCTCTTATTCCTTGCCAACAAGGGATTGACAATCCCTTTGTCCCCCCCTATGTGAGGACGCCCTTAGCCAATGCGGGTGTGCCCAACAGCTTTTATGCCTGTGTGCAGTCACGGGGGGCAAGCTTCAACAATGCCACCTTTGTTTATCTGCGGGGGAACCCCCAGGGGCTGCCGGGCATTCGTGCCCAAGATGAAGCTACTCGACCCGTGATCACAACCACTGTGCTGAGCCGCTCTGTGCAGCGTAAAGTTCCGAATTTCTAAAGGAGTCTGGTATGAAAAGCGCACGGCAGTTGGGATATAGCTTCGCTGAGGTCTTGGTGGTTATTGTCCTAATTGCGGTGATCTTCGGCATTGGCGCAATGAGCCTCTTCCCGCTGTTGCAGCAGCAACGGGTACGAGCAGCCACCAATAATGCCCGCAATGCGTTGCGCCTTGCCCAAGCTACCGCCAAAAGAGAAAAGTTGCCTTGGGTGGTGGCCTTTCGCAATACAGATACGGGCGTAGAGTGGACAATGAACCCCACCACTACCCCGCGGGATCAATGGAGGTGGCAGCCCCTTGTTGAAGAGGATGACCAGATTGTCATGGTGATGAGGGAAACAGACTTTAACGCCCCACCAGGTGCTGACGGGGAAGCGTTAGAGTGCCGGCAAGCAGTGGCTACCAATCAATGCGAGCTTGCTTTTGACCACCAAGGTCGAGTGATTACCCCAAGGACGCCTCGGCGCATCTCCTTTAGCATCTTTGACTATGAAGATGACTATCTCCGCTGTGTGCACCTCTCGACGGTGTTGGGGGCAATGCGTACCGATTAGGGTAACATTTGTAGAGTTGCTCGAAATTAAAACAAGACTAAAAACTCAGCCGCGTCTCCCTAAGCGAGAGCTAAAAGTTCCGACACTCCCCGTCTATTCAAGGATGATATTATGCCGGCACCTGTCACTTGCCTGAAATTGCTCTTTACACTCCATGAACAACTGGAGCGGCGCCGCCAAATCAATGACAATAGCGGGTTGTCATTTCCAGAAGTATTGGCAGTGATTGTTATTATGGGGGTAATTGCTTTGATTGCCCTGCCCTCCCTCTTGAATCAAAAACACAAGGCGCAACTTGCCGGTGCCAAGGCCGCAGTTGGGGCCGTGAACCGCGCCCAGGAGGCCTACCGCGTGCGCCACAAAACTTTTGCCCCTGAGCTATCGCTCCTAGAAATCTATGATACGAGTGGTGGCGGTTATCGAGTAGAGGGCTACCACCCTCTTTCCCTTTCCTTTAAGGAGGGCGATCCGAAGTATGCCTTGGTAAAGGCTACAGCAATTGAGCCAGCAGGGACAGGGGTTTTAGGGTGTGTTTGGGCAAAGCCCGGCAGTTTTGGCGTCACCACTGCTTCTGTAAAAGAGGGAACAACGGCTGCCCCGCCGAGGGACTGTTGGGAAACTGAGGAAGCGGCACCCCACTGAAGTTTTACCCAATCCAGACAACAGAATAATTCTAGGGAATCAAAACCGGAATTTGCAGCAGCTCCTCCAAGGGGGCGGGTAGGCGGTGGAGATTGAAGTCTTGGGTAATGATGCAATTCTGGGGATGGAACTGCCCAAACTGCCACATGTTGCCCTTTGAAATCACGCCTTGGAGAAGGGGCGAAAACGGCGCAGGCGCAGCGCATTCATGACCACCGAGAAGGAACTAAAGGCCATGGCTGCCCCCGCCACCATGGGGTTGAGAAGCCAGCCATTCAAGGGGTAGAGGGCACCCGCGGCAATGGGGATACCGGCCCCATTGTAAATGAAGGCAAAAAAGAGATTCTGCTGAATATTGCGGATTGTGGCACGGCTGAGTTGGAGGGCGGTAACAATGCCCTGAAGATGACCGGAAATTAGGGTAATGTCGCTGCTGGCGATCGCCACATCGGTGCCCGTGCCGAGGGCAAGGCTCACATCCGCTTGCGCTAGGGCTGGGGCGTCATTGAGGCCATCGCCCACCATTCCCACAACGTTGCCCTGACGCTGCAGGGCAGCAATCATTTCTGCCTTTTGGGCGGGGCGCACCCCGGCAACGTAATGGTCAATCCCCACTTGCCGGGCGATCGCGGCAGCCGTACCGGCGTGATCTCCTGTCAGTAAAATTACCTCCAATCCCATGCCCTTGAGGGCAGCTACCACCGCCGCCGCTTCGGGCTTGAGGGGATCGGCAATGGCCACTAGACCCTTGACGCTTTCCTCCACGGCAATCCAAACAACGGTTTTTCCCCCTTGGGCAAGACGCTGGGCGTGGGACTGCCAAGGGGCGGTGTCAACACCGCGGGCTTCCAGAAAGGCGGGCGTGCCGACGCGCACCCACCGATCTGCAACGAGGCCTTCTACCCCCTGACCAACGGTGGCGGCAAAATCGCGAACCGGTTGCAGAGGGATCCCCTGCCCTTGGGCATATTCGACCACCGCCGCCGCCAGGGGATGCTCCGAGTGCGCCTCCACACTGGCGGCAAGGCACAAGAGGGTGTGGGCATCCCCTTCAGCATAGAAGTCGGTAACGCTGGGATGGCCTTGGGTCAGCGTTCCGGTTTTGTCGAGGACAAGGGTTTGCAGGCGCTGCGCCAGTTGGAGACTGCGGGCATCTTTGATTAAAATGCCATACTCCGCCGCTTTGCCCGTGGCCACCATGATGGAGGTGGGGGTTGCCAAGCCAAGGGCACAGGGACAGGCAATGATCAAGACACTCATCGGAGTGACCAGGGCCAGGGTGGGATTGCGGCCAAGGGTAAGCCACAGTAGCCCCGTAAGGAGGGCGATCGCCAAGACTGCGGGCACAAACCACGCCGTAATGCGATCCGCCAGTTTTTGAATGGGGGCCTTGGAGGCCTGCGCCTGCTGCACCCGTTGAATAATCTGGGCCAAAAAGGTTTGCTGCCCCACCCGTGTGGCACGGATTTGCAAACTGCCCGTTTGATTGAGGGTAGCGCCAATCACCTCATCCCCTGGGTACTTTGCCAGCGGCAGGCTCTCGCCGGTCACCATGGATTCGTCCACCGTTGAAGTCCCGGCCACAATCTCGCCATCCACGGGAATTGTTTCGCCGGGGCGCACCAGTAGCAAATCTCCCCCCTGCACTGCAATCAGGGGAACCTCCACCGCTTCCCCATTGCGAATGACCCGCGCTGTTTTGGGTTGTAGGGCTAGGAGCTTGCGCAGGGCGGCGGCAGTTTCCCGCTTAGCTCGACTTTCCAGAAGGCGTCCTAAAAGAATCAGGGTAATGACCACCGCCGACACCTCGTAATAGACCGCTGGGGAATAGTCATGGAAGGCTTGGGGAAAGAGCGTCACCAAAAGGGAGTAGAAAAAGGCAACACTCGTGCCCAGGGCCACCAAGGTATCCATCGTTGCGGTGCGATAGCGCAGCGCCCGCCATGCCCCCTGATAGAAGGATTCGCCACTCCAAAACTGAATTGGGGCCGTCAGCAGCAGTTGTACCCCAGGATGGTGCAGCCAAGGGGGAACAGGCCCCCCCGTCATCATCGGCAGGTTCCCGAGGAGCAACAGAAGCGTGGCGCTCCCGGCAAAGAGAAGGCGGCGTTTGAGACGGCGCAGTTCAGCCCGATAGGCAAACTCCTCGGCGGCGGTGTCGCTGACCAGTCCCTCCGCCGGCAGTCGCTCCGCCTGGTAGCCGGCTTTGGCGATCGCCTCCTGCAAATCCAGCCAGGTCACCCGCTGGGGATCGTAAGTCACACTGGCTTGGCCGGCGGCAAAATGAATTTCACAGTCCACTACCCCCGCCAGCGATCGCAGGGCAGTTTCCACCACATTGGCGCAGGCGGCACAGTGCATCCCCTGCACTTTGAAGGTGAGGTGAGTCATCTTAGCCTTTCCCTTGTTCCCTCTCCGTTGATCCTGAAGTCTCCGGTCAACTGGAGAGTCAAGGGGTTAGGCGTCCACCTCGGCGGGGGAATTTTGGGGAGTCAATTCAGAGGCGATCGCCGCCAATTCCTGCTCAAAGGTCAACTGTGCCCGATTCGTGCGTCCGCCCAGGTAGAGGATTTCGTTCTCCTGCAGCCCCCACACTTGGGAATGGGAGACGTAGCTCATGATCACGCCGGCCATGAGCAGGGCAAACCCCGCATAGAAGAGGGGAATTCCCGGATCCGCTTTAATTTGCAGCCCCGTACTGCCCACCACTTCAACCAACGTCAGCTTCACCCCATTGATTTCTGTACTCATGCCCGTGCGCAGGCTCCTGAGAAACTCCCCCTTGGGGCCGTAGAGGAGAACCGTGCCTTGAAGATCCTGCGCAATCAGGGCAATCCCTTCCGCGAGATCCGGCTTGGTGGGAAGCCATGTGCCCCAGAGGCGACCTTTCCCCTCTGTTTCCAGTTGAGCCATGGGCAGTTGCAGCACAGGACTGTTGTTGAGGCGAAAGCGAAGGGCGGCAATCCCCCAGTCCGCCTGATAGAGGGTTACGCCGCCGTACCTGAGGGGCCGGTTGACATGGATAGTGCCCCGCTTTACCTCCTGCCCTTGCCCATCGAGCACCGATAAATCCGAGTAAAACTGGTCAATGGCGCCGCTATCCGTGTAGTCAATCCAAAAGCGGTTGACTTTCACCGCCCAATCTTGGGGAATGCGGGCAAGGGGGCCTGCTTGCACAATGTGCTGTAAATGAAAAGTCTCGCCACTGGGCACCAGTTCCTGAGCCGTAAAGCCTGTGAGTGCTCCCAAAATTCCCCCCAGCAAAATCAGGATCATACTGGCATGGACAACAATCGGGCCAATGCGCCCAACAAGGCCCTTGCGGGCATAGAGCTGGTTATCGGTGTGCCAGACGCGGTAGCCCCTTGCGGTCAAGGCGGTGGCCAAGTCCTTGAGGGAACCTTGGGGAATGGTGGTGCTGAGGGCCAGCTTGGTGAACTGTCGCGGTGCTTGGTAGTACTGCCAGCGTTGGGCGGCGGTCAGGGCGGGCACCTGACGACTCAGGGTACAGGCAATCAAACTTGCCCCAAAGAGCACCAACAGGGTGAGATACCAGGGGGTGTGATACACATGGTCTAACCCTAGGGCCAGGAGGACTCGCCAACTGAGAAAGCCAAAGAGGGCGGGGTCTTCGGGATAGTTGGCTTGATAGAAGCTGAGGGATTGCCCCTGCTCAATCACGGTGCCGCCAATACTGGCGATCGCAATCCCCAAAAGTAGGAGAATGGCCAGACGCAGGTCTCCAAGGAGGGCAAAAACACGGCGAACCACAGGGGCACTGCTCCTTATGAGGGTTAACTTATTGTTGCCAATTGACCCAGTCTTGGGGCTTCAAAAATGTGGTGTACAGTTCTGCTTCAGGAGTGTTAGGCTCTGGCTGATAGCCATATTCCCAGCGCACCAGGGGGGGCAAGGACATCAAAATAGACTCCGTGCGGCCATTGGTCTGCAGGCCAAAGATGGTGCCCCGGTCATAGACAAGGTTAAATTCCACATAGCGCCCCCGCCGGTAGAGCTGGAATTGCCGCTCGCGATCGCCATACTCCATGTGACGCCGCCGTTCCACAATCGGCAGATAGGCTTCTAGGAAGGCTTGACCACAGCTTTGAATAAAAGCAAAGAGATCTTCCCAGGAACGAGGGCCAATTGAACCGACTTGGCGGCTATAGCGAGCCGCTTCGCCATTGGGGTCAGGGCCACGGTACAGCTCGCGATCGCTGCCATCTTGGTAGTCAAAGAAAATGCCGCCGACGCCGCGGGTTTCGCCGCGGTGCTTGAGATAAAAGTATTCGTCACACCAGCGCTTGAAGACGGGGTAATACTCGCTGTGGTGGCGATCGCAGGCAGCCTTGTGCACCTGGTGGAAGTGTTTCGCATCTTCTGCAAAGGGGTAGTAGGGGGTCAAATCCGCTCCCCCCCCAAACCACCACACCGGCCCCGCCTCAAAGTAGCGGTAGTTCAAATGCACCGTCGGCACATAGGGATTGCGGGGATGGAGCACCATGGAGGTACCGGTGGCATAGAAGGGATGGCCGGCAGCCTCTGGCCGCTGCGCCAAAATGGAGGGCGGCAACTGATCGCCCCAGACTTCCGAGAAATTGACTCCCCCCTGCTCCAAAAGGCGGCCATTTTTCATCACCCGCGATCGCCCGCCACCGCCTTCGGGTCGCTCCCAAGTGTCCTCCTGAAACTGGGCACCGCCATCGGCAGCCTCTAAAGCCTGACAAATTTGATCCTGTAAAT
>NZ_CALJEM010000049.1 GCF_938074695.1 uncultured Thermosynechococcus sp.
CTTGCGTGTGGAGCGGACGCAGGTGAATGTGGCACTGTCCCCAGCAGGTTTGCGCCTCTAAATCCAGCGTCAGGTCAAGAAAGATATGTTCCACCTGTCCAGGGCGATCGGGACTGTAGTGAGGACGGGCACCGCTGAGGATAAAGGATTTTGCCGAGGGAATATCAAAGGACATAGGCGCATCGCACAGCACTTCTTCCTATTCTAGAGTTCCCTCGGCCTTGACGGCAGGAAAGGTCTTGGAGAGGTCGCTCTTACTCTAGGAGTTCAATTACTTTATGGCGACTAGTGTGCCCCTTGACCAACTGAATGCGGGATGAAAATAGTCCGCTAAAACAGCAATGAGTTCCTGATTTGCCTTACCCTCCTGTGCAGGGGCACGCACTGCCACCACAAGCTGCCCTTTCGGATCTACAGAAACAGAAGCATTCCGAGCATTCGGTTTGACGAGAATCTGCCGCCTGACCATCAGTCTTTGTAAAATCCCCTGCTTTGTAGCCAAGAGGCAGCGGATTGCTCTAACTGGCTTTAAGGTTCCCTCGACCTTTAGGAGAGGAAGCTTTAAGAAAATTAAGGAGCCGATGCAGGAATTGTTCACTCAGGGGTCTAGGAGGTGCAATGACAGTAGGCGTCGGTTCAATGGCAGTGTCATCCTCCCTAGAGATTTGGAGCACTTCCTCCACAAGGCCTGCTACCATGAGACAAAAACGTTCCCTCGACGTTTAGGAGAGGTGACCTTCTGCACCTCTAACAGTGACAGGCAAAGACACTCAGCAATCTCCTGCAAGGTTAAGTTGCTGTTGACGTATTCCCACACTTGCCACTCTTGAGGATCGAGGCGGTAGGGGGGACTCCCCTCAATAGTGCTCACCAGGGTTGAAGTTGGGAGGGGCAGTTTATCTAAAAGGGCTGTCCAATCCTTCAGCAGCCGCAAGCCGCTCAAGCTAATAGCCCTGGGTGAGGCTCTGAGGCCGGTCATTTCAATCCAAGGGAGTGATGAACTCGAGGAAAACTCAAACCACCCCTCCTTGAGGGCAAAGAGGCGCGGAATCGGCGTCAGTACCTGCTGCTTAAAAAGCAGTTGCAAATCTTCTGAGGTCAGAATCCCCTGTTCTTTCAGGTAGAGACCCAGTGGAGTGGTGAGAGGACGTACCTGCAAGAGTCGTTCCAAGGTACTTGCCCGCAACCAGCCTCCTTTCTCAAGCAGGTGCTGTAGGCCTTTGCCGTCAGGAGAGGGAGTAGCGGCAACAATTTTGCCTTGGCTGAAAAAGAGACGCACCTCCGTTGCCGGTTTTACTGATTTTGCTAAGGGGCGGAGGGGAGACTGTGTTTCTATGGTGCGGAGTAAAAGACAGCCGGATTTGTTCCCCTCTTCTAGATAGCGTAGCAGTTCGCCGAGGGAGAATTCGGACAAAGTTCCCTCGACGTTTAGGAGAGGTAACCTGCAATTAGCATATTTTGCTTCCCAAGCAAATTTACATTGATTGAATCAAATAGGAGAGCCGATTGCCGTTGAACGCTGCAAGGGATTAACACCAGCCCTCAATAGTGACATCCACTCGATCGCTCTCGTGGGAGAGGGGGGCAATGTTCAAGTAGTACAGCGGCTGATCGGCAGAGAGGTTTCGCAGCCAGTGCAGGCATTGGGCATCCACATGGACAAAAGAACCCGTTTCCACCGGTGTGCGGGTTAAGGCACTGGCTGCCACCGAGGTGGCCGGAGGGGTCATCGGGCAAGTAATCAATTCACCAACCCCCGAAACAATCAGGAAAATATCATCACCGCGGTGGTGGTAGTGGGGATAATTGGCTTGCCCCGGTTCAATACGATAAAGACTGGAGGCCAGCTCAGGATTATGGTGATCTAGAGGATAGACTGCGTAGCCAGAACGTTTGGGCGTCCATGCTTGGCAATTGGCAATTAGCTCAGGAAAGTTAAAGTGGCCGATCATAACCTAAATCTTTGGAATCGTAATCTGTCTATAGAGTACTACACATTAATTAACAATTAATTAATATTCTCCTAAGGTTGGCTCAATTTTTCTAGGTCTTTTATTTGGCCTCCCATCTTAAAGGAAGGCTGCTGTCTCCTATTCGGCGGTATCCTAGCCATTAACCTGCATTGGAGTAATCAATGAATAGACCGATTCTGGTGATAGTGGCCGGCGCGTTGGGCAAGATGGGGCGTGAAGTGGTTAAGGCGGTTTCCCAAGCCAGTGATATGAGCCTCTATGCCGCGGTGGATCGCAAGCAGGTGGGGGAAGATATTGGTGCAGCACTGGGGTTAGGAACCCTTGCGATTCCGATTAGCGGCAGCTTGCAAGAGGTGTGTGTAGCAGCGGCCCAAGAAAAACAACCGGTGGTGATGGTGGATTTTACCCATCCCCAAGCAGTGTATGAGAATGTGCGCACGGCGATCGCCTATGGGGTGTATCCCGTGGTGGGGACAACGGGCTTGAGTCCGGAGCAAATTGAAGAGCTGGCGGAGTTTGTGGACAAAGCCGATATGGGAGCTGTGATTGCGCCAAACTTTTCCATTGGCATGGTGTTGCTCCAGGAGGCGGCCATTCGGGCGAGCCAGTACTTTGACCATGTGGAGATCATTGAGCTGCACCACAACCAAAAGGCGGATGCGCCCAGCGGTACGGCTATCCAAACCGCCCAACGCTTAGCCGAATTGGGCAAAACCTTTAACCCGCCCCAAGTGGAGGAGTCCGAACATCTCAGCGGGGCGCGGGGGGCGTGTGCTGACGCTGCAATTCGCATCCACAGTGTCCGCCTCCCTGGACTGATTGCCCATCAGGAGGTGATTTTTGGGGCACCGGGGCAAATTTATACCCTCCGCCATGACACCAGCGATCGCCAGTGCTATATGCCGGGGGTACTGCTGGCCATTCGCAAAGTCACGCAACTCAAACGCTTGATCTATGGCCTTGAGAAGCTGCTCTAGTCAAACTTCAGGCGCCTGCTGCAACAACCAAAAGCCTTGCAGCGCCTCCTGTTCGGGTCTCTCTTTCACGGCGATAAAGTGCAGTCCTTGGCTTTGGGTGCAGGCGTCCCTAAAGGCAGCAAGTTCCTTGTGAATCTGGGGATTGCGACCACTAATGAGCACCCAGCGATCGCTGGCTCCCGTTTCCAACACCAACGAGGGCTGGGGTTTCTCCTCAAAACTGAGAGAGGCTGGCTCTAAGCCAGAAAGCCAACCCGCCAAGGGCAGTGCCCGCTGTGAATAGATGATTAATCCGGGTAGCAGGGTATCGTCGCTGAGGGTCAAAAAGGGCAGTGGGGGTACCTCGCCAAAGGGCAGTTCCCATTCAGCAGCAGTTTTCATCTCCCCAAGGACAAGGCCGCTAAATTGCCAGCGATCGCCCCGCAGGGCGGAGGGTAAAGGTTGCGGTGCAGGGGGAATTAACTGGGGAGGCGTTGCCAGATCCGCTTGGTAGTTGGCCAAAGTTGGATAGAAGTTCAAGGCGCGATCGCGCAACCAATTGTAAAGGGCAAATGTGCGCCGACTCGGCACCATGACTAAGCCTGCCGCTTCTCCCCCCCGCGTGATAATGCTGGCCATGGCGCGGCGGAAAAAACGTACCCGCTCCGGCTGAACCCCCTCTGCCAGTCCCAGTTGCTGTCGCCATTGAGCCATGGCCTCTTGGAGGGCAGCCGTTAACCAGCGCGCATTGGCTTCAGCTCCGGCACAAGTTTTGCTGAACCGAAAGTGTTGCCGGCGATCGCAAATCAGCAATTCCCAGATTTTTTTGTTGTTTTCATCTACCAGAGGACGGGAATAAAAATCCAACTCCCAGATCGTATCCATTCACACCTATTGGGAACGTTTTAACAACGTTAGCCGCAGCCTTGATGCCACTTGCCTTTCTTAGGATAGGCGGTTTTGGCCGTCAAGGTAAATGTATAGAGCGATACAGATTTTCCAATCTGAGAACTGGTGCAATCAAAGGTTAATTGCGGGTCAAGGCTTCACTTAACTCAAGCCAAACAACAGCCAGATGACTTTCTGGCACGATAGTGCCGCAACTGCGATTTCTCCTCCGCTGAACTCATGCGCAACTCTACTCTATAACCGTTGGGAATGAAACCGATGTCCAAGTTAAAACTGAAACGTGCTAGACGGCAAAAGCGTCCATTATTGACCCTCGACTGGCGACCCAAGTTCTACTGGCGATCGCCCGCCCTTGTGGCCTGTATTCCTCTCGCTCTTATTATTGTTGCAGTCTGGGGAGTTGCTGCTCAAGCACAGGATAAGCCCCTCACCCCTGAAGACGTTCAAGGGGTACTCAATACTATCTGGGTATTGATTGCAGCGATTCTGGTGATCTTCATGAACGCGGGTTTCGGCATGCTGGAAACCGGCCTCTGCCGCCAAAAAAATGCGGTCAATATCCTTGCTAAAAACCTGATTGTTTTTGCCTTGGCCACCCTTGCCTACTGGGCGATCGGGTTCTCCTTGATGTTTGGGACTGAGGGCAATGCCTTTCTCGGCTGGGGCGGCTTTTTCCTCAGCAGTGAAAACCCCGAAACCTACGGTTTAGAACCCTTTCCCAAGGGGTTACCCATCCCCGTCGCCTTTCTCTTTCAAGCAGCCTTTGCCGGAACTGCAGCTACCATTGTTTCCGGTGCTGTCGCCGAGCGGATTAAGTTTGTGGACTTTTTAATTTTCAGCCTCCTGCTGACTGGTATCTCCTACCCAATTACGGGGCACTGGGTCTGGGGAGGTGGCCTCCTTAGCAATATCGGCTTTCTCGGTGAAAACGTTGCTTTCAAGGACTTTGCCGGTTCGACGGTAGTACATGCCGTAGGCGGTTGGGCGGCTCTCATGGGGGCTGCGTTCCTAGGCCCCCGAATTGGCAAATATGCGGCTGACGGGACTCCCCAAGCCTTACCGGGGCACAACATGGGCTTTGCCATGCTTGGCTGTTTAATTCTTTGGATCGGTTGGTTTGGTTTCAACCCCGGTTCCGAATTGGCTGCGAATGAAACTGTGCCTTACATTGCGGTAACAACTAACTTAGCGGCGGCAGCAGCTGGTCTGGCAGCAACAATGACAGCTTGGCTAGCCATTGGTAAGCCTGATCTCTCCATGATTATCAACGGCATTCTGGCGGGTCTAGTGTCCATTACAGCGTCTTGTGCCAGTGTGTCTTACTGGAGTGCTGTCATCATCGGTGCTATTGGCGGTGTCGTTGTGGTCTATGCCGTCCTCTTCTTTGACCGCATTAAAATTGATGACCCTGTGGGGGCCACCTCGGTTCACCTAGTGTGCGGCACTTGGGGCACCTTAGCCGTTGGCTTGTTTGACAAAGACTTAGGCCTCCTGACCGGCCATGGGGTGACTCAGTTGATTGCCCAAATTATCGGCATCCTGAGTATTGGTGGCTTTACCGTGTTGACGACGAGTATTTTCTGGTTAGCCCTGAAGCAAACCCTTGGTATTCGTGTTTCCCAAGACGAGGAACTCAGAGGCTTGGATATTGGCGAGCATGGTATGGAAGCCTACAGCGGTTTCTTGAAAGAGTAACTCGCCCGTCCCCCAGTTTGGAGCCGTACCACGATTGCCCTAGGTGGTTTTTGCTGTCCTCAGCTTGTGAGGGCAGTTTTTTTTCTAACTTGGCAGTGATCTACGCTACGCTATAGCGGCAGTAGGTGAGGAAGTTTTGGATGAGCGATCGCGCCATGGCAGGACGGGTGCGACAACATGTTAACCCTCTAAGTCAAAAATTCCAGCAAGATATTGCGGTTCCCGACTGGTCAACGATTTACGCACAACCCTCGCAGCCCCTGCACCTTGACATTGGCTGTGCCAAGGGGACGTTTTTACTGGAAATGGCAGCGCTGTACCCAGAGCAAAATTTTCTAGGTTTGGAAATTCGCCACCCCCTGGTGGTATTGGCCAATGAGCGGCGCGATCGCCAGCAACTTCGCAACCTCCACTACCTTTGGGGCAATGCCAACGTGCACTTGGGCAAAATCCTCACTGGGCTTCCCCTGCACACCGTCACGATTCAATTTCCAGATCCTTGGTTCAAGCGCCGCCACCATAAACGCCGCGTCGTCACCCCAGAACTGGTGGCGCTCCTTGCCGCCCTTCTGCCCGCCGGTGGGCGGGTTGTCCTCCAATCGGATGTCCTTGAGGTGGCAGAATCTATGGTGCAGCAGTTTCGTGCCCATCCCGCCTTTCGCTCAACCTGTACCGATTGGTTGCCCCAGAGTCCTTGGCCCGTGGCGACGGAACGGGAAAAATGCGTCCTCCGCAAAGGACTGCCTGTTTACCGCTGGCAATTTGAGCGGTGTGCCCTCTAACTAGCTTTCAAATACTGCTGCCACATAGCCACAATGGGCGGGGAACCATACCAAGGGGCATGGGGGCGATCGCGGAAGCGGCTGCGCGGCGCATGGAGCACATCTTCATAAACGAGATTCTCTGCCCCCTCCAGGTGGGCTGCGACCACCGGTGTCACTCCATCACCCCAGCAGGCACCCTCGCCACAGGTGAGTTTATAGCTTTGATAGGTAAACCAATTGGCAAATGACCCGCGCGGTGTACCATAGATTGCCTTGCCCGCCAGACACACATAACGAACTTGCGCATAATAAGCACCGGGGTACGTGGTGTTAACAAAGTCCAGATTGCGGCGTGTCCAACGCTCCTGACTTCGATGGGGAGTACCTAAGGTGATCAGGGTATGCACCCATTTGTGACCCGCCCAAACTTGGCCATCATAGGGCTGATCTCCTAGGTAAATGCGACTAATCCAGCCCCCTGCCGAATGGCCAATGAGATGTACGGCGGAGGCTCCTGTTTCATTTAGGATGTTTTGAATGGTGGTATCCAAAGCCCGTAAGATTGGCGCCACCGATCGCCCCCCCAGCGTGGGAAACCACGAGCGTACCCTGAGGGGCACCACCTCCGCCACAAACCCTAACTGCCGCAGATAATCCCGCAGTGGGTAGTAGTCAGGAGCCGCCGCCAAATATCCCGGTAAAAGAACAACAGGCAACACAGGCATTAACTTGCTTGGGGCGTCGTTGGGAAGTGTATCACATTTGGATAGACGGCAATAATCAGACCCTCACGCGCCAGCAGTGTGTGCGGAAATTGTGCCCGTGCCAACTCGCCAATGCGATCGAGAAAGTCATCGTCGTGGCTGGGGTCGTGGTGAAACAAAATTAGTTGTTTAACTTGGGCTGCTTGGGCAAGCTTAACCGCCTCTTGCCATGTGGAATGTCCCCACCCCACCTTACTCTGCTGCGGGTGGTGGTATTCTTCATCGGTATAGGTGGCATCGTAAATCATTACATCGGCGCGGTCAGCCAAGGCAAAGGCCCCCGGATGTAATTGATCGGGCAAATGTTCTGTGTCTGTAATATAGGCTACATGAATGCCCTGCCAACTGACGCGATAGCCTACCCCCCCGCCTGGATGATTCAGAGCTTCATTCCTCACCACCACACCGCCGCCTAGGTGCACTTGCTCACCAACCTCTAAGTCATAAAAGCGCAAATCCCCCCCCATAATCTGCAACGGAACAGGAAAGTTGGGGTGGAGCATTTGATCATGTAGTCGGCGTTCAATGCCCTGCCCATTTTTGCCCGGCACGGCGTAGATATGGAACTGATTCCCCGGTACAAAGGCGGGCTGAAAGAAGGGAAAGCCCTGAATGTGATCCCAATGGGTATGGGTAAAGAATAAATGTGCCGCCACGGGGTGTTGACCCATTAAGTGCTCCCCCAAAACCCGCAGACCCGTACCCCCATCAAAAATTAGCCGTTGACCATTGGCCTGAATTTCCACGCAGGGGGTATTGCCGCCATAGCGGACAGTGTGGGAGCCTGGACAGGGAATACTGCCGCGTACGCCCCAAAACCGAATGGTAAGTGGGTTAAACATGAGCATATCGCAAACCTTGATTGTAGTCTGCCACGGAAAGCACTCTTGAGTTGTGATAGGGATCATCCTTCCCCTGTGACTTTGGCTGTTGATAGGGTGGAGTGAGTCATCGTTAAGTTTGGTCAAAAATTTTGTCTGGAATTTGCCCAGTGAGTGCATACCTGCAAAGAGGGCATTGGCTCAAGGAGCTAGACCCCGACCTGGTAGCTGGGGTTGGGCAGAGGGCAATGGGGCGCCGGCTACAACTATTTTTAGGGCAGCTGCTCCATTCTCCCCAACACTCCGCTTGCCTGAGATTGACGTTGCAGCTCCTTTGATTGCAGCAAAAGATTCCGAGAGGCGGGAAGCCATCCGTACTGTCCTGGGGATTTTTCGCGATTCCTCTTATTTGGAGGAGGGGATTCTTGCCGGTTAGTGTGTGCACCTTGCGGGCGGGCGGCACTCAGAGATCATTGCCCGCTTGGAGCGCCATTTGGCTTTAGCAGTGGTGCAGTCCCACCAGATTGCCCTCGCCTGCGCCCTGGGCAGTATTGACCCTAGCCATCCCTAAGCCATTGACACCTTTGAGTTAATTATTGAGCAGTGAGCCTACGATCTAGACGCGCGAATGATGGCTGTGCGCGGGCTACACCGAATTGCCCCTGAGCCTCCCCTTGTGTTGAAGACCTGCGATCGCTGGTGGAGAAGGCACAGGAAACTGAGGATATTCTCAGCTTCTGCTATGGCTTGGCTGCCCTTGATGAATTGCCCCAACCCCTGAATCCCGATCTGACCATCACAGTGTCCCATGGGTTTGCCGGAAAATTGCCAGCTTTAAGACCCAAGAAGAGGCTGACTTGATGACCCCCTATACCGTGCTGTGGTACTGGAGCCGCTACCTTCCCTCCCTAGGATTTGAAAATTTCTATCAATAGCCTACTCTCCTAGTGGGGGTTAAGTGACATCGTTCTTGCAAAAGCAGCGCCAGAAAAAATGGGGTCGTCGTAATGACCGACCCCGCCTGCCGATTCCTCAGAGAGGAGAACACTAAAATTCAGCCTAAGACAAATGAGAAAAAATGTCAACAAGTTCAAGAAACAAGTTTGTAGCAGCGCACCCTCTTGCCCTTTCTTCCGCAGATTCTAAGCAGAGCCTTCCCGTTTTCTTGGTGCACCATCCAGAATTCGAGTTCCCGTGATGTTGCACACCCGTACCACCCCAGAAAATCTCAAGTTAGGAGAGCAATTCCAGTTGCTGAATCACAGGTTCGGGCGATCGCGGTATCTCTGGAGGATCTTGACTCTCTTGCTCAAGATTGCCATCAAGGGTTTGGAGGGCGACTAGCAGATCCTGCCGCAGAGGTTCAAGGTCAGGGTGATGATCCAGATACAGTTGCAAGGCATGGCTGGGGTCAAGGCACTGTTCTAGGGCAACGTCCGGCAGCCGAGGAATGGGCTGACTATTGACGAGTTGGGGCAGAAGGCTGACGCTGTGGGCGCTTTCAAGAGCTTTTTGCAGTTCATGGAGGTGGATCAGGGGAATTTGATCGGGGCGCAGTTGATACATGAGCCGCACCACCGCCCCGGTGATGTCCTCGCCGGCGATCGCCCCCAGGAGTGCGGCTTGGGGATCGGTTTCCACGGCGGTGAGATCTACACGAATCGTGCGAAAGGGGCGGGTGGGGAGGGGACAAAACTGAAATTGGGTTTTGCCCTTGGTTAAGTGAACCAAGACGTAGCCCTTTTCTTCTCCCTCTTCGCCAAAATCCACCCGCTCGATGCTGCCGGGATAGACTACCGGCGGATCTTGGCACAGGACTTGATGGCGATGGACATGACCAAGGGCAACATAGTCAAAGCAGGGGCGCGCCAAAAGACTCAGGGGAATCGTAAAGCCTTTGCCAGCACTTAAATAGCGTTCAGAGCCGTACTGAGCCGTGTCCACCATGGCATGGGCAAGTAAGACAGTGGGCAAGGCAGGATCGAGTTGGCGAATTTCCCCCTCAAGGGCGAGGCGCAGCCGCTCAAGGAGCAGTTGATGCACTTCAGCAAGGGAAAGGCCACTGGTTTCCGGCCGGGTGAGGAGGGTGGAGCGGGTTAACCAAGGGAGAGTTACGACTTGCACCCTGCCTTGGCGAGTTTCAAGGCGATGGGTGGTCAAGCGATCGCCCACAATAAAGCCGGGCACCCCAAGGGTGCGATAGAGACTGAGGCTTGCGCCCCCCTGTCCCTGGGCGTGTTGATCGTGGTTGCCCACCAGCAGCACAGTGGGAATGTGGGCATCTGCTAAGCGGCGAAATTGCTTGGCAAAGGCTTCGTGGACTAGGGGAGGGGGTGTTGCGTCGGGAAAGGCATCGCCGCCAAAGAGGACTAGATCCACCGGTTCACTGAGGGCGCGATCAATGCAGGTAGCCAAGGCGGCAATAAAATCCTCAAGGCGCGTGTTCAAGCCCGTAGCGGGGTTAATGTGACCATGACTGAGGCCACTGCCTAGGTGAATATCGGACAGGTGGAGAATTTTCATGGCACTCAGGTGATGACGGTGGGGCGATCGCGACCTGTTAGCCCTTGGATATTCGCCACTTCCTTGGCCAGTTGAATCAAGTCAGCCAGAGCCACTTGGGCATCGAGGTGTTGCTGGGCAGGATTGGGTTCAAAGCGCTCCAAATAGACGCGCAGCGTTGCCCCTTGAGTTCCCGTTCCCGATAGGCGATAGACAATGCGACTGCCATCTTCAAAAATGAGCCGAATCCCTTGATTTTGACTGACGCTGTGATCCACTGGATCGGTGTAGCTGAAGTTATCGGCAGTGGCAACGCGATACCTGCCGAAGGTCTGACCCACTAGGCTGGGGAGTTTTCGCTCCAGTTGGCTCATCAGGGTGTGGGCGCGATCGCTCTCAATACCCTCGTAGTCATGGCGGGAGTAGTAGTTGCGGCCATAGGTTTGCCAGTGGGCTTTGACAATCTCGGCCACAGAGGTTTGGCGCACTGCCAAGATGTTCAACCAAAAGAGCACTGCCCAGAGGCCATCTTTCTCGCGTACATGGTTAGAGCCGGTGCCGAAACTTTCCTCCCCACAGAGGGTGACTTTACCGGCATCTAGCAAATTGCCAAAGAACTTCCAGCCGGTGGGAGTTTCGTAGCAGTCAATTCCCAGTCGGGCAGCCACGCGATCAGAGGCTTGACTGGTGGGCATGGAACGGGCAATGCCGGCTAATCCCTCTTTGTAGCCGGGCACAAGTTGGGCATTCGCGGCCAGAATGGCCAGGCTGTCACTGGGGGTAACAAAACAGTTTGCCCCCAAGATCATGTTGCGATCGCCATCGCCATCGGAGGCGGCCCCAAAATCGGGAGGGTGCTCACCAAAGAGTTGCTGTACTAGGTTACGGGCATAGACCAAGTTAGGATCCGGGTGCCCACCGCCAAAGTCCGGCAGCGGCACACCATTTTGAACCGTGCCTTGGGGCGCTCCTAAGCGTTTCTCAAGAATCCGGTGGGCATAGGGTCCCGTAACGGCGTGCATGGCATCAAAAACCAGGCGCAGCTTCCCGGTATGAATTGTCTCGGCAATGTGATCAAAGTCAAACAGGCTCTCCAGCAGCGCTTGATAATCGGCCACCGGATCAATGACTTCAACAATCATTTCACCCAAGGGAAACTCCCCAAGGGTGTGCAGATTGACATCGGGTGCCTTGTAAATCTTGTAATGGGTAAGGGCAAGACTGCGTTCATAGATGGCATTGGTGACCTTCTCCGGTGCTGGGCCACCGTTGGCAATGTTGAACTTGATACCAAAATCTCCTTGGGGACCGGCTGGATTATGACTGGCTGAGAGAATAATGCCGCCGATGGCACCATACTTGCGGATGACACAGGAAGCCGCGGGCGTTGAAAGAATCCCATTTTGCCCCACCTTGACCCGTGCAAAGCCGTGGGCAGCTGCCATCTTAAGAATGACTTGAATCGCCTCCGCATTGAAGTAGCGGCCATCACCTCCCAGAACAAGGGTTTGCCCCTGCGGTGCCTCAATGGTGTCAAAAATTGCTTGAATAAAGTTTTCAAGATAGTGGGGCTGCCGGAAAACCGATACCGCCTTACGCAACCCAGAGGTGCCGGGTTTTTGATCCTGAAAGGGAGTGGTGGCAATAACTTGGATACCCATTAGGAGACTCCACAAGGGGACTGTCGCTATAAGGGCAGCTTAGTCGGCTCGAGAATTGTGGTCAAGACCTTAGCATTCGGGTATATCCCTTGGCTCCAAAATTGAACACGCAATCAATGGGGGAAAACAAGGCGCTCATACTGGTTAAGCCGGCGCCCTAGGTGTACGTCAGCAGATTTTGAAGGACAGTTGCGAGTTCAGGACAAGTTGACGCTCATCCCGCTAACGCCAAAGCGTATAGCGGGAGATTCCCCGTTCACAGAGTCTTAGCTAGACGCCCCAAAGGACACCCCCGCCAGAACCTCTCCAGGGGCATTTTCAGCACTGTCCGCCCGACAGCGCTTCTCAAAGAGCATTATAACCTTTAGTCGCTTCTAATGTCACTTAGCCGCCGCTTCACCACTCCCCAAGCCTGCGGCTATGGGCGGAGCACTGCGACGGATTTTGGTAGTTCTTCCCTTCTTTCTACCCCTTCAAACCGTCGTTCAGGACTTCTTGCTTTGGCGGCTTTAGCGACGACATATATTCTTCCTTGATTCCTTGTGGTAGAGTTGACCGTGTTATAAATCTCAAGGTCTGGCGCCAACCTAAAGACTAAGCGATTAGCTGGCTCAGTGCGCAACAATAGCATATGAGGCATATGAGACTGTTGTGGTGTACGCAGACTTGCAGATAGCGAGCACTATTAAAAGCAGTACCCAAGGACATTGGGGAACCGCCTCGAACGAGAGAACGACTAAGGAAACGGCCGCCTCTATGGTGGAGGGGCAATCTGAGACTGTAGGTGGCGTCACTGAACCAGTAATAAGAATCCGCCAGCTTTAGCCTGTGGGAGTACATCAAGCAAAGTGTTAGCCGTGAAAAAACAACGTTGGTTTCTCCTATTAGTCAGCTTGGTCTGTGGGGTGGCGATCGCCCTTCATCCCGTTGCCGCACAGGCACAAAACCTCTGGCAGCGGTTGCTGTTGCAGGGAATTCAGGTCATCCAACTCTCGAATATCTCACCCCGTCAAGAGGTAGCTTTGGGGCAACAAATTCATGAGCAGATGCTACGTCAAGGGATGCGCCTTGTGCAGAATCCTGCGGCTCAAAACTATGTGAGTAGCATCGGCGCCCGCTTGGTGAGTGTGGGCGAACGCCGGGGACTTCCCTACCAATTCCACATCATCCAAGACCGCCAAGTGAATGCCTATGCGACGATGGGGGGCTTTGTCTATGTCACCACAGGACTGATGCAGCGGGCAGAAAATGAGGCAGAACTGGCCAGTGTCATTGCCCACGAGATCGGCCATATTGACCAGCGCCATGTAATTCGCCAACTACAACAGATGGCGATCGCCCAGGGTGTAATGACGGCTGTGGGCTTGGATCGCGATCGCGGACTCCAAATGGCCATGGAACTAGCCTTTCGACGCCCCCGCAGTCGAGAGCAGGAGCTAGAGGCCGATCGCTATGGGCTGGGGCTGCTGGCCCGCAGTAACTATGATCCACGGGCCATGGTGACGTTTCTCCAGAAACTGCAACGGGAGGGAGGGGCACCGCCGACGATATTGAGTACCCATCCTGCGCCCCGCGATCGCCAGCTAATTGCCGAAAATTTAATCCGCTCTGGTTTCAGCAATGACTGTGTTGTCAGCCCCCAGCCCCTGTGTGGCACAGATACTTTAGCCTATCAGCAACAACTGCGCTCGTTCTAATCTTGCTTAACAGGCCAACAGGTTACGCCAGCGGGCATAGCGTCCCAAGGCGGTAAGGGGAAAGTGCTGCTGGTAATAGTGGTATTTCAAGTAAAAGTGGCAGGGAAAGCCCGTGCCGGTGAAGTAATCCTCGTGCCATGTACCATCCGGGCGCTGCGTTTGCAGCAGGTAAGCTACACCTTTTTCAATCGCCTCTGTGGCGTAGTCCCCCGTGGCATCGCCGGCGGCCAAAAGGCCAATGAGCGCCCACGCCGTTTGGGATGCAGTGCTCTCTCCCTTGCCCTTGAGGGAAGGATCACTGTAGCTCCAGCAGGTTTCACCCCAGCCACCATCGGCATTTTGACACTGCACCAGCCACTCAGCGGCACGGCGAATGCGCCAGTGATCGTAGCGAGGAGCCACAAGGGAAAGGGCAGTTAGGACACCACTGGTGCCATAAAGATAGTTCACCCCCCAGCGGCCAAACCAACAGCCCTCCGGTTCCTGCTCATTGCGCAAGTAAGCAAGGGCACGCTCAAGAGCACCACTCTCGAAGTTCAACTGACAGCGCCCCACCATCTCCAGCACCCGCGCGGTGACATCGGCAGTATTCGGGTCAATCATTGCCTTGAGATCGCCATAGGGAATGGCATTGAGCCAATCTTGGTCATTGTCCACATCAAAGGCTGCCCACCCCCCCGGCCGACACTGCATTGAGGCAATCCAAGCAACTGCCCGCTCAATGGCTCGCCGCTTTAGGTTTTCGTTGGGCAGTCTCACCGCGTGAAGTGCCATCACCACCACTGCTGTATCATCCACATCGGGGTAGAAGCGATTCTCAAATTCAAAGGCCCATCCCCCCGGCTGACCTTTTTTGTTTTTTACGTGCCAGTCCCCATAGTCAAGGATTTGCTTGGAGAGCAGCCATTCGCCGGCTTTGACCAGGGCGGGATGATCGGGAGCAACACCTGAATCCACCATGGCCCGCATCACCAAAGCCGTATCCCAAACGGGGGAAACGCAGGGCTGCACGCGATACTCAGTCTCTGTTTCAATGGCAAAGCGATCCACCGCTGCCATGCCCCGCTGTACAATGGGGTCATCAACAGCATAGCCAAGGGCACGCAGCGCCAAAAGGGAGTTGAGCATGGCGGGAATAATGCCGCCCCAGTCGCCACTGGCTTCTTGATGCTCTAGCACCCATTCTTCGGCCGCCTTTAGCCCCTGTTCTCTGAAGGGATGAATGTTCAAGGCTTCAAGGAGTTTGAAGGCGCTATCGAGACCGACAAAGACATCACTCCAATCTCCCTGACGCGGCAGTTCCCAGACCACGTTTGCCCGTCCTTCGGTATAGAGTTCATCGAGGGTAATAGGGGGGTTCATCCCATAAACGGGCTTGCGATCCATGACAATTAACAGCGGCACGGTGCTACTGCGCGCCCAACTGGACATTTCATAAATGGTGAAGGGACTGCCCTCGGGCAGGAGCATGATCCAAGGGGGTAGGGAGGGAATCCCCCGCCAGTCGTAGCAGCCAATCAGCGCAAGGTGTAGCTTCGTAAAGATACGGGTTTTGCTAATGCCGCCGCGGGCGAGGATAAATTGCCGTGCTTTGACCAAGGCCGGATCCTCTTCGGGAACCCCCAAAAGCCGCAGACCCATGTAGGCCTCAACACTGGTGCTGAGATCGCCGCCATCGCCGTAAAACAGCTCCCAACCGCCGTGATCCCGCTGCTGGTTGCGCAAATACTGTTCGGCTTTGGCCAAGGGCAACCGCTGCTCTGTTCCCCAGATTTTATGGAGCAGGATCACCTCTGCGGTCATGGTGACGTTGGACTCCAATTCTGCCCACCAGTAGCCCTCGGTATATTGCTGGGAGAATAAAAACTTTTGACTTGCGTGAATTGCCTGTTGCAGTTGTTTTGGGTCAATGACAGCGGCAAATTGAGTTTGCATGATTCCTCGGCTGTTGGACTCTTGGTTAGTTTAGCGGGGGCGATCGCCCCCTCGCAAGCGCCCTAGAGTTGGGGTAGGATCGAGGGTATGTCTTTGCGTCAACACCAGCATCCTTTGATTCAACGGCTTGCCGATCGCATTGAGCAGATTTGGCGGACTGCTTTGCCCCTAGCCCCCTACGCCCTGCCTGAGGATCTCGGTTATGTGGAGGGCAAACTAGAGGGGGAGCGGCTAACAATTGAGAACCACTGCTACCAGGCGCCGCCCTTTCGGAAACTTCACTTAGAACTAGCACGGGTGGGGGAGAGCCTCGATATTTTGCACTGCGTCATGTTTCCAGAACCCCACTACGATCTGCCAATGTTTGGTTGTGATCTTGTGGGTGGCCGCGGACAAATTAGTGCCGCGATTGTTGACCTCTCCCCTGTGACGGGGCAGTTGCCCGCTGCCTATACATCCGCCTTAAGTGCTTTGCCGAAGCTCACCTTTAGTCAACCGCGTGAGTTGCCCCCCTGGGGACATATTTTCTCGCCTTTTTGTCTTTTCATTCGGCCACAGGGGGACAGGGAGGAACAGCAATTTCTAGATCGTATTGGCGAGTACCTCACACTCCACTGCCAACTCAGCCGGCAAGCTGTGCCCACAGATCACCCGGAAGCAGTGATTGCGGGGCAACGCCAGTACTGTCACCAGCAGCAGCAGAACGATAAAACCCGTCGTGTTCTTGAAAAGGCATTTGGCAGGGCTTGGGCAGAACGCTACATGACAACAGTACTCTTTGATGTGCCCACTCTTTCAGGCTCTCGTTCCCCTGAAGTGGATTAGCCTAGGAGGGAGCCAAACTTTTTCCATATTCTCTTCTATATTGTCAATGTATTGTCATTGTGGCTTTGGTCGTCAATGGGATGGCTGATTAGCGGCGATGTGGCACTGGCAAACCACTGACCTTGGGCGTTTTCTCACCTGTGATCTGCTGCAGGGGTTTGCCCACGGTTTCTTTAGTCGGGATTGGCAAGGCCAGGATTTGACTACTCTAACTGCGGCTTTAGGAGTGAGGGCAACTCCTTTACGCACTCAACAGGTGCATAGCGATCGCGTTGCCTTGGGAACAGAAGTTCTCACCAGTGAGGAACGCTTGGCAGCCGATGCCCTTGTGGCCACAGAGCCTAATCAAGCCCTCTGGGTTTGTAGTGCCGACTGTGTACCCTTGCTGATTGCCGATGTCGCCAGTGGACGGGTGGCGGCGATTCATGCGGGGTGGCGGGGGACAGCAACCCAAATCTCTCGAGCCACGCTCCGGCAGATGCAAGCATTGGGCAGTGATCTGGCTAATTTACGGATTGCCATGGGGCCTGCCATCCGCGGTGAAGTCTATCAAGTGGGGCTGAATGTTGCCCGTGCCTTGGGCCAGACTATTCTTGAGGGGGTAACGGAAACTATTGAGCGCGATGATCTCTATCAACGTTTCGCCGCTTTAGACCCAGAGGCAGTCTTTCTTGATCCTGAGGCGGGGCGACTGCGGCTGGATGTGGCACGGGTGAATCGTTTGCAACTGTTGCAATTGGGATTAAGGGAGGAGCAGATTGCCCTGTGTCCCCACTGTACGTTTCGCGAGGCTGAATCCTTTTTTTCCTATCGCCGTGAACGTCTAAAGCAGGTGCAGTGGTCAGGAATTGTCAGTCGGTTAGTATGATTGGCATTGCAACACAAGAGGCTGTGGTGAGATCGTGGGGCGATCGCCACTGCCAGTCCCCCGCCCTTCCTGCCCTAGTCTGTGTTCTTGGCTTTACGGAAACAGCATTAATTCCGGGAATCTCGGCGGCGGGTCAAACCCCCAGCGATCGCCGGCGCACCGCCCTAGCGGACGGCGAGTTCCTGCTGCGAGGTATTCAACCCCACTACCACTATCCTCTACCACCCCTGACGGCGGGAGCCTCCCCTGCCCTCATTAGTCGTGCCCTCATTGAGGCTTTGGCGTTGCCCCTCTACGTCTTTGATGCCGGTTTACCCCTACCGCCTCTGCCGGAGATGATTCACTTGGGGGGCACACCGGCGCGCTGTCTCACCACGGGTCAAGCCATGACAGCCCAAACCGTAGTGCACCTCTGGGAACAGGGATGGTTTTGGGGGGCCAAGCTCAGTAGTGAATATCCGTGGCTCATCGTTGCTGAATGCGTAGTGGGCGGTACAACCACTGCCCTTGCCCTGTGCGAAAGTTTGGGGATTGCTGCTCGCGACTGTGTGGGCAGTAGCCATCGCCAGAGCAACCACGAACAAAAGTGGCAACTGGTGCAACAGGGGCTGGCCCATCTCCCTGCTGAGGCCGATCCTTTCACCTGTGTCGCGGCGATTGGCGATCCAATGCAGGTGGTGGTTGCCGCTATGCTGCTGCGAGCCAGTCAAACCTGTGGTGTGTTGCTAGCGGGGGGGTCACAAATGATGGCGGTCTATGCCTTAGCGCGAGCGATCGCCCAAGAGCGTCAGCTTCCTTGGCATCCCGCCCAAATTGTGGTGGGCACCACCCGCTGGCTGATTCAGGATCGAACGGCTCAAATTCAGCGGTTGGCAGAGCGTGCCCGGTGTCCGCTCCTTTACACTCAACTGGATTTCAGTCTATCCCGTCATCCTGCCCTGCGTGCCTATGAGCAGGGGTTTGTCAAGGAAGGTGTTGGTGCCGGGGGCTGTGCGATTGCTGCCCATCTGCTGGCGGGCTGGAGCAATTCAGAAATGGTGAATATTATTGACAGGTTGGGCGATCGCTATCACGCCTCCGGCGGTTCACTCATCGCTAACTGACAGGCCGCAAGACTGGCACTGCTGTACATCTGCTCTAGGGTGGCCATGAACTGTGCCACTTCACTGGGCACCTCATGGGGAAAGGGGGGTAACACTGACAGCACAGCATAGGGTTGACCACTGGGAACCAGCACCACTAACTCTGGGGGTAGGGGCTGGCGATATTGGCAAAAAGAAGCATCGGTTTTGGGCGGCTCATAAAGGGGTGGGGGGGCGGGCACAGGAGAGGGAGTTGTTGCCCGATAGTGGCGTAGGCGCTGGAGAATCTCCTCTTTGGTTTTGCCCCGCAACTGAAAGAGTAAAAAGGGGTCTTCGTTGAAGTACTGCCCCAGTAAATAATAGACGGCGCCAATATGCTTGCAGGGATTCACCGGATCAGGGCAATTGCAGCGGCTGTGGATGTCAAATTTGGTAAAGGGAAATAAACTCAGTCCGGCTTGGGTAAAGACTTCTTCAATACTGGGGGGCAGCTCCCCCGCTAGGAGTTTGGCGGCATAGAAAGCTTTTTGTGCCATGCCATCAATGACATATTGCCACTGCTCTTCACTAAAGGCATCCAAATGCAGTTTGACGTGATAGGGTTCAGGAGCTGTGCCCTGCACCTGGGCATGGACTTGGTTGCCCTTGAATTCCAATGTGAGAACCCGTCCTTCGCGCACATAATTGCGTGCCCGCTCTAGCCGTCGGCGCCAACCAAAGGACTCTAGGACACCAATCCAACGTTCACTCCACCAATGTTGACGCCCTTGGGCACTGTCACCATCGCTCACCTCAACGACGGGTTCAGAGGCCACCGTTGTTGTCGTTGCATCATGGGTGGTGGAAGGGAACTGCTGCTTTTGCTTTTGTTTGAGACTGGCAGCTTTGCGGGTAATTTTGAGAATCTGGGGCTGTTTCATGGGTCATATCCCACGGCGATTCCTTCTATCATAGGCTGCTGGTCTAGAGGATGAGATCAATCTCCCACGTGGTCACATCCCATGTTTGTAAGACATACTCGTTTCGGTGCTGACGAATCAACCAGAGGTGGCGATCGCCCGTAAAGCCGAGGCCATAAATCTCCTGTTCACTTTCAGCCGTGCCGACAATTTCACCGCTGTGGGTGACTAAATGCAAACGATGACGACCCGCCACCACGTAACCCCAGGGTGTGGCACAGAGAAATTGAGGACGAAATCGCAGGCCCAAGCGTTGAACCCGCCAAGGCCGCAAATGTAAGAGCACCAACAGGGGCTGTTGCGGATGGTCCTCAAACGCTGCGAGTTGCCATGGCTGGTGATGGGCAGGGGTGAACAATGTCAGGGGAACAGGTAATTGGGTGTGTAGTCGCCAGTGTCCGCGGCGGTCGAACAGTTGAAAATGGGTTGTGGAATGTTCCGTTTCAGGATGCTGGGATCGACTGATCACCAAGCCATAGCGACGATTGACCAGGAGCGTCTCCACAAAAGTCTGTCCATGCCATTGACAACGGAGAGTCCGCTGCCCTTGACCATTCATGAGTTGGATATAAAGCTGTAGTTCCGCTGCTGCACTCTCAATCTGGGTTTCTGCACACCAGTAACCGGTGGCATCAATGGTGAATCGGTTCAAGGTAGAGTGAAGACGACAGTCTATGGGAATAAGCTGGTCATGAATGCAGAACAGTTGGGGGGGCAGCCCATTGAGTTGCAGCCAAGCACTCACTTCACCGCCATAGAGTTGACGCGGCAACGGTGGTAGCGGCCATTGCCCCACCTCTTCTGGCCCAGTCTCCCTAGCTTGCCAAGCCCAGAGGCGATCGCCCACCACGCCATAGAACCCTGTGGCCGTACCGGCAACTTGTTGGGGCGGTCTTGCTAAAGAGTAGCCCTGGGGTTCCCCCAGCCAAACCGCCGCCGGCGCCTTGGAAAACAACAGCGGCTGCTCATGACGCTCTGCTTCGATCACCTCTAGGGCTAATTGCACCGCCATCGTCATTTCCGCTGCACTTTTATACCGTCGCTGCGGTAATTTATCCAAGGCTTTGGTGAGGATGCTCCGCACTAGAAAGGGCAGTCCTGCCGGCAGCGCGTAGGGGCGGCTGAGGTGGGCAGCCATGAGTTCAGCAGGGGTGCCGTGGAAGGGGCGATCGCCAACAATCATCTCGTACAACAAGATTCCCACCGCATAAAGATCCGAAGCGGGCATTGTTTGACCATAGAAACGCTCCGGTGCCATATAGGCAGGGGATCCCGTTTGACCACTGCCTTTGACCTCCTCAATCAGCCGCGCAACGCCAAAATCAGACACCTTTGCCCGCCAACCCGTAGCAGTCACCTCCAGCAGGATATTTTCCGGTTTGAGATCGCAGTGGAGAATGCCGCGATGATGGGCATAGGCCAGGGCCGAAAGAACATCCAATGTGAGGCGCAAGGCGGTGGTCAGGGGTAAAGCCTGTTCCTGTTCTAGGAGCGATCGCAATGTCCCCCCTGCACAATAGTCCATCACCAAACTACGGCTAACTTGGGAGCTATGGCGCAAGCGAATGTAGTCAATCGCCCGACAGCCCACCACATGGGGATGTTGGAGCGTCAGCAGAAAATTCAATTCCCGCAGAAAGCCGCGGGTCAGCAATTGCCGCTCGTTGAGCACCTTGATCGCCACAAGATCACCCGACTCTCGATTGACAGCCAGATACACTTGTCCGTACTGACCTTGACCGGCTAGATCTACCAGCCGGTAACGGGAGATTTGGGCAGCCTGAGCCGTGGCCAACAACCAGCCTCAACCATTAAGAACAACAGTTCTCAGAATAATGCGGGATTTTGCCCCTATCCATGCAGGGTCAGCAGCAAAATGAAGCGTTCTTCAGGAGAAGAGGAGTTCTAGGGGTACCTCGTGATTTTCCGGTTCAATGCTGCCCACATCATGGATGCGCTTGGCCAGATCCCGTGCCCGCTGATAACTGCTAATGTCCCCTTGCTCAAAAAACAGCTTCGCCGCTGTGCGCAGATCTTCCACTGCTCCCTTGCGATCGCCAAGGGTCGAGCGGGCGACACCGCGATTGTGGTAGGCTTTGGCATAGTTCTCATTAATGCGAATGGCCTCGGAGTAGTCGAGAACTGCCGCTTCGGCATCCCCGAGACGCTGGTGGGTCAGTCCCCGATTGTAGTAGGCCTTGGCATGACTGGGGTTCACTTGAATGACTTGGGTATTTTTCTCAATCTGCCGCAGATAATCCAGCACTTCTTCAATTTGTTTTTGCTCTGTGTTGAGAATGCGGGTGTAGTCGTGGAGATGCTGTGTCCCTTGGCTGAGCTGCATCACCTGTTTCTGCACATCCTCAAGGCGATCGCGCATCTGGGCAAGGGTCAGGGTAAGGTTGCCCAACTCTGACTGCTGCTGGCCTTGGGAAGCAACCAGTTCAGCAATTTTCGCTTCCTGTTGCTGCACAACGACTTGGAACCGATCATCTAGTTTTTTACGATTGACTAGGTTCAAACCCACCGCCAACGAAAGGGGCAAAGGGGCGATCGCTGTCAAAATTGTCTGTTGAGTCGCAGCAGCTGCCACAGACAATACAACGGTCAACCCAGTTGCCCCCCATTCTAGGGGGTGTAGACCCCTGAAAGATGGCCTG